>JBJMGR010000144.1:0-10994 GCA_045807805.1 Pyrinomonadaceae bacterium | reverse complement strand
GCGCCGCGCGCGAGCCGCCGCTCTCTCGATGATTCCGACCTCGACGGGCGCGGCCAAGGCCGTCGCGTTGGTGCTGCCTGAACTCAAGGGCAAGTTCGACGGCATCTCGGTTCGCGTGCCGACGCCGAACGTGTCGCTCGTTGATGTTGTGATGGAGGTCGAGCGCGAGACGACGAGCGAGGAGGTCAACACGGCCCTGAAGAACGCGGCCAACGAGGAGCTTCAGGGCATACTCGCCTACTCCGAAGAGCCGCTCGTCTCCGTGGACTTCCGCAAGAACGACAACTCTTCAATCGTGGACGCGGAGTATACGAAGGTCATCGGCGGCAACCTCGTCAAGGTGCTCTCATGGTATGACAACGAGTGGGGCTACTCCTGCCGCGTCCGCGACCTCGTCAAGTACATCGCTGGCAAAGGACTGTAGGGAAGTGATAAGTGATGAGTGATAAGAGTAAAAGTAAGCCCTGCTCTTATCGCTCATCACTCATCACCTATCACTCATCACTTATCACTCATGCAAAAGCTTTCCATCAAAGACCTCGACCTGAAGGGCAAGCGCGTCTTCGTGCGCGTTGACTTCAACGTGCCCTTGAAGGGAGGGAAGGTCGGCGACGACACGCGCGTGCGCGCTGCGCTGCCGACGATTCAGTACGCCGTCGAGCATGGCGCGCGTGTCATACTCGCGTCGCACCTGGGGAGGCCGAAGGGCGAGCGCGTCGAGAAGTACAGCCTTCGCCCCGTCGCCGAGTATCTTTCGGAATTGCTGGGTAAGCCCGTCGCGTTCGCGGAGGACTGCGTGGGGCCGCGGGCCGAAGAATCGGTCGCGAGTCTAAAGGACGGCGACGTGCTGTTGCTCGAAAACCTGCGCTTCCACAAGGAGGAGGAGGAGAACGACGACGCGTTCTCTCGACAACTCGCTTCGCTCTGCGACCTCTACGTCAACGACGCCTTCGGCACAGCGCACCGCGCGCACGCCTCGACCGTGGGGATTACGAAGCACGTCGAAAAGTCCGCGGCGGGCTTGTTGATGGAGAAGGAGCTTGAGTATCTCGGGCGCGCGCTCAACAACCCGGAGCGGCCGTTCGTCGCGATACTCGGCGGCGCGAAGGTCTCGGATAAGATTCCCGTCATCAACTCGCTCATCACACGCCACGTGGACAAGATTTTAATCGGCGGCGCGATGGCCTACACCTTCTTCAAGGCCGAAGGCTTCACTGTAGGCAAGTCGCTCGTCGAGGACGACATGCTCGACACCGCGCGGCAGATACGTCGGCGCGCGGAGGCCGAGAGCGTCAAGCTCATTTTGCCGACCGACCATCAGGTCGTTGACAGCTTCGACCCGCTCAACAGCCGCAAGACTATCCCGGTCGAGTTCACGAACATCGGCCTCGTCGGCTTGGACATCGGCAAAGAGTCGGTCGCGCTCTTCGCGCGAGAGATTGCCGACGCGAAGACGATTATCTGGAACGGCCCGATGGGCGTCTTCGAGGAGAAGGGCTTCGAGGAGGGGACTGTCGGCGTCGCGCGCGCGGTCGCAGATGCGGCCGAACGCGGCGCGACCGTCATCGTCGGCGGCGGCGACTCGGTCTCCGCGATTCATCAGGCGGGCGTCGCGGACAAGATTACGCACATCTCCACGGGCGGCGGCGCCACGCTCGAATTCCTCGCCGGGGACGAACTGCCCGGCGTCGCGGCGCTCAACGATAAATAGCTGTCGGCGGTCAGCACTCAGCTTTCAGCCAAACCGATACGCGAGGGTCGAGTTGGAAAGTGGAAAGGGCTGCTGGCAAGAGTAAAAGCTGAGTGCTGACCGCTGAATGCTGAAGGCTTCCGAATGAGAAAACCTGTCATCGCCGGAAACTGGAAGATGTACAAGCTGATCGCCGAATCGGTTCAGACGGCGGTCGAGTTGAAGCCTCTGGTGGCGAACGCGAACCACTGCGAGGTCGTGATCGCGCCGGTCTTCACGGCGATAAAGACCGTGGCCGACCGGCTCGAAGGCTCGAACATAGGCGTTGCAGGTCAGGACTGCTCGACCGAGTCGAAGCACGGCGCGCACACGGGCGAGGTCGCGGCCGACATGCTGCGCGACGCAGGCGCGACTCACGTCATCGTCGGCCACTCGGAGCGGCGGCAGTTCTACCACGAGACCGATTCGTTCGTGAACCTGAAGACTCTGTCGGCGCTCGCCGCCGGGTTGACGGTGATTATGTGCGTGGGCGAGACGCTTGAGCAGCGCGAGAGCGGCACGGCCGAGAGGGTTGTGCGCGGACAGTTGGAGGGCGGCCTGCGCGATTTGACAGCCTCCGACCTCGACCGTATCATAATCGCCTACGAGCCCGTCTGGGCCATCGGGACGGGGCGCACAGCGACGCCGGAGCAAGCGCAGGAGATGCACGCGTTTGTCCGGCGCGTTTTCGCGGATAGGTTCTCTCGGGAAGCCGCCTCGCGTCTGCGCGTCCTCTACGGCGGCTCGGTCAAGCCCGACAACATCGCGGGACTGATGAAGCAGCCTGACGTTGACGGCGCGCTCGTGGGCGGCGCAAGCCTCGAAGCCGAGTCGTTCTCGCGCATCGTGAATTACGAAAGATAAAAGGGAAGTCTGAGGTCACATAAGTTTTGATAAGCTATCTACTCTACGGACTGTTCATACTGTCGTGCATCGCGCTCGTCGTCTCAGTGCTCTTGCAGCCGGGCAAGGCCGACGCGGGGCAGCTCTTCACAAGCTCGATTTCGAGCACGGCCTTCGGCCCGCGCGGCACGCAGAGCGTTCTCTCGAAGATAACCATCGGCGCGGCCATAACTTTCTTCCTCGTCGCGCTGCTGCTCTCGATGGGCATCGGCGGCGGTCAGGGCTCTCTGATGGAGGGACGCGTGCCGAAGTCCGCCGCGACGCCTACGCCCGCGCCGGCCGCCTCGCCCGCGCAGCAGACGGCTTCGCCCGCGGCACCGGCCGAAGGCTCGAACGCGCCCGCGCAGGGTGGTACGGCAGCGCCCGCGACTGCGCCCGCGACGGCACCCGCGCCCGCGCAGGGCGGCGCTTCGCCGGTTCTCACGCCGGACGGCCCGGAGAAGAAGCAGTAGCGTTTGAAGAGTCTCCGGCATGCCCGACTTGAACGGTGTCGGGATTGCTGCTAGATTGTTTTTCAGTCGGTAAGTCACCCCTAGCGGAAGTGGCGGAACTGGTAGACGCGCACGTTTGAGGGGCGTGTGAGGTAACTCGTGGGGGTTCGAGTCCCCCCTTCCGCATGAGCCACGAAAGAGCCCGGCCCGGCACAGTCCCGGCCGGGATTTTTCTTTGCGTCATTCGCGCCTTCTTTGCGCTCTCCGTGGTTAGCTCCTGAAGCTCTAATTGCAAAGGGCGCGGAGTAGTCGCAAAGGGCGCAAAGGGGAGAGCCTACACGGAAGACTTTTGCACTCGCGCGCGTACTGGTAAACTCTGCCTGCTCTCCGGCCCGCGCCTGTTCCCATGCTTCGAGTGAAACAGAGACAAATACGGTTCGCACTGCTCGCCTCGGCCTGCGTGCTGCTCGCGCTCTCGGCGTCGAGGCCGACGCGCGCGCAGTCGTCCGACGTTAACTTTCCGACTCCCGTCTTCTCCACGGAAGTCACGGGGCGCATATCGCCGCGCGACGTAGGCGACTCGCGCCGCACGCGCTATTTCTACACGTTCCGTGGAACGGAGGGCGACGTTAAAGTCACCCTCGAAGCCTCCGAGCTGATAGGCGACGTTGACGTGTTCACCGCGACGACGCTCCGCCCACTCATAAAGTTCACCCTCTTCGGCGACCCGACAAACGTGACGAAGAGCTTCTACGTACGCAGCGAGGAGACGCTCGTCCTGCGCGTCGAGGCGCGAGCCACGGGCGACAGCGAGGGCACGTACAAGCTCAGCTTCGGCGGCTCGTTCGCGCCCGCGCCCGCGAGCCTTGCGGGAGTGGAGGAGCCGAAGACTCCCACACTCGCCGAGTCAACGCGCGACCGTGGGGCGCACCGCGTCACTTCCACGGGCGCGCGCATCGAAGAGCCGAAGCCCGCGCCGACTCCCGCCGAAGAGACGAGAGCGGCTGAGCCTCAGCCTACGCCCGCAGCCGAAAGGCCCGCCCCGCGCTCCACCGCTACGCGACGCGGCGTAAGGTCTACGCGCCCCGCCGCGCGCGCGCGCGGCACAACACCCTCGCCCAGGCCGAAGCCCTCAGACTCGGATACGGCCGACGCAAAGCGGCCAGCGGAGAACGCAGCCGAGACTCCCACGACTGAGCCTAACGCGGACGCGTCGAAGCCCGCGGCAACTACTCCCGCGCCCCGCGCGCCTCGACGCGGAAACACTCGCGGCGCGCGCGGGCGCGCTTCGACCGACAACCGCGGCTCGACGGACAGGCCCCCGGCCGACGCTCAACCTTCGGGCGGCACAGAGCCCGCGATGCCCGCCGCTGACTCGGGCCGCCTCGTCATCATCACGCTCGACGGCCAGATATTCGAGCGCGACATGACCGCCGTGCGCAGCATCACAGTCGAGAAAGGCCAACTCGTCGTCACGACCCTCGACGGCAAGACCACACGCAGGCCGATGGCGAACGTCCTGCGAATTTCGATAGAGCGATAGTCGAATAGAAGGATGAAGTGATAAGTTCAAAGTTGAAAGTTCAAAGTTAAGAGGCAGCGCCTTCAAACTTTGAGCTTTCAACTTTGAGCTTGCAACTTATCAATTCATCCCTCTCTAAACATGGCAGGGCTATCTAAAAACGGACAGACTGCGCGCGCCAACGTGCGGCCGAGCTTCCCGTTCACGGCCGTCGTCGGTCAGGACGAGATGAAGCTCGCGCTGCTGCTGAACGTCGTCGCGCCCGCCGTCGGCGGCGTGCTCGTCACGGGCCATCGAGGCACGGCGAAGTCAACGGCCGTGCGCGCGCTCGCAGACCTTCTGCCGAAGATTGCGGCCGTGCGCGGGTGTGCGTACAACTGCGACCCCTTCGACTCTGAATCACTCTGCGACGACTGTTTCGCGCGCCTCGCGGCGGGCGAGAAGTTGAAGGCCGAGCGCGTGAGCGTCCCCGTCGTCGAGCTTCCACTCGGCGCGACCGAAGACCGCGTGTGCGGGACGATTGACTTGGGGCGCGCGCTCAAGGAGGGCGTCAAGGCTTTCGAGCCGGGACTGCTCGCGCGCGCCAACCGAGGCTTCCTCTACATTGACGAAGTCAACCTACTCGAAGACCATCTCGTTGACCTTCTGCTCGACGTGGCCGCGACCGCGCGCAACCGCGTCGAGCGCGAAGGCGTCTCGGCCGAACACCCTTCGCGCTTCCGCCTCGTCGGCTCCTGCAACCCGGAAGAGGGCGAGCTTCGCCCGCAACTGCTCGACCGCTTCGGCCTCTGCGCCGAAGTCGAGACCGTTAGGGACCTCGACAGTCGCGTCCTCATCGTCGAACGCCGCGAGGCTTTCGAGAACGACTCGGAATCGTTCCTCGCCGCGCACGCCGACGAGCAGGAGCGCCTGCGTCGTCGCGTCACGCGAGCGGCGCGCGCTTACTCGTCCGTGAAAGTTTCGCGCTCTGTGCTTCGTTCAATCGCCGGGCTGTGCCTGCGCCTCAACGTTGACGGCCACCGGGGCGAGATAACAATCGCGCGCGCCGCGCGTGCGCTCGCGGCCTTCGAGGGTAGAGGCGAGGTCACTGCTGACGACGTGCGCCGGGTGGCCCCCATGTCGCTTCGCCACCGCTTGCGCCGCGACCCGCTCGAACAGGGCGGCGGCGCGCGCGTCGAGAACCACATCGGCGAACTCTTCGGCGATGCTGATTCGACCGACGCTCGGCGCGACGATTCCGTTCAGCCGCGTGCTCATGCTCAATCGAACCGAGGCGGCGAAGCGTCGCGGATGCGCACTGATAAAAATGGCAGCGCTCGAAGCGACGGCAGCCGCGCGAGAGAGATGCGCGACGAGAACGGGCGCGGCGACGGCGAAGACGGGGCCGAGTTGAACGTCGCCATCGCGGAGGTGAGACTCGATAAAGAGTCTGCGTCGGCGAGTGCGAGCGGCGCGTCGAAGCGCGCGCGAAAGGTCTCGCACTCGGCGCGCATGCGCACGGGCACGCGCGGCTCAACGTTCACGGCGCGCGGCCGCTACGCGGGCGCGTCCCTTCAGCCCGAGCGCGGGACACGCAGCCTCGCCGTTGACGCGACGCTCAGGGCCGCCGCGCCCCGACTCTCTCGAACGGACGACGCCACGGCGCGCACGCTCGACGCGGGCGAGCTTCGCTTCAAGCGTTTCAAGGGCAAGGCGGGCACGCTCTTCCTCTTCCTCGTGGACGCCTCGGGCAGCATGGCCTTCAACCGCATCGCACAGGCGAAGGGCGCGCTCGCGCAACTGCTGCGTAGGTCTTACGTCAACCGCGACCGCGTCTCGCTCGTATCCTTCCGCGGACGCGGCACTGAAGTGCTGCTCGCGCCCTCCGCATCGGTCTCGCGTGCGCGTCGCGTGCTCGACGAGATGAGCGTCGGCGGCGGCTCGCCGCTTGCGGCGGGGCTCGCGCGCGCGTTGGGAGTTGCGCGGCGGGCGTCGGACGCGGGCGCGCAAAGGATTCGACTCGTAGTCTTCACGGACGGCCGCGCGAACGTACCGCTCGCCGATGAAGGCACGCCTTCATCGAATGCGGTTTCGGCTAAAACGCCCGCGGCGCGCAAGGCCCGCATCGGCGAAGAGATTCAAAGGCTCGGCGCGTCTTTGCGCGCTGCGTGCGCCGACTCGCTCGTGATAGACACGCAGACGCGTTTCACTTCGGGCGGCGAGGGCGAGTTCCTTGCGGACGCGCTCGGCGCACGATACCTTCGGCTGCCGCAGTTGATAACGGAGACATCGCTGGCTGAATCGTTATAGAAAGAGACGTACATCGAGTCGCGGTAGATGACTGAAGCACATAACAACAATCCGGCTGAAGAGAGAGACCGGCGCGTGCTCGAACTCTGGGAGCGTCTCGTAGAGGTAGAGCAGCGCTTGATACCGACGGGCCTGCACGTCTTCGGCCGCGCGGCCGACCGCGAAGAGTGCGCAGACCTCCTGCGCGCGGTCGCTTCGTTCGACCGACCCGAGCGCGGCGCGCGCGCTCTCACAGACCTCGTCTCCGAAGGGCTCGGCTTAGGCGCTTACGACTCACTCCTTGAAGACAAGACCGAAGAGGGCTGGCGACGCCGCGCGCGCGTCGAGGACTTGGTGCGCGAGTCAATCAACGTCTTCATGCGCGCGGGCGCGGAGGGCGCGTGTCGAACGCTGGAACGTGAGGCAGGTGTCGCGGCGAGTGACTCCGCGAATCTCTTCGCGCTGCTCTCGGAGGTGCGCGAGAAGTTGGGGACGAGTGCCGAGCTTGACGGGCTCGCGCGTGCGCTTCGCGGCGAGTACGTCGAGCCCGGCCCCGGCGCAGACGTTGTGCAGAACCCTTCGGTGCTGCCGACGGGGCGGAACACGCACGCGATCAATCCGTACGCCGTGCCTTCGCGCGTGGCCTTCGAGCGCGCGGGCCGAGTTGTGGACGCGCTGCTCGAACGCCATCACACGGAGCACGGCCGATACCCGCGCGCGATGGCGCTCGTGCTGTGGGGTCTGGACAACATCAAGACGCAGGGCGAGGGCGTCGCGCAGGCTTTGCGACTTCTCGGCGTGCGCCCCGTGCGCGACGCGATGAACCGCGTGACGGGAGTCGAGCCCATCTCACTCGAAGAGTTGGGGCGGCCGCGCGTTGACGTTTTGATGACGGTCTCAGGGATATTCCGAGACCTCTTCGGCGCGACCGTGATGCTGTTGGACGCGGCCGTGCGATGCGTCGCCGCGCTCGAAGAGCCGGAGGAGTTGAACCCTTTGCGCGCGAACGTCGCGGCGCAGGTCGAGCACGAAGGCTGCTCTTATGAAGATGCCGCTTTGCGCGTCTTCTCGAACGCGCCGGGCAGCTACGGCACGAACGTCAACTTCATGGTGATGGACTCGCAGTGGGAGCACGCGGACTCTCTCGGCGACCTCTTCGTCACGCGCAAGTGCTTCGCCTACGGGCGCGACCGCGAGGGCCGCTCGCTCGAAGGGCGCGAGGCTCCGGGCGCGCTCTCACGCGCGCTCTCGCGCGTCGAAGCGACGTATCAGAACATCGACTCGTTCGAGATAGGTTTGACGGACGTTGACCACTACTTCGAGTACCTCGGCGGCGTCTCGAAGGCCGTCGAGACTCGCGCGCACGCGCGCCCGTCGGTCTACCTCTCGGACGCGGTCTCGCGCGACGCGCGCGTGCGCTCGCTCGAAGAGATGGTGCGGCTTGAGACGCGCGCGAAGACCTTGAACCCGAAGTGGTACGAGGGCATGCTCGGCCACGGCTTTCGCGGAGTGGCCGAGATAGAGAGCCACGTCACGAACACCTTCGGTTGGAGCGCGACGGCCGACGCGGTTGACGGCTGGGTCTACACGGAGGTCGCGCGCACGTTCGTGCTCGACGAGGCGATGCTCGAACGCCTGAGCGAGCTTAACCCGCACTCGGCGCGCTCGCTCGTCGCGCGCCTGCTCGAAGCGGAGGGGCGCGGATTCTGGGAGGCGGAGGACGGCATGCTTGAGCGTCTGCGCGAAGCCTTCTCGGGACTCGAAGACCGCATCGAAGGCGTCGCCTGAAGTTTAGTCTTAAAAGTTGAGGGGGAGTTTTTCATGCGTGGGTTCAAGATTTCAGACGCCGATGATAGAGATGGAGGCGTTCCTCGACGGGGTGCGGCGCGGCGTCAACATCGGCGAGAAGATTCGCGGGATGCTGAAGTCGAAGGGCTCCGACACGCCGATAACTTAGAGTCCGTTTCAGGATTAATCACGGAGACACAGAGAGACTGAAGAATTGATGAAGGTCACGACACTATACGTCGGGTCGAGCCTGCTCGGGCCTTTGCGCCACGCGGAGGGCGAGATTAATCGCCGCCACCGCGCGGGCCTTCGCGTCGCCGCGCACAACCTCGGCGTGCCTCTCACGAACAAGGAGTGGGAGGAGGTCGAGCGCGACCTGTCTGAGTCGGAGGTCGTCTTCGTCATACACGTGACCGACGGCGAGAACGCCGCGCGGCTCGTGCCTCTTCTGAAGAGGTTCGAGACGGAGGCGCGCGCGGTCGTCGTCATCAACTGCATGCCGGAACTCATGCGGCGCACGCGCATGGGAAAGCTACGCTTCGGCGGCGGCGCGGAGCCGGACGCGTCTGAAGAGTCGGACGGGGGCGTCGAGACTGCGTCGAAGACTGAAGGGCGCGCGCGTCGTCTAGCGAAGAGCGTCGCGTCGTGGATGGGCGAGCAGGTACGCACGCGCGGGGGCGGCGGGCGTTCAAAGCACACCCAGTATTTAAAATTGATCGAGCGCATGCCCGCGCTTCTGCGGCTCGTGCCGGGTGCGGGCCGCCTGCGCGACGTGAAGCACTACCTCTACCTCTTCTGCTACTTCCTGCAACCCACGCCCGCGAACGTCGCCTCGATGCTGCTCTACGCGCTCAAACATTACGGACGCGACGCGCGCCTCGCGAAGGTGAAGGTGCCGCCGCCCGAGACGTGCCCGGCCGTCGGCGTCTATCACCCCGAAGCGCCCTCGGTCTTCGAGAACTTCGACGCGTACCGGCGTTGGTACGAGCGTCGCGCGCGTCGCGAGAAGTGCCCGGCGCTCACGCCTTCTAACACAATCGGGTTGCTGCTCATGCGTACGAACGTCGTGAGCGGGACGCGCGGGCATTACGACGGGCTGATACGCGCGGCCGAGCGCGAGGGCTTGGCGGTGCTGCCCGTCATCTCGACCTTCATGGACAACCGCGATGCGTGCTCGCGCTTCTTCGTCGGCGACGAAGGCGCGCGCGTCGGCCAGATAATCTCGCTCACGGGCTTCAGCTTCGTCGGCGGCCCCGCGATGAACGATAGCCACGCGGCCGTCGAGTATCTGAAAGGACTGAACGTGCCTCTGCGCTCGTCCGTCGGGCTCGACGTGCAGACGGTCGAGGCATGGCGCGATTCCTGGACGGGCTTGAACCCTGTTCAGGCGGGGATGCAGGTCGCGATACCTGAGATTGACGGAGCGACCGAGCCGTTCGTCTACGGCGGCATGACCGAGGGCGGAGCGGAGCCCGTCGCGCTCGAAGATCGTTGCACTCGCATCGCGCGTAGGCTGAGGCGCTGGAATCGCCTTCGCAATGCGTCGCGGAGCGAGTTGAAAGTCGCGCTCGTCCTCTTCTGCTTCCCGCCGAACAAGGGGAACATAGGCACGGCCGCAGACCTCGACGTGTTCCCGAGCGTCGTCGAGATGCTTCAAAGATTGAAGGCCGACGGCTACTCGGTCGAAGTTCCAGAGAGCGCGGAGCGCTTGCGCGAGTTGATTCTCGGCGGTAACTCCGAGAGCTTCGGGTCTGTCGCGAACGTCGCGCACCGCATGAGCGTGGACGAGTACGCGCGGCTGTGTCCTTACGTCGAAGAGATTGAGAAGGAGTGGGGCACCGCGCCGGGCCGTATCAACACTTTCGGGCGCGAGATACTTATTCAGGGCGTGCGTCTGGGCAACGTCTTCGTCGCCGTGCAGCCGACCTTCGGCTACGAGGGCGACCCGATGAAGATGCTCATGTCGCGGGGCGCCGCGCCGCACCACGGCTTCGCGGCGCTCTACGCCTACATCGAAAAAGTCTTCGGCGCGGACGCCGTAGTTCACACGGGCACGCACGGCGCTTTGGAGTTCATGCCCGGCAAGCAGATGGGACTCTCGGGCGAGTGCTGGCCCGACCGTTTGATAGGAGAGCTTCCGCACGTCTATATTTACAGCGTCAACAATCCCTCGGAAGGCTCCATCGCACGGCGGCGCTCCTACGCCGGACTTGTTTCGTACCTGACTCCCCCGGTCGAAGACGCTGGCCTGTATCGCGGGCTCGCGTCGCTCAAAGAGCTTCTGCTCGCGTATCGTCAGTCGTCGGACGAGCGCGAGCGTGAGCAACTCTACTCCGCGATTGAAGAGGGCGCG
>JBJMGR010000143.1:0-11417 GCA_045807805.1 Pyrinomonadaceae bacterium | reverse complement strand
GTCTTGACGCCGGGCAGAGGCTCTTCGGGTTCGTCGTGTCGGAGCCGCTCGGGCAGCGACTCCTCCTTCGCGTCCGCCTCGAAACGGAATGAGAGTCGCTCGGCGGGAACGTCTCGGAGACTCTTCGGCCTCACGCTCAAGCCCGCCGCGTTCTTCACCTGCCTGCACCCCGACGCGGCGAGCGCCGCCGTCAACAACAGCATCGCCGCCCACACGGCCGCGCGCGGCCACCACATAACTCTCAAGCCCCTACGCGTCAACGCCTCGTCGAGCCCCGCGCGGTGCGTGCGACGCGCGCGCCGCCAGACGGCCCCGTCTCCTTTGTGCGAATCGTTTACGATGGGCCGATGATAGGAAGCCGCGCGCGCTCGTGTCAAAGGGGCGCGCGCTCAGGGCTTCGAGAGCAGGAACACGTCCCAAGCCCGGCGCCCGACCTTCGCGCCCTTCGCGTCGTCAACCTTGGCGCGATAGCGGAAGCGGTTGCCGTACCCGTCCGACCTCTTCGACTCCTTGTAGTCCAGATGTAGTTGTCGAAAACACGAGACTCAAACCGGAGTGCAAATTTTGTAGCGCGAGGGCGGCACTCACTTATTCTTCCAGTCGGGCCTGCGCTTCTCCATGAAGGCGCGGACGCCCTCCTGCGCGTCTTCGGTCTTCATCAACTCGTTGAGGTATATGTCTTCGGTGCGCTCAAGGGCGTCGAGGAATGGGCGTCCGCGCGCGGCGTCGAGCGCGCGACGCGTCATCTCAAGCGCGGGCGCGGAAAGCTCACGCAGCCGCGCCAGAATCTCCTGAAGCTTCGACTCCAACTGCTCCGCCTCGACGACGTAGCTGACGAGCCCCGTGCGTTGGGCCTCCTGCGCGTCGAAGATTTCGCCCGTCAGCAGAAGTTCGCGCGCGCGTCGCTCGCCCATGATGCGCGGCAGTAGCACGGCCGCGACGGGCGGGAAGACGCCGAGCTTTATCTCGGGCTGGCCGAACTTCGCGCGCGACGAAGAGACGACCACGTCGCACGCGGCGATAAGCTCGCAGCCGCCGCCCAATGCCGCGCCGTCGACGAGCGCGACGGCGGGCTTCGCCATCTGTTCGAGCGTGCGAAAGACCGCGTGGAAGGATTCGAGCATCTGGTAGACGGTCTCGGGCTGGTGCTCCTCGACCGAGACGCCCGCGCTGAAGGCGCGCGAGCCCTCGATTGACTCGAAGACGACGGCCACCATGTCGCGCGCGCCCATGCATTCGGTGAGCGCCGCGTCAACCTCCTTCATCATCGCGATGGTGAAGATGTTCAGAGGCGGGCGCGCGAACGTTATCCGCCCGACTCTATCCTCAACGTGGAAGCGTATCTGTTGATAGTTATTCGCCATGACCTCATCCGTTGACGTTTAGAGAAGGCAGACGCCCGAGACCGCCCTTTTAGCGCCCGCGCTCAAGCACGCGCCGCCACAGTCTAAGGACGACGAAGACGGGCAGGCTCGCACCCAACAGTTCGAGCGCGAAGATGCTGTTCTCACTGTCGGCCTTGACCGCGCCCGCGAGGAATGCGATTGAGCCGAGGAGCGCGAGCGCGGTAGTTACGGGATAGCCCCAGACGCGGTAGGGCCGCTCCGCGTCGGGCTCGCGGAACCTGAGCACGAAGACCGAGAGGAAGACGAGCGTGTAGTCGAAGACGAAGAAGAACGCGATGGCCGCGAGCAGGCTGCCGAACGTGCCGCTGTAGACGATCATCAGAAGCGCCGCCGCCGTGCTAAGCATCAGCGAGACGGTCGGCGTCCCGCCCCGGTTCACCACGGAAGCCCCGCGCCAGAAGAGCCGGTCGCGGCTCATCGCGTAGATGACGCGCGGCGCGGTCAGAGTGTTTCCGTTCACGGACGCGAGCAGAGAGAGAATCGCGACGACGCTGATGACGGTCGCGCCGCGCGGGCCGAAGACCGCCTCGGCCGCCGCGCCCGCCGCGAGCGGCTCGCCCGCGAGACGGCCGAACGGAAGCACGTGTATGAGCGCGAGGTTGAAGAGAAGGTAGATGACGATGACGAGCAGCACGCTCCCGACCATCGCGCGCGGGATGCTGCGTGCGGTGTCGCGCACCTCCTCGCCGAAGTAGACCGTGCTGTACCAGCCATCGTAGGTGTAGATGATTCCCTGAAGCGCGAGCACGATTGCCGTCACGAAGGAGAGACCCGCGGGCGCGCTCGCCGAGCCGGAAGTCTCCGCGAGGTTCCGTGCCTGAGTCTCGCCGCCGCCGCCGAGCGCGAAGCACGCGACGATGAGCGCCACGAAGGCGACGGTCTTCAAGAGACTCGTCAACTCCTGCGAGCGACTCCCCCAACGCACGCCGCGCCACTGCAAGACGGCGAAGGCGAGCGTCACCGCGCACGCTACGCCAGCCGAGTGACCGTCGAGCCGGGGGAAGAGTCGGCCCGTGTACTCGCCGATGACGAGCGCTACGACGGCGACCGTGCCGCACGTAGAGAGCCAGTCGCTCCAACCGACGACGAAGCCCGGATACTCGCCGAGCGCGCGCCGAGCGAAGACGTAGAAGCCGCCCGAGCGCGGAATCATCGTCCCCAACTCCGCGACCGACACCGCGCCGAGCAGCGCGTAGACGCCGCCGAGGAGCCACGCGCCTATGAAGAGCGTAGGGCTCGGCAACTGCGCCGCGACGTCGCCCGGCGTGCGCAGAATGCCCATGCCGATTGTGATGCCGACGGTGACGGCCATCCCGAAGACTACGCCGAGCACGCGCAGGAGATGCCCCGCACGGCCGCGCTCGGCTGCGTCTAAGACGGACGCGTCGGACTTCTGGACGATAGCCAAAGGCTGTTTGCTCCTTCGGTCTGATGCGATCGAACGTTTCTAGACTTCGCCGAGTATCTGGCGCAGGTGGCTCTTGAGGTGGTCTATGTAATCGAGCATGAGATGTTCGAGCGTCGAGGGCTCGTTCGGAGAGACCGGCGCGAAGCCTATCTGTTGAAAGTTGTGACGGGCGCGCGGGGCCGCGCGCTTTGCTTCGGGCGCGTGACGCATGACGTGCGCGAGGTGAAGGTTGTAGTGACGCCAGAGCCCTACGAGCAGAGGCCACGGCTCTTCGTTGTACCTCTGCGCGCGAATCCAATCCTCCTGCGCGTAGCCGTCGAAGACGAGGTCGTCCTTGAACTGCGCGCGCACGAAGCGCTGGTGGTTGTTCGAGGCGGAGTCTATGAGGTGGCCTATCGTCTCCTTCGCAGACCACTTCTCGTCGGCCAAGGGCGAGCGGCTCTCATCCTCCGTCAACGAAAGAAGACGCGCGGACGCCTCCTCGATTGTCCGCGTGAAATCTTCAAGCGCCTCTCTCATATTCACCGTTTCCGCGTTCATCGTTTCCGCTTAGAGCAACTGCCCGCCGTCAACGGTTATGACCGCGCCCGTTATGTGGCGCGCGCGCTCGGAGCATAGGAACAGGACTGCGTTCGCAACGTCCTCGGGCTCGCCCATGCGTCCGAGCGCGGTCTCGGCGACGGCCTGCATGCGAACCTTCTCGGGCAGACGCTCGACCAGAGGCGTCCTGATGAAGCCGGGCGCGACCGCGTTGACGTTCACGCCGTAGCGCCCAAGCTCTGCGGCGGCCGAGCGCGTGAAAGCGATCAGCCCCGCCTTCGACGCGGCGTAGTTCGAGAGCCCGAAGCGCCCGCGCATCGCCTCGATGGAAGCGACGTTGACGATTCTGCCCGAGAGCGTGCGCCGGAAGTGTCGCGCCGCCGCCTGCGTGTAGCTGAACGCGCCCTTGAGGTTCACATCGGCGACGCGAAGCCACTGCTCTTCGGTCATCTCCCAGAGCGGCGCGTCGTCGGTCGTGCCCGCCGCGTTGACGAGCAGGTCGAGGCGGCCCACGCGCGCCAGAGTCTCTTCGACTACCGAGGCGGCGCGCGCGTGCTCCGACACGTCCGCGCGGAAAGATAACACGCGCCCGCCCGACGCCTTCAACAAATTCTCGACCTGCGCGAGCGCCGCTTCGGGCGCGGAGTCAACCAGAACCAAGTCAGCGCCGCCGCGCGCAAACTCCGACGCGCACGCGCGCCCGATGCCTGATGCCGCGCCCGTGACTAAAGCGACCCTGCCCTCGAACTCCATCACGCTCAAGACCCGCCGCCCGCCGGAGCCAGAGCCGCCGCCGGATACGGCGAGCCGAGCCACGATTGATAGTTTCGCCTCTGCTGCCCGGTCGGCGACGCGACGGGAAGGATTCTGTATGTGACGTTACGGCCAGCGCCGAGCTTGAAGGTGAACGTGCGAAGCTCGTCGGCGCGGAAGACCGTGAGCGTCAGAGTGTCGCCCGGCTTCCTGTCGTTGGCGCGCGCGAGCAGGAAGTCGCGCGTCGCGCGATAGCCGTCCACGGCGACTATCTGGTCGCCCGAGTTCAGGCCCTGCTCGTATGCGGGCTCGCCCGCGTGTACGTTGCGAACAATCAGGCGCTCGCCATCCTGCGCGACGGTCGCGCCGAGCGGATAGATGTAACCGGAACTGTCGGACACGGCGCGCGCGTTGTTGTTGGGCGCGTTCGTGTCCAGGCGAAGGCCGACCCATTCGAGCGCGGCGTTGTAGTCAAGCTCTTCGCGGCCGCGCACGTAAGCCTTGAAGAACTCTTCGAGCGAAGAGCCTGCGGCACGCTCGGCCTCGCGCTGGAACTCTTCGGGCGTGTAGTTGCGGCCACGCTTGAAGTAGTCCGTGTATAGAGCGCGCATCACGTCGTCGAGCGAGCGCGAGTCCTTCGAGCGTCGCCGGATTTCGAGGTCTAAGAGAAGCCCGAGTATCGCGCCCTTGTCGTAGTAGGAGACGGAAGAGTTAACAGAGTTCTCGTCGGGCCTGTAATACTTTATCCACGCGTCGAAGCTCGACTCCTCGGCGCTCTGCTCCAATCGGCCCGGCGTGTTCTGCAATCCCTGCACGTTGCGCGCGAAGTTGTCGAGATACTGCCTGTCGGTCATCAGACCCGCGCGCCGCACGAAGACGCCCGCGTAGTAGTCCGTGCATCCTTCCGCGACCCAGAGCAGGCGCGTGTAGTTCTCCCGCGTGTAGTCGAAGGGGCCGAGCGCGTCGGGCCGCATGCGCTTGACGTTCCAGAGGTGATAGAACTCGTGCGCGACGAGGCCCGCGAAGTTCTGCCAGTCGTCGTTCGTAGAGAAGCCGAAGCGTCGCCACGTGAGCGAGGTCGAGTTCAGGTGTTCGAGCCCGCCGCCGCCCGACGCCCCGAGCAGGAGTATGAAGGTATAGTCGCGGTAAGGAATCTCGCCCATCATCTCGGCTTCCGCTTCGACCACCTTCTGCACGTCGCGCCGCATGCGCTCGGCGTCGTAGTTGCCCTCGCCGTCAACGACGATGCGGTGCGGCACGCCCTTGACCTCGAAGGGTATGACGCGAAAGTCGCTCACGATGAAGGGCGAGTCGTAGAGCACGTCGAAGTTTTCGGCGCGGAAAGTGTTTCGTTCGCCCGCGACCGAGGGTAGCCCCGTCGCTATCTTCCAGTCGCCGAAGGGCTCGACGCGCACGCTCGAAGGCGAGCCCAGGTACCCGACCGGATAGACGAGCGTCGCGGCGTTGTTCCAGAAGGCGTGGCGGTCGTTGACCTCGTTCGTGCGGACGCTCAGCTCGTTCGAGTAGACCGAGTAGCGCACGCGCACTTCGCGCGAGCCCGCCGTCTCGACGCGCCAGGTGTCCTTGTCGGTCTTCGTCCACTGAAGCGCGCGGCCCCCATCGCCCGAAGGCTGAAAGCCCTGCACGTTCCGCTCGAACTCGCGCACGAGATAGGAGCCCGGAGTCCATACGGGCATGCGAAGCTCGACGGCGTCGGGCGCTCTCTGGTAACGCAGACGCGCCTCGACTTCGAGCATGTGCGTCTGCGGCTTCCCCGTAGAGACCGTGTAGCTTATCTCGGGCGCATTGGGCGCGGGCGTGCGTGCGCGCTCATCCGTTTGCGCGCGCGCGGCCGAAGGCGCGAGTGTGGACAGGAGTATGACGGTTAAGAGCACGTATGAACGCGCGTGCGAGTGGCGCATCTGTTTCGACACTTCCTTCGGTTAATTGGTTTGTGCTTGGGGAAAAGTCCGCGCGCTTATTCTACAACGACGCGGCGCGCGGTTGCGAACTCGGTCGCACGCGGCGAGACTTCGCGGGCGCTCGCTCGCGAAGAACCTTTCGCGGCGGCGTAGAGTTGTGTCACACTCTCGGCCGGACGCTGACGGTCTTGCGGTTTCGGGCGGAGGTTGCGTTGATGACGGTTGTGACATGCGAGAAGTGCGGCGCGAAGAATCGCGTTGACGAGCGCGTGACGGTGGTCGGCAAGGAGCCCGTGTGCGGGCGCTGCGGCGCGAGACTCCCGAGCGGCGACGCATCGTACGCGTCAAGCGCTGCGGCGTCGAGCGGCGGGAGCGCGACGCATTCGGGCGGCGGGCGGGAGGACGAGTCCAGGCCGAAGGTTGTGACCGACGCGACGTTCGCGCGCGACGTGATTGCGGCCTCGAACACGCGGCCCGTCCTGCTCGACTGTTGGGCGGCGTGGTGCGGCCCCTGCCGTATGGTCGCGCCCACGCTCGACGCGCTCGCAGCCGAGTCGGCCGGGCTCTACCGAATCGCCAAACTCAACGTTGACGAGAACCCGCAAACGTCCGCCGCGCTCGGCATTAGCAGCATCCCCACGCTCTTCATATACAAGAACGGCCAACAGGTTGACCGCATCGTCGGCGCGCAGACGATGCAAGTCCTCGCCTCGCGCCTCGCGCCACACCTCTGAACTTCGACTGAAGGAGAACTATGAAGACCTCTTCAAGACTCACGCTCGCGTGTGTCGCGCTCGCGCTGCTTCTAACGTCGGCGGCAATCTACACCGCGCACGCAGGCCCTCTTCCGGGAAGTGCGAGCGCGCAGACGGCCAACACGGGGGCACGCCGCAAGACGACTCGCAGACGCCGCGCACGCAGGAGAACGCCTGTAGAGACCACAAAGGAGGTCCCCGCAGCGTCTTCGACCGGCACATCCGTTCATACAGAGCCGACGCCTGTTGACGATGAAGAGCCCCCACCACCGCCGCCCGCACCGAAGCCGACACCGAAGCCGATAATCGCGGGCGGCGTCCTTAACGGTAAGGCCATCTCGAAGCCGCAGCCCGACTACCCGCCCATAGCGAAGGCCGCGCGCGCGCAGGGCACCGTGACCGTGCAGATACTTGTGGATGAGTCGGGCCGCGTCATTTCGGCCTCGGCCGTCTCGGGCCACCCGCTCTTGCAGCAGGCCGCGGTCTCCGCTGCTCGACAGGCGCGCTTCTCGCCGACGCTGCTCTCGGGCCAGCCCGTCAAGGTCTCGGGCGTTATCACGTACAACTTCGTGCTGCAATAAAAAGGACTGAGTACTGAAAAAAGGACTGAGTACTGAGTGGAAGGCGCAAGCTCTTAACTCAGTCCTCAGTCCTTTCTTATCAGCGGACGTTGACCGTAACGTCGCGCTTGCCGCAGGGCGAGGCGAAGGTGACGACGAAGGCCCCGGTCTTATTGCTGACGGAGGAGACGGTGAAGCGCAGGCGCTCGCCGTCCTCGGGCTTGCGCGGCTCGGCGAGGATGATTATGTCGGCCCAGTTCGACGTAGAGGGGTTGACGCGCGGCGGCGACGCGCCCGCGTAGTTCTCTAACGTGAGCGCGATTGTGGCCGAGCCGCCGTTGGCCTGAATCGTCACCGACTCGTCACCCACGACGAGAGCACACGTCCCGCCCGCGCGCGTCTCGGTCTTGCGTTCGGACGCGTGCGTCGCGTCGGGCGTCGGCGTGGCTTCCGGAGTCGGAGAGGGCGTTGCTTCAGGAGTCGTAGTTGCTTCGGGAGTCATAGCTGCTTCGGGAGTAGGCGACGGCGACGGCGTCGCCTCGGAAGTCGGAGAGGGCGCGGCGTCGGGCGTCGGTGTCGGCGTCGCCTCGGGAGTCGGCGTCGTGATTGCGGGCGTCGGTGTTGTCTCGGGAGTCGTCGAAGGCGTCGGTGCGGGCGCCGAGACGGAGGCGACTTCGGGCGTAGGCGCGGGCGACGCTTGAGTCTCGGCGGGCATGGGCGTCGTCAGCTTCGAGTCGCCCCGCGCGTCGGCCGTCTGCGTCGCGGTTGATGGCGAAGGCGCGGCCGCTTGGGTCTGAGTCTGCTCCCGCGTCGTCGGCGGCGCGACGCCGATGAGCTTGTCGAGTCCTTCCAGCGTGCCGTTGTTCAGCTTCTTGTAGAGAGTCTCTATCACCTGCCGCCGCTCGGGGTCGGGCTGCGAGCGATAGCTGTTGACGTATGCCGCGAGCGCGTCGCGTCCGCCGCCCGAAGCTTCGAGCGCCTGCCCGAGCATCCACTCGGCCGCGCGCCACCACTCTGTGCTCTCCGGCAGCACGCTCACCGCGCGGCGCAGACGCACAGCGGCCTCCGCAGTCTGCCCCTGCTTGAAGAGAGCCCAACCCGCGAGTTCTTCGATACGACCGCGCAGCACTTTCGAGAGCACATCGCGCTGAACGCCGACCATGTTCAGGGGCACGTCCTGCTCGACGACCTCGCGTCGGAGAGCGCGCACTTCGTTCGTCTCAGCGAAGAGCGCGACGGGCGCGTGCGGCAGATCGAGCGCAGCCTCGACTCCGCCTATCGCCGACTCAGCCCGCTCTAAAGCCGCGCCCGCGGCGAACCCGCTGCGCTCAAGCCGACTCGCCGCGTAGACGTTTCGGTAGGTGCGCATCTCATCATTGCCCGAAGCGAAATCGCGCGCCGCATCCGCCGCCGCGCGCTCGTCCGATGCGCCCTCACCGGTCGCCTGACGGAGCGCCAGTAGACCTTTGAGCACGCGCGCCTCGTCCGCGCCGGACGCGCCCGCGAACTGCGCGAGGCTCGCGCGTCGCTCGGGCGCGAGCAGCTCGTTGAAGTCCGCCGCGCGCGTCTCGATGCGTCCCGCGAGTCGAGTCTCTATCTGCCCTTCGCGCAGAGCGAACGAGCGCGAGAGCGTGTCGGCCGCCTCGTCGTAGAGCCCCGCGGCAGCGAGCGCCGCCGCCGTCTCGTAATCTATCGTCGGGAAGTTTCCGAACTTGCGCGCCGCACGTAGCGCGCGCTCCGCTTCGAGCGGACGTTTCAGCGCGAGCAGCGCGCGCCCCTGCGCCACGCGCGCCCACGCCCAACCGAAGCGCGGCTCCAGAGCGACGGCGCGCTCCGCGAGTTCGAGCGCGCGCGCGCCCTGCCCGTGCACCGAGTACCAATAGGACGCGCCGACAAGCAGCGGCAAGTCGCCCGCGAGGCCCGTTAGCGCCGACTGCAACTCCGATTCGGCATCCTCACGCCGTCCCGCGTCGAAGAGCGAGAGCACCACGCCCGCGTGCGCGTTCGAGTCCCGCGGGTCTGCCGCGAGCTGTTCACGGTAGAGCGCGAGCGCCTCTTCGGGTCTGCCCGTCGCGCGCTTCAACTCGGCGAGCGTGCGGCGCGCGCCCGCCTCTTTAGGGTCAAGCTCGACGGCGCGCGCGAACTCGGCGGTCGCGTCGTCGAGGCGTAGAGAATACCTGTAGGCAGTGCCGAGCGCCTGATGCGCGGCGGGGAGGTCGGGCTGCGCCGTGACCGCCTCCTGCGCGAGTCGCGCGGCATCCGCGACACGCTCGACGCCGAGGTAGAAGCTCACGAGCAGGAGCAGGCGCGGCGCGCTCCCCTCCGCATGCGGCTCGACGGCGCGCGCGAGTTCGAGCGCCGCGTCGCGCTCGCCGAGCACGTACAGGTTGCCGGGCAGTTGCGAGACGACCTCGACGAAGAGCCTGTTCGACATCGGCTCCGGCGCGCCCTCGACCGCCTTACGGAAAAGCTCGACGCCCGCCGCGCGGTCGCCAGCGCGCAGACGCTCGTCGCCGAGCGCGGCGCGCGCGCTCGTCAGAAACCCCTGCGCGAGTAGCGACAGCGGTTCGGAGAGTTGGTTCGACTTGACGAACTCCTCAAGCCTCTCGACGCGCTCGGCGGGCGCGAGCTTCACAATCTCTTCAAGCTCGGCCTTCAACGCGTCGTCGCCCTTCGGCGCCGCGTTCGTCGCCTTCGGCTTCGCCGCCGCCGCTGCGGGCTTCGACGCGGGCCTCTGCCCTTGCGTCTTTCGCTGCGCCGAAACGGACGGCGCGAGCGCGACGCTCAGAAGGCAGAGCGCAATCGCGAGGTTCAAAAAGGGTCGTTTCATAAATTCCTCTTACCTCAAAGCTTCAGTCAGCACGCGGCCCTTCGCGCCGCTCGGCGGTCGCACGCCGAGCATCGCCGCGAGCGTGGGCGCGATGTCGGCGGGCGTCGCGGGCGTCGCGTAGCGGCCCTGCCCGACGCCGCCGCCCATGATGATTACGGGTACGTGCGTGTCGTAAGAATACGGTGCGCCGTGCGTGGCGACGGGAGTGTTTCTACTCTTGTCGCCGACGAGATACCAGTTCTCCTTCTGCACGACGACAACGTCACCGCTGCGCGCCGGGTTGAACCCGTGCAGCGCGCGGCGCGCGACCGCGTCCGTGGGCGCGAGCGCGCCCCTCAAAAGCTGCGTGCGCGTGAAGTAGCGCGAGACGCCTTCGACCTTGAGCGCCGCCTCGCCCGCGACGCGCTCTATCTCTTCCGGCCTGATTCGGTCGCGCTTGAGCGCGAACTGGTCGAAGTATATCTCTCCGTTCGAGAAGGTCTGGACGTAGCGCGCGGTCGTGTCGCGTTCGCCCGCCTTGCCGAAGCTCTCGCGGACGCCTTTGCGGACGGCGGCCATGATGTCGGAGATTTGCACGCGACCGCCCGACTGTTTCAAAGCGACGGCCTGCTCCGGGACGAGCGCGACGCCGTGGTCGGCCGTGAAGATGACGACCGTATTTTGCAGACCTATCTTCGCGTCCTTGTCAACGAAGTCGAGCAGCTCGCCTATCTGCCGGTCAACGCGGAGAGTCATGTCCATCAACTCCTGACTGTAAGGGCCGTAGCGATGGCCGACGATGTCGTTGGCGGAGAAGCTGACGGTGAGCACGTCCGTGTCCGAGTCTTCGCCGAGGTGCTCGTTCGTGATGGCCCGTTCGGCGAACGCGAGAAGCATCTCGTTCGAGAAGGGCGAGAAGGTCAGCGCCTCGTAGAAGTCGGGGCCGGTCTTCTCGAACCACTTGTAGATGTCGTATGGGAACTCGAACCGCGGGCTCCCTGTAATCTTAATCCACGTCGCCGCGCCGTCGTGACCGACGAGCTTCTCCCACGGCGCGTCGTCGCGTCCGGCGAGCCGCTCATATTTTTTGTCGTCGTCGTTAAGGAGACGCTCCCAACTCCTCTTTTCGTTGAAATATTTGTCGGCGCGCTTCTCGTCGTTGAACTCCTTGACCCACTCGGGCCGGTCGGCGAAGTAGTACGTGGACGAGATGAACTCGCCCGTCTGCGTGCTGTACCAGTAGGCGGCGTCGGCCATGCGTCCG
>JBJMGR010000142.1:0-12020 GCA_045807805.1 Pyrinomonadaceae bacterium | reverse complement strand
TAGAAAAGTGCTCTGAACTAGATGCCCGAGGCGGAAGCGAGGTTGCCGTGGCCGACCGCCCAACGCATGCACGTTGACGCGTGCAACTTATTGCCGCGCCTCATGATAGCGACAGAACGGGTCAAAGGCAAGGCGTGCGTCCGCCGTGGACGCGACGTTGGGGCACGCCCCGCCGACGCCTGGCCCCGCGTCGCCCGCCGCCCGCGTCCGCCGCCGAAGGCAACCGCAACCCCGCGGACGCGCGCCGCGAAAGAAGCGCGCGTCCGCGAAGAAGGGCAGGGGGTAAGCCCTTTCGGTTGCGGGTGGCAGAGGGAGTTCTGTACTATCTGACGCCTGTGCGACCGAGATGAGCATCCACCCTACAGCGATAGTCAGCGCTAACGCGTCCGTCGCGCCCGACGTGCGCGTCGGCCCGTATGCCGTCATTGAAGACGACGTGGTGATGGGTGCGGGCTGCGAGATAGGCGCGCACGCGGTCGTCAAGAGGTTCACGACTCTGGGCGAGCGCAACCGCGTCTACGAGCACGCGACTTTGGGGGGCGAGCCGCAGGACGTGAAGTTCAAAGGTGAGAGAAGCGCGCTCGTCATCGGCGACGACAATCTGATACGCGAGTACGCGACGCTGCACCGCGCGAGCGGCGAGGGAGCGGCGACGCGCGTCGGGAGTCGAAACTTCCTGATGGTCAATACGCACGTCGCGCACAACTGCGAGGTGGGCGACGACAACGTCTTCGCGAACGGCGTCGCCATCGCGGGCCACGTCGTCGTAGAGGATCACGCCTTTCTCGCGTCGAACGTCGGGGCGCATCAGTTCGTGCGCTTCGGGCGCTACGCGATGGTCGGCGGAAAGACCAAAGTTGTGCAGGACGTTCTCCCCTTCTTCACGACTGACGGCAACCCGCCGCGCGTTCGCGGCCTCAACACCATCGGCCTACGGCGCGGCGGCTTCCGTCCCGAGTCGCGCGCGGCATTGAAGCGCGCGTATCAGGTGCTCTTCCGCGCGCGTCTGCCGCTGCGGAGCGCGCTCGCGGCGCTCGAAGAGGTTGACGACGAGCACGTCTCGCACCTCGTCGCCTTCATACGCGCCTCCCGCCGAGGCTTCACGCGCGAGGAACGAGAAGCGCCGCACCCTTCAGAGCGCGAGCTACTCTTCAAAGTCCGCGGCTGAAGCCGCGTGCGCGAGGCCGCCCGCTCGTTCGGACGGCCTCTCTACTTTTTATGAGCGAACCGGAAGACGAAGGAAGAACCGCCGCGGAGCTTGCGGCGCAAGTGGGCGGGCGCGTCCGTGGCGACGAGAGGGCGCGCGTCGTGCGCGTGGCGTCGCTCGCGTCGGCGCGCGAGGGCGACCTTGCGTTCGTGGAGGACGAGAAGTTCTTCGAGGCCGCGCGAGCGTCGCGCGCGTCCGTAGTCATCGCGCCGTTGGGCGCGTCGCTCGAAGGCTTGAAGTGCGTTATCGAAGTCAAGCATCCGAAGCTCGCGTTCGCGCTCGCCGCCGCCGCGCTGCGACCGATACGCAGACGTGCGGCGTCGGTGCATCCGAGCGCGAGCATCTCGCGCGGGGCGTTGCTCGACGAGGGCGTCTACGTCGGCGCGCACGTCTCCGTAGGCGAGGGCTCGACGGTAGGCAGCGGCACGCAGCTTCTCGACGGCGTGAGCTTGGGCGACGGCGTGACGGTCGGGCGCGACTGCGAGCTTCGTCCGAACGTGGTGCTATACGATGGCGTCACACTCGGCGACCGGGTGGTGCTGCACGCGGGCGTCGTCGTCGGCGCGGACGGCTTCGGCTACGTGCGCGACGAGTCGGGCGTCTACCACAAGTTTCTGCAGGTCGGAACGGTCGTCATCGAAGACGACGTGGAGATAGGCGCGAACTCCTGCGTTGACCGCGGCGCTCTGGGCGCGACGCGCATAGGGCGCGGGACGAAGATAGACAACCTCGTGCAGGTGGGACACAACGTCGAGATAGGCGAGCGAGTGGTCATCGCCGCGCAGACCGGAATCTCCGGCAGCACCGTCATCGAGTCGGACGCAGTCATCGGCGGGCAGGTCGGATTCGGCGACCACGCGCGCGTGCAGTCGGGCGCAATCATAGGCTCGCAGGCGGGCGTGCTGCCCGGAAAGATCGTTCGGCCCGGCGTCTGGTGGGGCACGCCCATACAGCCGCTCGAAGAGTACAAGCGCCTCAACGCGCTCTGGGGCCGACTGCCGCGCATGCGCGAAGAGATTCAGGAGTTGAAGCGACAGTTGAAGGAGTTGACGGCGCGGCTCGACGGCGAGAGTTGAGCCCCACACGCGTCCCGGCCTTTTAAGCGGCGTTGCAGGAGCGCCGCACACGCTGCAAGAGGCCACGCACGCCTTACAATAAAGGAAACACGCCCTGTAATAAAGGAAACACGTCTTGCAGGAAGCCTCACACGCTTTGCAAGAAGCCTCGCACGCGCTGAACTAAAGAAAACACGCCTTGCAGTAAAGGAAACACGCGCTGAACTAAAGGAAACACGCCGTGCAGGAAGCCTAACACGCCTTGAAATAAAGGAAACACACGTTGCAGGAAGCCTAACACTCGCTGCAACGAAGGAAACACGCGCTGCAATAGACTAAGTAAGCATTGCAGGAACGTAACAAGCGCTGCAATAAAGGAAGCACGTCCTGCAAGAAGCCATGCACGCCCTGCAATAAAGGAAGCACGCCTTGCAGAAAGCCTGCACGTCTTGCAGAAAGCCTCGCACGCCTTGCAGAAAGCCTCGCACGCGTTGCGGAAAGCCTCGCACGCTTCGCGCTAACCCGTGATTTTCTACTCTTTACGCCAGCCTCTCAGCGCGCGCAGCACAGCGTCGGCCGCGCGCTCGGACGCGCCGCCCTCGCCGAGTCGCGCGGTCGCGTCTCGCAGTTGCCCGCGAGTGCGCGCGTTGCGTTCGGGGTCGAGTAGCGCGAGGAGTTCGCGCGCGAGGCTCGCGCCCGTGAAGTCGTCCTGCATCAACTCCGGCGCGACGCGCTCGCCCGCGACGAGGTTGACGAGGCCATAGTGCTCGACGCTGATGAGTCGGCCGAGCGTGTGCCAGTTGAGCGCGGACTCCTTGTAGACGACGACGAGCGGCGTGCCGAGAACGGCGGCTTCGAGCGTCGCCGTGCCGCTACAGACGGCCGACGCATCCGACGCGGCGAGCGCCTCGCGCGCCTCCTCACGTACGACCCGGATGCGCGGGGCGAGTCTCTCGCGCGCGGGGTGCGACGCGATGAAGCGCTCGGCCTCTTCATTCGTGCGGCGCGATGCGAGCGCGACGATGAACTGCGCCGAAGGAAGTCTATCCGAGACGGCGGCGGCGGCGTCGAGCATGAGGGGAAGTATGCGCTCGAACTCCTTTCGGCGGCTGCCGGGAAGGAGCGCGACGACAGGGCTTGAGGCGTCGAGATGGTGACGCGCGCGGAACTCTTCGCGCGTGAGGCGCGGCGCGACCGCTCCCGCGAAGGGATGACCGACGAACTCTACGTGCGAGACGCCGCGCGACGCGTACCACTCGCGCTCGAAGGGGAGGATCGTGAGCATCAGGTCTATGTCGCGCCGCACCTGCCGCACGCGGTGCGAGCGCCAGGCCCAAAGCTGCGGGCTTATGTAGTAGATGACGCGCAAGCCCCTTCGGTGCAGCGCGCGAGCGAGCGCGAGGTTGAAGTCGGGCCAGTCAACGAGCACGACCGCGTCGGGCCGATGCGTGAGGGCCGCGCGCTTGAGCGAGCGGTAGGCCGAAAGAAATCGCGGCAGCGCGCGGGCTATCTCGACGAGCCCCGTGATGGCGAGGTCGTCTTCGCGCACGACAGACTCGACGCCCGCCTCGCGCATCGCCTTGCCCGTCGAGCCGAACAACTCGAAGCCCGCACGGGGCGCGCGCTCGCGCAACTGGCGCACGAGCGACGCCGCGTGCGCGTCGCCCGACTCCTCGCCCGCCACGACCATCAGGCGAAAGCTCTCGGAAGTTTCCGAAGACATCCGCCACGGATGATAACAAAGGATGAAGGCGGAAGGATGAAGGATGAAAGCGTGGCTGTCGAACATCTGATTATTTATCGTCCGTTCATCCTTCCGCCTTCATCCTTCATTTCATCGGGTCGCCTGTCCGGTGGTCTTCTATCTGGAAGCGTAGGAAGTCCTGGACGGCCGCGCGCGCTTCGGCGTTCTTCGTGGAGATGCGTACCCGCGCGCCCGCTTCGGTCTCTTCGTACGTGTAGCTTATCTCCGACTTCAGACGGCGCATCACGTCCGCGCCGGGCGGGACGCGTTCGTGTACGAGCATCGGCGTCTCGAAGTCGCCCGCGGCGAACGCGCGCGCGATGTGCGAGAGGTGTTGTCTCACGAGTTCGCGGTTCGAGGCGTCGGATGCGTCTTTGACTTCGACCTGTATGACGCCGCCGTCCGGCTTCAGAAGGAAGTGATGCACGGTCGCGGTCTGCGAGAAGCCCATCGCGCGCGCGCCGCGCTCGTCGAGTGCCGCGTCGTGCTCGCCGTGCGCGTCGTGTCGAGTCTTAGAGCCTTCGCGCACCATGGGACAGTCGTCGTGATTCATACGGCCGTCGCCCGTGTGATGCGCATCCATCTCCTTGCTCTTTGCTTCCGTGGTCTGTGCGGCGGCGCGCGTGTCGGTGCTCTTCTGCGCGAACGCGTATACGGCGGCCGACGCCGCGAAGAGGGCCGCGACGAGCGCGGTCAGAGTGGTCTTCTTCATCAGTTCGTATCCTTTCTCATCGAGCCTTACTCTTTTCTGCGCGCGCGCCAGGCGGGGGCTTGCGCGCGCCTCTTACGTTTTGACGAGCCCGAGTCGGCGAGCGATTCAAGTAGACCTGCGCGCCCGCCGTCCTCGGTCTTTGAAAGCCGCGAGTCCCAGTCCGTGAGCGTCGCGCGCAATTCGTCGCGTAGCGCCGTCAGTTCACGCAGTCGCGTCTCCACGTCGGAGAGCTTCGCGGCCGCGAGCGCGCGCACCTCCCGGCAAGGGGCCGTGCCGCGCTCGCGCGCATGCAGGACTCGCGCGAGTTCGTCGAGCGTGAAGCCGAAGGCGAGCGCGCGCCGTATGAGCAGCACGCGCGCCAAGGCGTCCCGAGTGTATTGGCGGTAGCCGTTCGCGGAGCGACGCGGCTTCGGCAGCACGCCCTTGCGCTCGTAGTGGCGAAGGGTATCCGTACTCACGCCCGCCTCGCGCGCCAACTCGCCAGCGCGCACGTAACTCTTTCCGTCCCCGTCTCTCTTCACGCGAGCATTATAAAGTTCGGAACCGATTCCGGGGTCAAGAGAAAAAGGATGAGGGCGGAAGGATGAAGGATGAAAGTGAGACTTACCTTCATCCTTCATCCTTCCGCCTTCATCCTTTCTTCCTAAACGGGGGCGGGCGATGCTAAACTTGCGCGCCCGTGAAGGCGTACACATCTTCCCGTGCCCTTCGCTCGCGGGGTCTCGAAGAGGCGCGTGGAATAATTTCCCGAAAAATATGAGGACGGCCGGTCAACCTTCGCTCTTCGTCACGCTCTTGCTGCGTGCGGTCGGGGCCGCGCTCAAGCGGTAGATGGCGCGTTCGGGCCGTTGGCGCGGTAACTTTGCGCGGCCCGCGCGCATCAAAGTTTCGCGGGCCCGCGAACGGCGGCCCACGCTTCATCTGACAGTAAATTTCTAAAACGGAGAACCGATGAGCAAGTTTTTTTACGCACTCTTTCTGACCGCGACGCTCTCCCTCGCCGTCGCGGCGCAGACACGTCGCGGCGCGCAGACGCCGACGCGCCCGAAGCCCTCGACAGGCGCGGCAGCCAAGCCCGCGACGCAGACGCCCGCGCGACGCCCGACGCCGACGCCGACGCCCGCCGCGAGTCGGCCGCAGGTTGATAACCCGCCGACGCCCACGAAGCTCGAAGACTGCGGCTGCGAGGCCGGGCCGCTCCCCGAAGTGCTCGCCACGGTCAACGGCATCAAGATAACGCCCGCCGACCTGAGGCCCCCGGTAGTCCAGCAGATACAGGGGCTGCAACAGGAGGTCGTAGAGGCGCGCAAACAGATTCTCGACGTGAAGGTCAACAGCATCCTCCTCGACGCCGAGGCGAAGAAGCGCGGCGTGTCGAACGCGAAGCTCTTCGAGGACGAGGTCGTAAACAAGACCGTCCGGCCGACGGCCGCCGACGCGCAGACCTACTTCACGCAGAACCGCCAGCAGATAGAGCAGCAGGCGGGCCAGTCCGTAGACTTCGCGGAGATAAGAGACCAGATAATCGCGTACCTGCTCAGGCAGCGGCAGGACGAGCGCTCGAATCAGTTCGCGGGTGGCCTGCGCGTGGCCGCGGGCTTCAAGCCCGCCGCGACGAACGTTAAGCCGCTCGCCGGCGACGCCGAGCGCACGCGCGTGCTCGCGACCGTCAGCGGGCAGAGCATCACCGTAGGCGAGATAGAGGAAGACCTCCGGCCGCTCATCGCGCAGACGCAGCAGCAGGTCTACCTGCTCCGCAAGAACGACGTTGACCAGCGCATCAACGACATACTGCTTTCGCAGGAGGCACAGAAGCGCGGCGTCACCGAACGCGCTCTGCTCGAAGCGGAGATAATGGCGAAGGTGTCCACAGTGACCGAGGCCGAGGCACTGGACTTCTACAACAAGAACAAGGAGCGCATAGGGGCCGACTTCCCTACGGCCAAGTACCAGATAATCCAGTTCATGCAGTCCGAGGAGCAGCGCAAGCTTGAGAGCGCCTTCGTCGCGCGGCTGCGTAACGGCGCGACCGTGCAGACCTTCATCACGCCGCCGCCGCCCGCCGTCTACAAGATTGCGACGGACGACCAGCCGTCGAAGGGTAATCCCGAAGCCGCGGTGACTGTCGTCGAGTTCACGGACTACCAGTGCCCGAACTGCGCCAGCGCGCAGCCCACACTCGAACGCCTCATCGCGGAGTACGGCGACCGCGTGTGCTTCGTCGTCCGCGACTTCCCGCTACAGATGCACGCCGACGCGCAGAAGGCCGCCGAGGCCGCCGAGGCCGCGCGCGAGCAGGGCAAGTACTGGGACTTCACCGCGATAATGTTCCGCAACCAGTCTTCGCTAAAGCCCGAGCAGCTCAAAGAGTACGCGCGCGTCATCGGGCTCGACGTGGCGAAGTTCGGGGCGGCGCTCGACTCGGGCCGCTTCGCCGACAAGATTCAGCGCGACTTAAACGACGGCGAGCGCATAGGCGTCAGCGGCACGCCGACCTTCTTCGTCAACGGCCGACGCGCCTCCGACGCATCCTACGAGACGCTCAAAGCCGCGCTCGACGCCGCGCTCAAAAAGTAGTAGCCCGCTTTATGGCGCGAGTCAGAACCGGGAGCGGTAGCGACCGGGTCTCAAGCTTCGACATGCAGACGTATGTCGAAGCTTGAGACCCGGTCGCTACCGCTCTCGGTTCTGACCTTTGCGTTTACAAAATGATGAATTTATTCCTCTCGTTCGTACCAACCGGCGTTCCTCTTCGCGCGTCTAATGCCTGAATTGGCTCCATCCGCTCCCCCTGCAAAGCTGGAACTTTCACCGCCCGACCAGAGAAACAGTTGAGACGGGCTCGCGCGTTTTCGCGGCCCTTTCCGGAACTATCCGGCGGGCCGTTGCGTAAAAGAAGCGACGCCAGGGTTTTTCGGCCGGAATCTTTACTCACCCGAGAGCAATTTTTCGTAACGCTCGCCGCGAGCAGAACGTCTTTCAGTTAAGTCAGGAAACTGCTTTGAGGTCTCATACGATGCAAAAAATCCGTGCCGTTCTGGCCGCGGCGCTCCTCGCGCTCGCGCCGTTTAGCGCCGCCTTCGGCCGCACCACTCCGGCCGCCGCACTACAGGCGGGCAATAACGTCCTCGGCGACGTGGTTGCGGTTGACGCCTCCTCGAAACAGATATTCGTGAAGACGGACGCGGGCGCGGTCGTCATCGTCACGGTCTCCGACGCGACGAGGATTCTCAAGAACCCCCCAGGCGAGACGAAGCTCGACAAGGCCACGCCATACACGCTCGCGCAGATAGCCGCGGGCGACCGCGTGCTCGCACTCGGCAAACTCTCCGAAGACGGAAAGTCTCTGGCCGCGCCGCGCGCTGTCGTCGTCAACACGAAGGCTGAGATAACCGCGAAGCAGGAGACCGAGCGCGCCGAGTGGCGCAAGCGCGGAGTGGTCGGCGTGGTCTCGGCCGTCAACGCCGAGTCGAAAGAGATAACGATTCAGACGCGCACGGCCGAGGGGCCGAAGCCCGTCGTCATCAACGCTTCGGGGGCGGCCGTGAAGCTCACGCGCTACGCGCCCGACTCGATCAAGTTCGCGGATCGCAAGCCCGCCGAGATTGTCGAGATAAAGGTCGGCGACCAGCTTCGCGCGAAGGGCGACAAGAGCGAGGACGGCGCGCGCTTCACGCCCGAAGAGGTCGTGACCGGCACGTTCCGCACGGCGGTCGGCACGGTCAAGTCTGTTGACACGGCGAAGAACGAGATAGTCATCGAGAGCGCGCAGGACAAGAAGCCCCTGACGGTGGTCGTACGCCCCGACTCAGTGCTCAAGCAGTTTCAGCTACCGCCCGAGGTCGCCGCGATGATGGGCGGAGGAGGCGGCGGCATGATGGGCGGAGGCGGTGGTCAGGCGGGAGCGCCCGCCACCGGAGGCGGAGGCCCGCAGCGCATGGTCGTGCAGGGCGGCCCTGAAGGTCAGAGCAACCGACCCTTCGGCAAAGAGGGATTGATTCAGGCGCTCAAGAGCGGCGCGAAGTCGGCCGATGTCGTACAGCTCATAAGCCAGCGCGGCGTCCGCTTCAAGGCGACCGCCGACGACGAGAAGGAGCTGCGCGACGCGGGCGCGACCGACGAGGTCATCAAGGCGGTTAAAGAAAACTTCAAGCAGGTCATGGTCGAAGGTGCGGGCGGGCCTTCCGGCGCGGCGCAAGGGCCGGGCGCGGGTGGACAAGGGCAGGGCGGCGGCGGCGGGCGACGCATGATGATGGGCGGCGACATGGTTCAGCAGATGTTGGAGCGCATGCCCACGGTCACGCTCGCGGAGTTGAAGCCGGGCACGATGATTCTCGTCTCAAGCACAGCGGGCGCAGACCCCACGCGCGTGACTGCGATACAACTCGTCTCGAACATCGAGCCCGTGCTCCAGATGATGGCCGCGATGAACGCGCGCAGGACTGGTGGCTCCACAGGCACAGGCCCCGCGCCCGCACTCGGCGGCGGCGGCGGCGCGAGCTTCGGCTTCGGCATCGGACAACCGTAACGGGAAGGATGAAGGATGAAGGCGGAAGGATGAAGTAAAAGCCTTCCTTTCATCCTTCATCCTTCATCCTTCATCCTTAAATTCAAGGGCACTGATAATGAAAGTCTCTCTTAATAAAATCGGGCGGGCGTTTGGTCTCCTGCTCCTCTTCGCGCTGTGCGCCGGCGTCGCTTCGGCGCGGCAGGCGACGGGCTCTCTGCGCGGGCAGTTGGCGGACGAGTTCGGCGGCGTCATCGTGGGCGGCAGCGTCACTGTGACGGACGCCGCGGGCAAGGCCAAGACCGTCGCGTCAGACAACGACGGCAACTTCACGCTCGCGGGTCTCGCGCCCGGCAAGTACACCGTGCGCGCAATCGCGCCCGGCTTCGCGCTCTACGAGAACGCGGAGGTCGAGGTCGGCAACGGCCGCAACGAGTTGGGCAAGATAACGCTCGGCGTCTCGCTCGAAAAGGAGGAGGTGACGGTCGCCTCCGAAGGGCCGATTAACGTCGAGGGCAGCAGCGCGGGCGCAATCGTGCTCAAGGGCAAAGACCTCGAAGCGCTGCCCGACGACCCGGACGATCTGGCCGCGGCGCTCTCGGCGCTCGCGGGCCCGTCCGCTGGCCCCAACGGCGGGCAGATAACGATTGACGGCTTCGAGGGCGGACGCATCCCCTCGAAGGATTCGATAAGAGAGATACGCATCAACGACAACCCGCTCTCGGCCGAGCGCGACCAGCCCGGCTTCGGCGGCATACAGATTCTCACTAAGCCCGGCACGGACAAGCTGCGCGGCACGGTCTACGGAACCTTCAACGACGAGAGCCTCAACGCGCGCAACCCCGTGCTTCGCAGCGAGAAGCGCCCGCCGTTCCAGTTCCGGCAGTTCGGCGGCAGCCTCTCGGGCACCATCGTTCCGAAGAGGCTCTCCTTCTTCTTCGACATCGAGCGCGGCGAGACCGACGACAACGACATCATCAACGCGACAATTCTCGACCCCTTGACGCTCACGCCGCTCGGCTTCAACACGGCCGTGCTCACGCCCACGCGTCGCTTCAATATGAGCCCGCGCTTCGACTACGCCATCAACAACAATCACACGCTCGTCGCACGCTACAGCTACTTCCGCAACAGCCTCGACAACCAGGGCGTCTCGCAGTTCTCTCTACCCGAGCGCGCCTACGACGTGGCTACGCACTCGCACCAGTTGCAGCTTACAGAGACGGCCGTCCTCAACAAGACGACGGTCAACGAGACGCGCTTCCAGTTCATACGCAACCGCAACGAGCAGACCGCCCTCAATACGGGCGTCGCTACCAACGTCCTCGAATCCTTCTTCTCGGGCGGCGCGAGCGTCGGCGACTCGTTCAACGAGAGCACGCGCTGGGAGTTGACGAACTCGACGACGTGGGCGCACGGCCTCCACTCGGTCAAGTACGGCGCGCGCGTACGCGGCATACACCTCTCGGACTTCTCCGAGGGCAACTTCAACGGGACTTTCACCTTCGGCGGCTCGCGCGGCGTCCTCGACTCGCTGACGAGCCTTGAGCGTTACCGGCGCACGCAGGAGCTTCTTCGCGCCGGGGGCACGCCCGCGCAGTTAGCCGCGGCGGGTCTCGGGCCGACGCAGCTCTCCCTCGTCGGCGGCGAGCCGCTCGCGGACATCAGTCAGGTGGACTTCGGCGGCTTCGTGCAGGACGACTGGAAGGTTCGCCCGAACCTGACGCTCGGCGCCGGGCTGCGCTACGAGGCGCAGACGAACATCGGCAGCAAGTACAACTTCGCGCCGCGCGTCTACCTCGCCTGGTCGCCCGATACGACGCCGCAGAAGCAGGGCAAGACCGCCATACGCCTCGGCTTCGGCATCTTCTACGACCGCGTCTCGGAGAGCATGAGCCTTCAAGCTCTGCGCTTCAACGGCGTCAACCAGCAGCAGTTCATCATCAGCGCGCCGTTCGCGGACGACACCTCGGCCCGCGCGCAGCAGGCACGCGCGATACTGAGCCTCTACCCCATTCTCCCCACGGTCGAGCAGCTCAGCACCTTCGCCGTCCCGCAGACAACGCGCCAGTTGGCTTCAGACATACAGGCCCCCTACTCCTACATCTCGGGCTTCATCCTGACGCGCCAGTTGTCGAAGACCTTGACGCTTAACGTCTTCGCCTCGACCTACAGCACGCGCCACCTTCTGCGGTCGCGCAGCATCAACGCGCCCCTCTCCACGACGGGCCTTCGCCCGCGCCCCGAACTCGGCGACATATACCAGTTCGAGACCTCGGGCACGCAGAACATGAAGCAGCTCAACATCGGCGTCAACAAGCAGATCAGCCGGGCCTTCTCGATCTTCGCCAACTACACGTACGGCCGTGCCTTCTCCGACGCGGACTTCGGCGGCTTCCCCGTCAACCAGTACGACGTGAGCGGCGAGTACGGGCGCTCGTTCTTCGACACGCGCCACCGCGTCTTCATCGGCGGCTCGATGGGCGTGCCGTTCCTGAAGCTTTCGCTCAACCCGATAATCATCGCGAACACGGGCCGGCCCTTCAACATCACGACCGGCTTCGACAACAACCGCGACAGCATCTTCAACGACCGCCCGGCCTTCGCAGACGCGCAGACCGCGTCGGCCGACCTGCGCCACACGCAGTGGGGCGACTTCGACATCAACCCGAAGGCGGGCCAGACCATCATCCCGCGCAACTACGCCGAAGGCCCCGGCTTCTTCTCCGTCAACCTGCGCGTCGGCCGCGCCATAAGCTTCGGCGATACGGCCGCGTCGAGGGCCGCTGCCGATC
>JBJMGR010000141.1:0-4320 GCA_045807805.1 Pyrinomonadaceae bacterium | reverse complement strand
CATCGCGAGGCCGCCGAGGGTTTCGCAGCCCGCGTCTCGCGCCTCTCGGATGAAGCGCGTGCTCGCGGGGTTGTAGACGAGGTCGTACGCGAAGCGCGCGCCGCGTAGCTGCGTGACGGTCGCGGGCGTCTCGCCTTCGAGTGCGCCGCGCGTGCCGAGCGGCGTCGCGTTGACGACGAGGTCAAAGCCTCCGAAGCTCGCGCCCTCCGTCTGTTCAATCTCAGCGCCGAAGCTCTCGGCCGTCTCGTGCGCTCTCTCAGTGTCGCGCGCGAAGACCGCCGCGCGTGCGCCGCGCGAGCGAAGCCCCCACAGAAGCGCGCGCGCAGCGCCGCCCGCGCCGATGACTGCGACGCGCGCGCCCCTCAAGTCAATCAATCCTTCGAGCGGCGCGAGCGCCGCACGCGCGTCCGTGTTGTAGCCGCGAAGCTCCGAGCCTTCGACCACGACCGTATTGACCGCGCCAATCTCCACCGCGAGCGGCTCGACCCAGTCGAGGTGTTCGACGATTGAACTCTTGTGCGGGGCCGTGACGCTGAAGCCGCGTAGGTTCCACTCAAGCTCGCGCGTCGGCGGGCGCGCCATGCGTCGCACGAAGGCCGACACGTCCGAGACTTCAAACGGAATGTAGACCGCGTTCAAGCCGCGCGCGGCGAACGCGGCGTTGTGCATGTGCGGCGAGAGCGAGTGCGCGACGGGCGAGCCGACGAGACCCATCACCGCAGTCTCCCTGTTAAGCTCACGCACGCGGTAAAGCTCTCGAAGAGCGCGCGCGCTCAACTGTCCGGGCGCGGTCTCGCGGCCCGCTTCGAGCGAGCCGTAAGTGAGCGCCGCGCCGAAGGCCGTCGCGAGCACACGCGTCAGAAGTCCCGCCTCGCCCATCGAGACCGCGATCATCTCAAAGCCATCGCGCCGCGCGCGTTCGATGAGTCCGAGCACGCGCGCGCAGTCCGTCGAGTCTTCCGCGTGTGCGGCGACTTTCAAGACGCGCGCGCCCGTGCGCGCCATCCTCTCGTAGAGAGCGCCGAGGTCTGCGGGCGTGCGTTGAAAGTCGTGGTGCGAGCAGATGAGTGTGCAGCCTTCGAGGAGTCTACGTAAGGCTCCGGCGTGCGGCGACTCGAAGAGGTCGAGTTCAACGTCGGCGTAGACGCGTGCGCTCGCGTCGGTCTCGCGCAGCAGTTCGGAAGTTACGCGCCAGAAGTTCAGACGCTCGTGCGCGTCGAGCGCGCGGCGGCCTCCCTGCCCCTCGGGCCTGTTCGTGATGATGAAGTGAAGCGGCGTCTTCGTGATGATTCCGGCGAGACGTGCGAACGCGTCTTCGAGCTGGCCGTCTTCGAGGCAGTCGAGGCGCAGCTCAATCACGTCCGCGAGCTTTGCCGCACGCGCGACCTTCTCACTCAACTCGCTCGCGTTGGGAACACAGACGGGGACGCAGACGCGTGCTTGACTCTCAAAACTCATCGGGGATTTCGTGAACGCGTGCAGCCTACTCTTCGCCACGCGTGCGCTCGACGGGCACGCCGAGGTGACGCGTCGTGCCTTCGGTGACGCTCGGCGGCGGCAATATCTCGCCCGTGTTGCGCTGCGGAAGCTCGCCCACGCGCGGCGCGGGTGGGACGGCCGTCTGCGCGGGCGTGTAGAAGGGCGGCGCGGCGGGCCTCTTCTTCTCTTCGGCGAGGCGCAGGTAGGTCGAGACGCCGTCGGCGAGCATGCCGAAGGCCGGTATTAACATCCAGAACCACCAGATGTTTCCGGCGGGTGCCCAACTCCTCGCCGCGAAGGCGACGAAGATGAAGGCGAGCCCCATGAAGAAGCTCCTGACCGCGCGCTCGATGCTGATGGGCTGATTGTGACGCCTACGTGCGCGACGGTCACGACGCGAGCCCGAACCATCTTCCCCAGCCGCGAGCCTCTCGGCCAGCACGCCCGTCACGGCCTGCGGCACGAGGCTTATGTCCGCGCCGCACGAGCGGCAGAACTTCGCATCCTCCATATTTTGCGCCGCACATCTTGGACAGAACATTTTATTGAAACCTCCGTCGGAGTGTTGGGTGATGAGTCGCAAGTTCAAAGTTGCAAGCTCAAAGTTAAGAGACAGGTTCTTAACTTTGAACCTGCAACTTTGAACTTTGAACTTGCGACTCATCACTTATCACTCTCTTCATCCTTCTCTGCCGTACGGCCTCATAAAGAATTATTCCGGCGGCGACAGAGACGTTGAGCGATTCGATGCGGCCGAGGAGCGGGATGCGTACGAGCACGTCGCAGCGCTCGCGCACGAGGCGGCGCAGGCCCTCGCCCTCGCCGCCGAGTAGCAGCGCGCTCGGCTGCGTCCAGTCCCACTCGGTGTAGTCCTTGTCGGCGTCGGCCGCCGTCCCGACAGTCCACACGCCGCGCCCCTTCAACTCTTCCAACAGCCGCGCGACGTTCGCCACGCGCGCGACCGGCACGTATTCGAGCGCGCCCGCCGCGGCCTTCGCGACCGTCTCCGTCAAACCCGACGCGCGACGCTCGGGGACGAAGACGCCGTGCGCGCCCGCGCACTCCGTCGTGCGTAGAACAGCGCCGAGGTTGCGCGGGTCTTCGACTCCGTCTAGTACGACGGCAAGCGGCGGGTCGTTCGTGCCGACTCGCGCCGAGAGCGCGTCTAGCAGTTCGTCTGCGTGCGTGTAGTGCGCGGCGGCGATGGTCGCGACCACGCCCTGATGATTAGCGCCCGCCGCGAGGCGCTGCAAGTCCGCGCGCGGCACGCGCCGGACGGGGATGTCGGCGTAGCGCGCTATCTCAAGAATCTCCCGCAGGCGCGACTCGTGCGCGCCCTCCGCCAGAGTCAGACGCTCGACGGGCCGCGTGCCCGCGCGCAGAGCTTCGAGCACGGGCTGAACGCCGAAGACGTGCGCGCCGTCCTCCTCCGCGCGCGGCCTCCGTGCGGCGTCGTCGTGCGCGCCGAACGTTTGCGCGCCGTCCGCCCTCTCTTCGCGTCGCAGACGGGATTCTTCAACACTCACACGCGACCCTTCACGCCGTACACTGGGTTCTTCACGCCGTACACGGGACTCGTCGCGACGTACACGGGACTTGTCGTGCTCGATATGGTGTTGGTCACGCTCAATACGATGGTCGTCACGTCCGACACGGGACTGGTCACGTCGTACACGGGGTTGTGCGCGGTCAATATAATGTTCGTCACCCTCGACACGGGACTTTTCCTGCCGAACATGGGGTTCGTCACGTCCCACATGGAGTTTGTCACGTTCCACACGGGGTTTGTCACGCTGCACACGGCCTTTGTCGCCGCGTTTGTAGGCTTGCGCGACGCGGTCGCCGGGCGTGTCAGGCTTGCGCCCGACCTGCCCGTCGCGCGCGCGTGTGTCGCCGTCGCGCGCGCGATTTCGCGGTCGCTTGTCGTCCCTTTTGTGCTTCATATTAACTCTTCGCGCGCCCGCGCAACGCGAGCAGACGACGCATGTGCGCGTAGCGCGTGAACTGCGTCTCGTTGCTGACGACTGTCACGGACTCGGTGTTGAGACGGCCCGGCCCGCCGCGCCTCAAGCCGCCCGACTCGTTACGCTCGGCGGGCGGCCAGACGGACGAGAGATGTGCGCGCAGACGCGCGTACTCTCCGTCGAACGCGGCACGCGTCGCGCGCCCGCGCAGCTCCGCGACGAGCGTCTTGAAGTTGTCTCTCGCGAGCAGCCGCTTGCTCTCTCCGAGGCACGAATAGTCGAAGCCGTCGGCCATGACGCGGAAGCCATCCGACGCCTCTAACGAAGTGTGTATGTCTAGCACGGCCTCGTCCGACGCGACCTCGCGCGCGTCCAACAGCTTGCCGCGCATGCTCAACTTCGACGGCCGCTCCTCGAACTCGACGCGCCGCGTCACGACGCGCCCCTCGACGAGCAGCACAATCTCATCCCACTCGACGCGCGCGGGCTCTGTCTCCGCGTTCGGCATCAGGACGAGCGCGTTCGCGTCGAAGGCGAGCGCGCGGACGCGCACGGGCGTGCGCGCGAGCAGGTCATCTTTGAAAACTTCCGCTTCGAGAGCGCGCGCGCTGAGTCTCCCGACGATAAGCTCTGCCTCCTCTTCGGACGCGGCCCGCGCGACGGGGAGCGGCGTGCCCGCTTCGACTATCTCCGAGAGACGCGCCGAGTCGAGCCGTAGGAGCGACGCGACCTCTTCAAACGTCTCCGGCGCGGGCATCGCGCACGGAGGATTTAGGACGACGTTGAAGCCCTGCTCCCACTCTTCGAGCTTCCGCAGCGCGGGTCGTCGAAGCGCGGCACTGCGCTCGGTCACGGGCAGCGGCGCGCCGCAGTAGAT
>JBJMGR010000140.1:0-15448 GCA_045807805.1 Pyrinomonadaceae bacterium | reverse complement strand
CGGCGGGCGCAAGGTCGTGCGGCGAATTGTCTGGGCGTGTGTCGCGCTCGCCGTCGTCGCGGGCGGAGCTTATGCCGCGTGGCGAGCCACCGCGCGAACGGACGTGACCGTCGGCTCGAAGGACTTCACCGAGTCGATCATCCTCGCCGAGATGACTTCGCAGATGTTGGAGGCGCGCGGTCTGCGTGTGGAGCGGCGCTACGAGTTGGGCGGCAACCTCACGCACGACTCTCTCGTCGCGGGACGCGTGGACGCGTACCCCGAGTACACGGGCACGTCGCTGATGGCGATACTAAAGCACCCGCCCGAGACGGACGCGCGCGCGGTCTACGAGCGCGTGCGGCGCGAGTACACAGAGCGCTTCGACGTGGAGGTCGGCCCGCCGCTCGGCTTCGAGGACACGTTCGCGATACTCGTGCGCGAGGAGGACGCGCGACGGCTCAACCTGAAGACCGTCTCGGACATCATCCCTCACGCGCCGAAGTGGCGCGCGGGCTTCGGGCAGGACTTCATGTCGCGCGCGGACGGTTACGCGGGCTTCGCGCGCGCGTACGGGTTGCAGTTCGCACAGCGCCCGCGAGAGATGGACTTGTCGCTCTCTTATCGCGCGCTCGCCGACCGGGAGGTTGACGTGATAGCGGGCAACTCGACCGACGGCATGATTGCGAAGCTAGGGCTCGTGCAGCTCGAAGACGACCGACACTACTTCCCGCCCTACGAGGCCGTGGTGCTCGCGCGACGCGACGCGCTCGAACGACTCCCGCAGATGCGAGAGGTCTTACAGAAACTCGCGGGCGCAATCTCGACCGAAGAGATGCGCCGACTCAACTACGAAGTTGATGGCGACAAGCGCGCGCCCGCCGACGTTGTACGCGAATGGCTACAGTCGAAGGGGCTGTAAAGACAGAACCGGGAGCGGTAGCGACCGGGTATCAAGCTATGACATGCGTTTGCATCTCGAAGCTTGATACCCGGTCGCTACCGCTCCCGGTTCTGTTTGTGCCTTTACTTCGTGTGCATGACGATGCGGACGGGCTGGTCGAGGTCTGAGGCGTTGATTTCGAGCTTCTGCGTCTCGTAGCCCTTGGCGGAGAGCTTGAGCGAGAGCCTGCCCATGTGGAGCGGCGGCAGAACGGAGACGCCGCGCGCGTCCGTCCAGTTCCAGGACTCGCAGAGGAAGCCGCCCGAACGCTGCGACTGCAAGTCTGCGCGGATGCCCTTGACGGGGTTGCCGTTCTCGTCAACTACGCGCAGGTCGAGTCGGCCGACGCCGTCTGCCTGCTTGGGCGCGCGGCCCATGTTGGGGATGTCGTTGCTGGTTGCGGACTGCCCGCCCGTCTGTGCGAAGGCGGCGCCCGAGGTCGCGGCGATGAGGAGCGTTGCGAAGATCAGTTTACGCATTGGCGGTAAATCTCCTTAAAAATTCCTGTACGGTCTTCGGATGTCGTTTGAGTTTAATCAGCCGATGCCGCGTGACCTGAAGGGGACGAGTGGTTCGCCGCGACGTGCCGGATTAAGATGAGCGAGCGGTGGCCCCAGTTGCTCGGCCGAAGGCCCTTGCGGGACTCTCAGCGCGGGCCCGCGGCTGCGTCTTTCGTAGGGATTTTCGTCCGGCACGAAACGGAAAAGGCCGGGGCGCGCCGAAGGTTTCAGCGCGACACCGGCCCATAAATTTTCGTCACTCCTCTGCATCACTTCGGCGTCCGCTGCGTCCGTGCGCGCGCGCGTAGGCGTCGCGTTTAGGTCAGCGGCTTTGCGCTCCAAAGCTTTCGCGTTGGATGGCCCTTGTCGGTGTTGCTCTTCTCGGAGGCGATGGTTTCTGAAAGCGTCGCCTTCAAGAGAAGTATAGAGGCCGCGCGCGCGGTTGGGAAGAGAAAGTTTTCTGGAAGCGCGTGCCGCCCGTTCCACAAATTCGCGTCCGCCGCGCGCGCGTAAAAGACGAATCACGCGCTCGCGCGACGAGGTATTTTTGAAGAATTGTTTTGCCGTCGCGCGCGGTTGAGGTTATGCTCGGCGCACACCGACTTCTACGTGGAGGCGAAAGATGACTCTGATCGATCTGCTCCTGCTGCTGCTGGTCGCGGGCGTCTGCGGCGCGATAGGGCAGGCCATAGGCGGTTTTACGCGCGGCGGCTGCCTCGTCTCGATTGCGCTCGGGTTTGTCGGCGCGCTCATAGGGATGTGGATTGCGCGTCAGGCGGGCATGCCTGAGCTTCTGCCCGTGAGAGTCGGCGGGCAGACCTTCCCCGTCGTGTGGGCCATCATCGGCTCCGCGCTCTTCGTGGCGGTCATCGGACTCATCTCGCGCTCGCGCCGCTGAAGACCGAGAGCGCGCGGCTGTTGGTGTCGGCGAGGTAACATTTTTCTCTCATCCCTTCGACCCGGCACCGCGCGCGCCCGCGTGGGCTAGACCGCGCGGGCGCGCTTCCGGTAAACTCGCGCCTCGTAACGCTTCTCCCCGGAAACTCTTTCAAACCTCGCAGGCGTCGTGCCCCGAACGCGGACGCGCGTCCGTCGGCGCACGGGTCTCTTTAAAAAAGGCTCTACAGATCTCTTTCGAGGCTTTATGGTCGCCACTGCTCCGGCTAGATACACACGCACAGACCCGGCGCGCTATGCGGGCGCGCCCGACCTCGCGCACTTCAAACGAAAGTACCCGGAGACGGTCGCGGGGCTCGGCTCGCTGCCGGGGCGCGACGAGTGGCTGCGCCGCATCTGGGCCGTCGAGCGGCGCTGGCAGAGAGTCTGGGAGACGCGCGGCGGCGAGATGCACGTCGAGGAGGTCGTCGTGCGCGGCGCTCCGACGGCGGGCCGGGTGGCCGAGGCGGAGTTCGACGTTGTGTACGCGGGCGGCGACGTTGCGCTCTTGAACGCGGCGGCGCTCGCGTGCGCTTACGGCGCGCGCGTGCTCGTCTTCGATGACGGCGCGCGCTCGGCCGCGTGCGGCGAGTGGAACCTTTCGGAAGAGGATTTGAGCGCGCTCGCGTCCGTCAGCGTGTTCACTAAGGATGAGGTCGAGTCGGCCGTCGTCAACCGGCGGCGCGGCGGCTTCGTGAAGTTCCACGACGCCGCGTCGCACGTGAAGGCCGGGCCGCTCTGGGTCGAGGGCTCTCTGGACGTGACGGTTGACGGCACGCGCCTGCTCGCGCTCGCGTCGGAGAGGTTGAAGAGGAGGCGCGGCTGCACGGTTCTAGACGGCCTACGCTTCGTGCGCGCGTACGTCGAACACAAGCGCGTCACCATCGAGGCGGAGAGCCCGAACGGCGCGCGCCGTCTCTTCGCGGCGCGCCTGTTCGTTGACGCTTCGGGCGCGGACTCTTCAGTCGCGCGTCAACTCGCGGGCGGCCCCCTGTCCTCGCACCTGTGCCCGACGGTCGGGACAATTGCGCGCGGGTTCGCACGCGGCGAGGCGACGCACGCCGTGGACTTCGGCGCGAGCGAGATTCTCGTGAGCACGGAGGACGCGTGCGACCACCGACAGCTCTTCTGGGAGGGCTTCGGCGCGGCGGCCACGCGAGACGAGTATGCGACGCGCCTCTTCTTCTACGACACGTTCGACTCGCCCGCGGACAAGTCTCTGCTCTCACTCTTCGAGCGTTACTTCGAGTCGCTTCCGACGTACAAGCGTCCGGGCGGAGGGTGGCGCGTCGGGCGGCCCGTCTTCGGTTATTTCGCGGCGGAGGGGCGCGGGCGTCGCGCGCCCCTGAGCGCGGAGCGCGTGATATTGATGGGCGAGGCGGCGACGTGCGCGGGCGCGCTCGCGTCGCGCGGCTTCGGCGCGCACGCGCGGGACTTGGGCCGCGCCGCGCGGCTCACACGCCTCGCGCTCGAAGCTGACATCTTTGACGCCGACTCGCTCGGGCGCATAGCGCGCCGTGGCGGCAGCTCGGCTGCGAGCGTCACGCAGGCGGTGGGGCTAGCCGAGTTCATGCGCCCGGCGGCGAAGGGCGAGCCCTCGGCGGTGAACGAGACTCTGAACGCGCTGCTCGCGGCGCTCGGGGGCCTGGACGAACGTGTGAGGCGCGAGCTGTTTCAGGGGCGTCTGAGCTTCAACGCTCTGCGCGCACTCTTCGCGCGCACCGTGAGGCTCTACCCGCGCATCTTCGCGCGAGTGCGCGAGCGCTTCGGCGCGCGCGGTACGCTCGTGTGGCTCGCGGGCGTGGCGGAGGCTTTGTGGAGCGAGAGGCGGGGCGGCGCTTTGCGCGAGGCCGGAGAGGAATCGTCGGACGCGGCCGAGGAGTTTCGGCGGCTCGCCGCGCTCGGGCGGGACTGAAGAGGCGGCGCGGCCGCGCGCGGTAGCGCCAGCGCGCATACGATTGACGACGCATGGGGCGGCACGAAGGAGAAGGGGCACGCGCCTTAAAGCGCGTGCCCCTTCTCCTTCGAGAGTCTTGAGTGAAATTTCCCGTCCGAGAGTGAAATTTCCCGTCCGAGACTCGCGCGAGTCCTTTGTGTGAGTCTCGCGCGAATCCCCTGTGTGAGTTAGGGCGCGGGCGCTGTCGGCCGCGTCACTCGTCGTCGCCGTAGAAAATCTTGACTGTGATCTTGCCGGACTTCGTGGTTCCGGCGAAGCCGGACTTCGCGTCGCCGGTTAAGTTTAAGTCGCCGCCTGTAATCTCTATGCGGCTGATCTTCTTGTGCGGGTGATGGTGCTGTTTACCGTCGGGGCTCTCCGAGAGCTGACCCTTGTCGAACTGGACGGTCACCGAGCCGCCAGACACGACGATGGGCGGATCTTCTGCCATTACTTTTTCTCCTTGTGGTTGAGGTCTGTTGGAGTGTTCTCAGCGGGCCGCGGCGACTGCGTCGCCGCCTAGCTCGCGCCTGAGTCGCTGAACGTCCTGACGCGAGAGATAGCTGGCGGCCGCCTCGCCCATACTCTTTTCGAGCAGGGAGAGTTGGGCCGCGGCGCGAGCGAAATAGTCACGCGCCGACGCGCCGTCGCCCGCGAGGCGGCACGCCTTTCCGGCGATGACGAGCGCGCGCCAGTCGGACTCGACGCGGCCCGAGCGCGCGAAAAAGTCTGCGGCGGCGAGCGCCTGCGTGCGGGCTCCCGCGGCGTCGCCCACTTCGAGCAGCGCCTCGGCCAGCGCGAGCTGTGAGTTCGAGACGAAGAGCGGGTCGCCTATCTGGACGGCGAGGAGCGCGGCCTCATCGCACATGGGCTTGCCGCGCGCGGGCGTGCCGCCCAGCGCCTCGGCGAGGCAGACGACGACATCGGCGTCCGCGGTCGTCTCCTTGCGCCCGCCCGCCGCCTTCATGTCCGCGAGCACCTGCCCTCCCATCGCGCGCGCGTCGCCGAACCGACCCTGGCTGAGGGCCATGTTAGCCTCGACGAGCGAGGCGAAGGTCAGCATGTCCTTATCGGAATTCTGCGAGGCGACCATCTCGGCCAGTTGCTTGAGCGCCTCGCTCGCCTCGTCGTAGCGGCCGAGCCGCCAGAGCGAGCCCGCGATGTTGAGCAGGCTGTAGGCGAGCAGCTTGTTGTCGGGCACGTCCCTCGCGATAGCGATGGCCTTGCGGTAGTGCTCTATGGATTCGGCGAAACGCTCCTGCTTCTCAAGCACCGAGCCGCACTCCCGGTGGAGCATGCCGAGCAGACGCGCGTCGGTTGAGGACTCGTTGCCGCGTATCTGATCTTCGAGCGCGGCGCGCGCGCCGTCGTAGTCGCCCTGCCGCCCCTTGACCCGCGCCAGTAGTTGCGCGGCCATCGCCGCCTCCCTGCGGAACCCGTTCTGCGTGTAGTAGTCGCGCGCCGACTCGGCCAGGGGCACGGCCTCGTCGAAGTGGTTCTGCCCGACGCGCGCGCTCGCGAGGTTGATGTTCGCGACGGCTTCGAGGCGGCGCGCGTTGTACTCGTGCGCGAAGTCGAGCCCGTGCGTGAGGAAGCGGGCGGCCTCGTCGTTTAAGCCGTGCCCGAGGTACTGCGCGCCGAGGTCTATGTAGCCGCGCGCGGCGAGGTTCGGCATGTTGCGCGACTCCGCGAGTTTGACGGCGTCGCTCGCGTACGCCTCGGCCTGTTCGAGGTCTTCCGGAATGTAAGCGAACTGGAGCATCGCCTGCACCTGCTGGTAGATGTTCCCGGTCGAGCGAGCTATGTCGAGCGCCTGATCTAGCTCGCGGCGCGCATCGGCCTTCTTGCCCTGCTCGACGAGCAGGCGGCCGCGCTGGTAGTGAACCTCTGCCTCGCCCTCGCGGTTGCCCGCCTTGACGTAGAGCCTCTCGGCGCGGTCGAAGGCCATCGTCGCGGCGGCGAGGTTCTTCGTGCGCGCGTGCTGCGTGCCAAGGCTCAGCCACGCGACGGCGTATGAGTCGTCGCTCGCGGCGGCCTTGGTGAAAGCCTCGACGGCCTTCGGCGCTTCGTCGTTCTTGACGTAGGCGCGCCCGAGGTCTACGAGCCGCTGCGGGTCTGCCTTCAAGCGCACAAGCTCCTCGTAGTTCTTGACGGCCTCGGGGTACTTACGCTTGACGGTCGCGCTCACCGCGTCGAAGTAGAGCGCGTCCTCTCGCGTGAGCGCGCCCTTGTCGGGCAGGGTCGTCGCGATGAGCATCTCGTCCTTGGAGCGGTCGAGGTAGTCGAGTTCCGTCCATGCCTCCGCGAGGCGCGCGTGCGCGAGCACGTACTCGGCGTCGGCGGCGACGGCCTTTTGGAGCAGACCCGTGGCCCTGAAGTATCCGCCCTCGCGCATCGCCTCGACGCCCTGCTCGTAGAGCGCTACGACCTCCGGCTTCGGCGTGTGAACGGTGGGGCGCAGCGCGAAGTAAAGGACGAGCGCGAGGAGCGCGAGCCCGGCCACCGCGCCAATCACCGTGAGCGGCGAGAAGCGCGGACGCCGAAGGGTCTCGGCCATCGTGATGAAGGCGCTCGAACGCGTGAGGCTCTCGACGCCCGCGAGTCGGCGCGTGCGCGTCGAGTCCGAGTCGGGTATGCGCGCGCGCACGCGCGTGAGTTCGTCGGAGAACTCCTTCGCGTTCTGGAACCTGTCCTCGGGCTTCTTCGCGAGCGCTCGCTTGACGAGCCGGTCGATCTCCGTCGTCACGCGCGGGTTGAAGCGCGAGGGCGGCGGCGGGTCGAAGTGAAGAACCTGCGCGCCTATCTCTATGACGTTCGCGCCGGAGAAGGCGGGCCGTCCCGAGACGCATTCGTAGAGCAGCGCGCCGAGCGCGAAGAGGTCGCTGCGCCGGTCTACCTTCGCGCCCCGCGCCTGCTCGGGGCTCAGATAGAGCGGCGTGCCTATGACCACGTCCGAGCGCGTGTGCTCGGAGAGTGCGCGCGACTTCGTGCCGTCCTCGTCCAACTGCTTCGCGAGTCCGAAGTCCAAGACCTTGACCTCGCCGCGCTCGCTGATGATGACGTTCGAGGGCTTTACGTCGCGGTGGATGATGCCGTGCGAGTGCGCCTCGGAGAGCGCGTCGGCCACCTCTCGTATGACCTCGACGGCGCGCGCGACGCTCAGGCCCGGCCCGGCGAGCACGTCGCCGAGCGTCTGGCCCGAGACCAGCTCCATGACTATGTAGAGCTGCCCGTCGTCGGTCTCGCCGAGGTCGTAGACGGCCGCGATGTTTCGGTGCGTGAGCTTCGAGACGGCGCGCGCCTCGCGCAGGAAGCGTGAGCGGTAGTGGCTCTCGTCCTTGCCCGCATGAGGAATCTTGATAGCTACGCGGCGGCCGAGGCGCGTATCTTCGGCGACGTATACGACACCCATCCCGCCCTCGCCTATCTGGCCGAGTATGCGGTAGTGGGAGATGGTTTTGCCGTTCATGGGATCAAGAGGTGTCGGAGACGTGCAGAGCCGTTGTAACTGAAAGGCTCGGGGGAGACGGCGAATCGGCCCCCTCGGCGCGTTCGGGCCGCAACGCGTGCGCGCGCGCCGGTATTCTGCTCCAAAGGCGTTCGCTTTTCAAGACGTGAAACACTTATAGGAAATCAAGCCGCGTGCTCATCTTCAGAAGTCTCATTTTCGACGCCGCCGGGACGACCATTTACCCGAACGAAGGGCTGTCCGCGTCATGCTCGTCAAGTTGTTCGAGATTCCGTTTCGCGATTAACGTCCAAGGGTGTTTCTCGCCCAAATGAGCCTGAAATATGCGCATACCGCGCTCCAGGTATTGTCGCGCCGCGACAACATCACCAAGCCTTATTAGGTTATCGCCGAGATTGTTAAGGGCAATGGCGACCTGTGGATGGTCGTGGCCGTACACCTCCTCATATATTTGGAGGGCACGCTCATAGTAGGCACGCGCGACCTTCAGGTTGTCTTGCGCGGAAAGAATTAGGCCGATGTTGTTGAGGGTGATAGCGACGTACGCGCGTGTTGGATCACCGCCTGACTCGAAGATAGCGAGCGCGCGTTCTAAATGCTCGCGCGCCTCAGCATGTGCCCCCCTCTCACTTAGCACGTTACCGAGATTGTGCAGACCTATTGCCACATTAGGGTGGTCTAGCCCTAGTGCTACTTCGTCTATGGCAAGGGCTCGCTTCAGATATTTGGTCGCCTCGTCGAGGAGGCCCTGCCTGCGTAGAGTTTCTCCAATGTTATTGAGCAGCGCACCTAACCGCGGGTGAGTCGAGCCGAATAATTGCTCGCAAAGCTCAGTTGACTTTATAAAAGCTGCCTTAGCCTCGGCCAACTCAGCGTTGGTGTCCAGGTACTTGCCGACCTTATTCAGCAGTATCATGTTTTGCTTGCCCGCGATGCCGAGCGCCCTTGCGTGTTCGGCTACGGTCAACGCGTGTTGCAGGAGGCGCGCGCTAGGGGGCCATGTGCGAGTGTCTTCAGAGTCGAAGGAGAATGAGGCCCGCATCAGCGTCACTCCGGACTCGGCCAATCGCTTCCTTTCGTCATCGCCGAGGCGGTCGCGCGCGATGGCCTGCGTGAGCCGGTGCATGGAGAGGAAGCTGCCGCCGCGCACCTTCGCGAAGGCGTAGGTCTGTAGCGTCGCGGCGGCGGCGGTGAGCGCTTCGGGGTTTGCGGCGACGGAGGCGAGCGCTTCGGGCAGTTGCACGTATGCCTCCTCCTCCTCTTCAGCCTCCTCCTCTTCCGCCTCTTCCTTCGCGGACACCTCCTTGAAGATTTCGAGCGGCACTTCGTCGGGCGCGAGAAAGGCGCAGAGCGTGAGGAGGTCTGCCGCGGCGGGCGACTCTTCGCCGAGGCGCGTGAAGGCTATCTCGAAGGTGACGGCGAGCGCGTCGGGGTAGTCCGCCGAAGGTGAGGCGGGCGGGACGTAGGCCGCGGCACGCTCGCGGAAGAGCGAAAGGTAGTCGGCGAGCGAGAGGCCCGTCTGTCCCGCGTAGGCCGCGGCCTGCTCCAAAGCGAGCGGGAGGTTGCCGAGCGCTTCGGCGAGCGCGACGGCGGCCTCTCTGTCTGTCGCTTCCGTGCTCATCTAAGAGGCCCTCCTTCTCAGGAGGAAGTCCGCGGCGTCCGCGGACGTAAGCGGCTCTATCCGACGCTCGACGCACAAAGCGTCCCATCCCGCGTTGCGCGAGGTGATGAGGAAGTGGCCGCCGCCCTTGCTCGGGACGAAGTCGGCGATGTCTTCGGGCCGCACGGCGTTGTCGAAGACGAGCAGCCAGCCGTCGTTCTCTTCGAGCCAGCGGCGCACGGCCCCGTTCATGTAGCTCTGGTCGTTCGTGTCTCGCGGCGCGAGTTCGAGCTTTCGGTAGAGCCCCGCATAGTCCGCCGCGAGCGTCGCGGACTCCTCCGCGCGCACCCACCAGACGAGCTTGTAGTCGGACGCGTGGCGGTACGCGTATTCGATGGCGACCTGACTCTTGCCGACGCCGCCCTGCCCGTAGAGGGCATGGCCGCGCGACGCCGCCGCCGCGGTGAACGATGCGTGCAGCTCCGCGAGCAGGTCTTCGCGGCCGTAGAAGTTCTGGTTGCGCTGGTGCGGGACGTTCCAGACGGGGGGCAGCGCGCCGGGGAAGACGGAAGGCTGCGCGGGCTGTTGGGATGCGCCGGGAAATCTAGGCTTGACGGGAGGCTTGGCGCGTTCCGTCTTCACGCCTTCGAGCAGCGCGGCCTTGGCCTTCTCCTCTTCGAGGTTTACGAGGTCGATGTAGACGAGCAGTTGTAACATCCCCTCAGGCTCGCAGTCCCTGACGCGCACGGGGAGCAGTAGACCCTTCTCGCCCCTCGGGTCTTTGCCGAAGGCGGCGGCCCACTCCGGCTGCGTGAACTCGGCGGTGAGGTAGTCGGGCGACAAGACCGCGATTATGCGGTCGGCAACCTTCGACACCTGCTGCATCCTGATGGCGAAGTTGAAGCCGGGCCTGAAGTCCCACGCCTGTACGGTCGTGGCGTAGCCCGCCTCCTCCAACTCCCAGGCTATCCACTCGGCCCAAGTGATGTCGGACTTGTTGTAGCTGATGAAGAAATGTTTCTTTGCTTCCTGCATCGTGAGGCCGCAAACTTTCTAAAGTCTCACGCCCGAAGCCGTTTCGTGCCGGACGGGCTAAAGACTTCGCCCGTACGACGGCGACGGCGGCGCGCACAGTTTCCGCGAACGGCCGTCAAATTTCAAGCTAAATGTTCGCGGCGCGGCGGGCGCGTGCGCGCACGCGCGGGGTGGAGAATTGTCTTGCGCGCGGGGCTGGGGCTGCGGCATACTTTCGGGCGTTTGCGTTCCTGCTCTCGCGCGTTCGGAGGCGAACGCGCCTGCCCGCGACTGTTAGGCGACGGTGCCTCGGCTGAAGGAGAGTGAGGTCGTGTTAGTTGGATTTGAAGCGGCTCTCGAAAATTAGAGCACCGGGCCATAAAGTCGCCGCCTCGCACGCCGCTGGTTCACCGTCCATCCTCCCGAGAGGTCAACCGCACGCGACGAGCCGCCCGCGCTTCACATGAAATAAGAGGACACGTGAGAGATGAGCACTAGACTGTACGTCGGGAACCTTAACTTCCGTACGACCGGCGACGAGCTGCGCGAGATGTTCTCGCAGGCCGGCGAGGTCGAAAACGCTTCCGTCGTGGAAGACCGCGACACGGGCCGCTCGCGCGGCTTCGGCTTCGTAGAGATGGCGACGAAGGAGGGCGCTGCCGCGGCCATCGAGCAGTTCAACGGCAAGGAGTTCGGCGGCCGAGCCCTCACCGTCAACGAGGCGCGACCGCGCGTCGAGCGTGGTGGTGGTGGCGGCGGCGGCGGCTACGGTGGCGGTGGTGGTCGTGGCGGCGGTGGATACGGCGGTGGTGGTGGTGGATACGGTGGTGGCGGCGGCGGCAACCGCGAGCCACGTTGGTAAGGCAGAAGTAAAAAGGTAAAGGGCAGAAGTTAAGAAGGAGGAAGAGAGTAAGGCTTGCTCTCTTCCTCCTTCGCTCCAAGAAGAGCAGCCTTCATCATCAATTATCGATGATGAAGGCTGCTCTTCTTCTTATCCTTACTTTCGCCCTTTACCTTTTTACTTCCTCGCCGTCGGGACTATCTTGAGTGTCAGTCGTTGACCGCCGCGCATCAACTCCACCTCGTACTCCTGCCCGGCCTTCATCTCGGAGAGCGCCTGCGTGTAGTCGTAGACGTTGCGAACGTCGCGGCCCGCGAGCTTCACAATCGTGTCGCCCGCCGCGAGTCCCGCGGCCTGTGCGGGCGAGCCTTCGCGCACGCCGTCGAGCTTGAGGCCGTCAGTCGAGTCGGCGTATGAGGGAATGGTGCCGAGGTATACGCGGAAGCCCGTCGAGCGCGTAGGGCCTTCGGACTTCGCGACCGTGTAGACGGGACGCCTCTCCGCGTCCTGAAGGTCGTAGACTATCTCGCGCACGAATTCGAGCACGCGCGCCTCGCCGTCGTAGTTGATTCGGTCGGCCGTGTCCGAGGGCTTGTGGTAGTCCTCGTGCGAGCCAGTGAAGAAGAAGAGGACGGGGACTTGCTTCGAGTAGAACGAAGAGTGGTCGCTCGGGCCGTAGCCGTCTTCGTTCAAGCGCAGTTTGAAGGGCTCGACCACCGTTGCGTTGACGACCGCGCGGCCGTCCGCGCCCGTGACGACGGTCATCTCGCCGTCCATCCTGTCCATGCGCGTCGGCGTCGCGCCGCCCGAAGCATCACGCTCGTTCTTAGGGTCGGGCGTGGGCGCGGCCTCGGGCCGATTGCCGTTCGCACCCGCGACCACGTGCATCTTCAGAGGGGCGTTGGCGCGCGCGACCCACTCGCGCCAAACGTCCGCCGTGCCGACGCCGCCGACGTTGAGCGCGCCCTCCTTCAGGCGACCTATCATGTCCATGTTGACCATCGCGACCGTGTCGGCTAGCGGGCGCGCGGGGTGCTGCACGTAGAAGCTCGAACCGATGAGCCCCTCCTCCTCGCCGCTGAACGCGACGAAGACGACGGTGCGCCTCATACGCGCGCGCTCCCGCGAGAAGAGGCGCGCGAGTTCGAGGAGTCCGGCCGTGCCCGAAGCGTTGTCGTCCGCGCCGTGATGAATCTCGCCCTCGCGCGTCGCGAGGCTTCCCTCGCCGCCGCGACCCAGATGGTCGTAGTGCGCGCCGATGACGATGACTTCATCTTTAAGCTTCGGGTCTGAGCCTTCGATTACTCCGACGACGTTCGCGGCGGGCGCGTTCTTGCGTACAACGTCCGTCGTCAAAGAGAGCACGACGCCTTCGCCGCCCGTCGTCTTCACCTTCACGCGCGTCAACCAGTCGCCCTCCGCGGCCTCCGTGTGACTCGCGGACGCCCACTCGCGCACACGCTTCTCGATCAACGTCAGCGCGGCGTCGTCGCCGAGGCCGAGCATCTTCACGGCCGTTTGGCGCGACACGGCCACGACCGGCAGACCGGCGTCGCCGCCCGCGTTGTCGTAGCGAAGGCGCGAGAGCCTGTCGTCTGTGAACTTCTCTTCAGAGGCGACGACGACGAGCGCGCGCGCGCGCGCCGCACGAGCGGCCGCGGCCTTGAAGCGTAGCTCGCCCGCGCGCGTGAAACGCGAGTGCGGGTTGTCGCCGTCGGGCGTGCCCGAGAGCGCGAAGGCCACCTTGTCGCGAACGTCCGTGCCTTTGTAGTCGTCGTAATTTTGATCGGCGGCCGTGATGCCGAAGCCCGCGAAGACGGCCCGCCCTTCGACGCGCGCGTTCGAGCTGAAGCCGAGCGGCGTCCAGTCTTCGCCTACACGGAAGTCAATCGCCAGCGGCGAGCCCTGCGTCTGGTCAGCGCGACGCGTGGCCGTCAGAGCGTTCCCCTTGCCTAGCTCGACGCCCGCGACATACGGGAACTGCTGCATATAACACTTCTCGTTCAACTCGCCGCACGTCGCGCCGGCGTCGGGCGAAACGCGAAGGCGCATGAACTCGCGCGCGACGTATCGCGCGGCCTCCGTCGCGCCGTTCGTGCCCGTGCGTCGGCCTTCGAGCCTGTCGGAGGCGAGGTATGTCACGTGCTCGCGCAGACGCGCGGCCTCGACCGTGCCGGGACGCCGTGGGCTTTGCTGCGCGACCGTCTGCGACGCGAGCATTAGAGCGGCGAGGAATGCGCTGAGACTTTTCCTGTAGAGCATGGCTTTCATTTAATGAGCTTCAAGTTCCAAGTTGCAAGTTCAAAGTTAAAAGCTCTGTCTTAAACTTTGAACTTGCAACTTGGAACTTGCAACTTCTTCTTCATTTCATTCGACCCAGTCGGCGATGAAGACGTTCGTGTCGCCGCGCACGGCGGCGTTTCGGTTCGAGGCGAAGACGAGTTTGCGGCCGTCGGGCGAGAACATCGGGAAGCCGTCGAAGGTCTCGTTGAAGGTTATCTGCTCCAACCCCGTGCCGTCCGTATTTACGACGAAGAGGTTGAAGTCGCGGCTCTTGATGCTCGGGTAGTTCGAGGAGAAGATTATGCGTCGGCCGTCGGGCGTAAAGTAGGGCGCGAAGCTCGCGACGCCCAGAGAAGTCACCTGCCGCTTGTTCCCGCCGTCCGCGTCCATCACCCAGATTTCAAGCGCGTTCGGCTCGATGAGATTCTGCGCGAGCAGCTTCTTATAGCGCTCGACCTCGGCCACACTCTTCGGGTGGTTCGCGCGATAGACGATACGCTTCCCGTCGCGCGAGAAGAACGGCCCGCCGTCATAGCCCATCTCGTTCGTCAGGCGACGAACGTTGCGCCCGTCCGCGTCCATCGTGTAGATGTCCAGGTCGCCGTCGCGCATCGAGGTGAAGACGATCCTACGACCGTCAGTCGAGAAGGTCGCCTCTGCGTCGTAGCCCGCGGTCTTCGTCAACTGCTTCAAGTCCGACCCGTCGGGCTTGGCGGTGAAGATGTCGTAGCCCGGATAGACGGCCCACACGTAGCCGTGCGAATAGTCGGGCGGCGTAGGGCAGTCGGGCGATGCGAGGTGCGTCGAAGAGAAGAGGATTCGTTTGCCGTTCGGAAAGAAGTAGGAGCAGGTCGTGCGCCCCTTGCCCGTAGAGACCAACTGTACGTCGGAGCCGTCGGCGCGCATCGTGTATATCTGGTCGCACGGACGGCCGTCGCGCTTCGACTGGAAGATGAGACGCGCGCCGTCGCCGGAGAAGTATGCTTCGGCGTTCTCGCCGCCGTTGGTCAACTGCTTGACGTTTCGCAGGTGCTTCTCCGACGCCAACTCGACGGCCGAAGGCTTGTTCGCGGGGCTCTGGACGGCGCAGAAGACCGCGGCCGAGAGGCTTACGAGGAGTGCAAGGGGGAACAGTATTTTCGTGCTCATTAATCTTAAGGGGAAAGTGTCCGCGTTACGCGCGAGAGAGATTGACCGGCTCGGCCCATACTTTAAACCGCGCACGCCCCCGTGCCAAGCACGCCCCGCCGAAAAATATTGGTCACCGCGCCCCCGCCGTGGATAATCGGAACCGGCCGCCACGACCGAAACCCTTACGCGTGCTCACAGAGTTGAACTATGGAGTCCAAACGCTTCCGCATCGCCTTCTCCTTCGCCGGAGAAAAGCGTGACTTCGTCGCAGAAGTCGCAGCCATCCTCGCGCGGCGATTCGACGAGGAACACATCCTCTACGACAAGTTCCATCAACCTGAGTTCTCGCGCGGTGACCTCGCCTTCTACCTGCCCGACGCGCCATTGAAATCTTCACTGCCCTGCGCTCCCCAAGACTTGAAGAGGCTCACCAGACGCTCGCGGAATGCGAAAGTTGAGTTCGTGGGCGTGAGAGGCTTGCGGTGGAGATAGAGCGAGCCTTCGGCGTGTGTGTTGCAGCCGAAGGCTCGGGGGAAGGTGACGCGGGGGCTTCGACGCTTAGCCGTTGGTGCGCTCGAACTCGCGCATGAATTGGGTGAGGGTTTCGACGCCTGAGAGGGGGAAGGCGTTGTAGATGGAGGCGCGTATGCCGCCGACGGAGCGGTGGCCTTTGAGGCCGTCGAGGCCCTGCGCGGTGGCTTCGGCGGTGAACTTCTTCTCCAACTCTTCGGAGGGAAGGCGGAAGGTGATGTTCATGAGCGAGCGCGCGTCTTGTGCGTCGTGGTATGTTTTGAAGTGGGTCGTGTAGTTAAAGTG
>JBJMGR010000139.1:0-2494 GCA_045807805.1 Pyrinomonadaceae bacterium | reverse complement strand
CAATCGGCGCTCAATACGGCCGACGAACTCTCGCGCGCGCGGCTCACGCGCGATGTGAACACGACGCCGACCGAGGTCGCCTACCTGCGCGCCTTCAGCCTTGAGAAGTCTGGGCGGAAGGAGGAGGCCGTCAAAGCATTTCAGTCGATACCCGACAGCGCGGCCTCCTATTACGGGTGGCTCGCAACGGAGCATCTGGAGAAGCTCGGCGGCGATGCGAAGGCACAGGCTTCGACGCGTGAGTCGCGCGTCGAGTCGGAGGTGAGGCGCGCGGCCGGAGACTTCCCTGCTCCCTTTCGTGATGTCGTGGTGCGCACGTCGAAGCAGCAGAGTTTAGACCCGAGGCTCGTCCTCTCCATCATGCGGCAGGAGAGCGGCTTCAACCCGCGCGCGAAGTCGGGCGCGGGCGCGCGCGGGCTCTTGCAGATGACGCCCGACATCGCGGCGAAGTACGCTCAGCAGGTCAAGCTCTCGAATGTCACGGAAGACGATCTCTACAAGCCCGAAGTGAATCTGCTCGTCGCCACCGCGTACCTCGCGGAGTTGAGCCGAATGTTCCCCGGACTTCCCGAAGCGGTCGCGGCCTCATACAACGGCGGCGAGGATAACGTCGCGCGATGGGTCGTGCGCGCGGTTCACAAAGACCGGGGCATCTTCGCATCAGAGGTGGGCTTTACGGAGTCGAAGGACTACGTTAACCGCGTGCTCGCGAACTACCGAGCCTACAAGATTCTCTACACGGATGACCTCAAGCCGCGTCGCTGACACGCGAAATGAGGCGGGGGCGAGCATCGAAGTGACGCCCGTCCCCGCTTCAAGTTTCGACCTTTGACTCCGCCTGCTACCTTGCGCGCCTCGTGTGCGTGCGACCGCGCGGGACGGGTTTGCGGACAGCTATGCCCTGCACCGGCTCGCCGTACACTTCGTCGGGGATGCTTCCCACAACGACAGGCGGGTCAGAATTGACGACGGGATCGCGGTTGACGTTATGCAAGCGCTCAGTGGGCACGACCATCGCCCCCATCGTCTGTCGCATCGTCGGCCGCGCGAAGCCGAGGTTGAGCCCGACGCCCGCGAAGAAGCCGAGCACGGCGGAGAGCGCCGCGCCCGCGATGCGCGAGACGCGCTGCTTGACGGCGCGCAGGCCCACGGGGCAGTTGCGCGTCAGAATAGAGCCGTCGGCCCGCCTGTAGTAGCGCACGCACAGACGCCCCTCGGCGTTCGCGACCAGACCTTCAGCCTCGCTCTTCGTCATCCCCGAAAGGTTGTAGACGTGCAGGCTACACTGGCCGCAGTAGCGCATACGCTCGTCGCCGACCATCCTCTCCCAATCGGCCGGGCACGGCGCTGCCACCCTCACGCCTTCGAGCGGACTCGTGAACTTACGCATCCTTCAACCTCCAACCTCTCCAAACTTTTCCGAAATCACGCTGACAGAACCGCGAACGGTAGTGAGCGGGTCGCAAGTTTCAACAGGCGAACTCTCGTCGGAGCGCACACCCGCTTACTACCGTTCGCGGTTCTGTTTTCACTTCGGCTCCGGGCTGTAGCGTCGGTCTTCAAATCCGCGCGCGCGTTCGCGACGGCGGAGCGCGTCTTCGTCGCGGTCGTAGCGCGGCAGAAGGCCGAGGCGTATGAGCGCGTCGCGGTACTCGTAGCGTATCGTTATCTCGGCGGCGGGCGAGCGCTCTAAGCGCATCTGAATCCACTCCACGTCGTAGCGCGTCGAGCGGCCCATGCCCGTCGCGGCGTTGTCGTCGTTGAGCGGCGGAGCAACCGCCCTCGCGCCCGCCGAGCCGCCACCGCTCTTCGCCCCATCACGCCCGCGAGACTCCCTCTCGGCCGGGGCCTCGGAACGACTTCGAGGCTCGGCGCTTCCGTCCTCGTCGTAATAAGGTCGGGGCGGCGGCGGGACGCGGCGCGGCTCGTTCTCGCGGTAGAAGACGGCAGTGATGACGCCGAGGTCTGAGGCGCGGCCGAGCTTCGCGGCGTAGGAGTCGCGCTCGGTCGTGAAGTAGAAGCGGCGCGCGTTGGTCGAGCTCGTCTGCCAGCCCTTTATACGCACGGTGCCGTACGGCTCAATCACCCACTTGCTCGACTCCCACGAAGAGGTGCGGCGCGCGTCAATCGTGTTGAGCCCGTCAACCGACAGAGCCACGGCCACGCGCACGGGCAGAGGGTTTCGCACGACCAGCTCGTACTCCGAGCCCTCGCGCGCCTCCACGTAGCGACGCCCGCGCCCGTACATGGCTTCGAGCGTCGAGCCGCCCACGACCACCTCAACGTCGAAACGCCCGTACTCGGGCCGCACGACGCGTCCATCCTGGGCGGACGCGCGCATGCCCGGAAGCAGCGCCACGAGAATCGAGAGCGCGCCCAGCGTCGAGAAAAGTTTTGCCCTTAACATCAACGTCCCCTCCTACGTTCGGACTACCGCACAGGAGGAACGGGGCGCGAAGCGACTTCTTGCGCCGAGCCGTCGCGTGAAAGTTTT
>JBJMGR010000138.1:0-16591 GCA_045807805.1 Pyrinomonadaceae bacterium | reverse complement strand
GCTCGGGCAGACGACCGACACATACATCCTCGCGACCTTCGAGGGCACGCCCGCCTTCCGCGCGGGCCTTCGCTTCGGCGACCGCATCACCGACATAGACGGCCAGACGGTACAGGGCAAGCCTTCGGGCGAAGTGCGCGACCGCCTTCGCGGGCCGCGCGGCACGACCGTCAAAGTAACGGTCGAGCGCGCCTCGAACGGCGCGAAGGAGACGGTCGAGATAACGCGCGACGCCGTCCCGCAGCCGACCGTCCCCGACGCATACTTCATCAAGCCCGGCGTCGGCTACATAGACATGACGCGAGGCTTCAACTACACGACGGCCGAGGAGTTCATCTCCGCGCTCGACTACCTTCGCTCGCGCGGCATGAACGGGCTCGTCGTCGACCTGCGCGGGAACGGTGGCGGCATACTCGATCAGGCCGTGCGCGTGGCCGAGCAGTTCTTAGGCTCCGGCCAGACCGTCCTGACGCAGAAGGGGCGCGGCACGCGCGGCATGGAGCGCGAGTATAAGTCGGAGAACCGAAGCCCCGACAACACTCCGCTCGTCGTACTCGTCAACCGCGGAACCGCGTCGGCCAGTGAGATAGTCGCGGGTGCCTGGCAGGATCACGACCGCGCGCTCATCATCGGCGAGACGAGTTTCGGCAAGGGGCTCGTCCAAAGCATCATGCCGCTTGAGTACGGCACGGCGCTGACTCTGACGACCTCGAAGTACTACACGCCTTCGGGCCGACTCATCCAGCGCGACTACTCGAACCAGAGCTTCTACGACTACATATACGGGCGCGTGAACGGCACCGAGGACGAGACGAAGGCGCAGGCGAAGCCCAAAGGCCCCGAGACGCACACGGACACGGGCCGCCCGCTCTACGGCGGCGGCGGCATCTCGCCCGACGAGAACGTGAAGCCGCGCACGCTCTCCGCCCCGCAGCTACGCATGATCGACCCGATCTTCGCCTTTGCGCGAGAGATGGTCAACGGCCGCGTCACTGGCTTCAACGACTACAAGGTCGCGGGGATGCCCGACTTCACGCGCAACGTTGCGCCGACCGACTTCGTCGTTGACGACAAGGTCTTCAAGGCGTTCAAGGATTACGTGGTTGCGCATGCCGAAGAGTACAAACTCACCGACGCGCAGCTCGACCGCCAGCGTGAGTTCGTCGCGCGTCAACTACGTTACGACCTGACGACCGCCGCCTACGGCTCGGTCAAGGCCACGCAGGTTCTGATACTCGACGACCCGCAGGTCTCGAAGGGGATTGACTCGATACCGCGCGCGCGAGACCTCGCGACGGCCGCCAGCCGCGGGCGCAACCCGCAGGCGAAGACCTTCGAGTAAGAACGTTAAGTCGAGGCGCGCGCGGGGCGTGCCCACAGACAGAGAGGCGCTGCGAGCTTGAATGCTCGCAGCGCCTCTCTACTTTTGCGGCCTCTTCCGTTGAGCGGCGTCGTGCGCCGACGTGGCCGCGCGAGTTACCAGCTACAGCCGAAGCTGCTCATTGACGTTTTGGCCTGTTCGAGCGCCGTCTTGCAGCCTTGCGCGAGGGCTGCCTTGCCCTGCGGCGTCTCCGCGGCCTTCTTCCATGTGGTACGCATCGTATCCAAGGAGGACTTATAAGTGGCGCGCGCGGCCTCGGGCACCTTGCCGCTCACACAAGCCTCGACCTTCTGTATGTACTCGTCACACTCGGCCACGCCTACCTTGTCGCCGGAGGCGGTCGTGCCGCCGTTCGTCGTGTCGCCGCCGCCGCCGCACGCGAGCATAAGCGCGCCTATAGACAGGCACAGGGAGAACAGTAGAGCCAGTTTGGTAGTCATCGTTTGAGTCTTCTCTCCTTCACAAATGAAGTGGGTCTTTCGATTGCCACGCGCGCCGCGTTAATGAGCGCGCTCTTCGTTGGAAAACTGCTTGCGAGGTGTCGGAAATCTTGCGAGCCGCGCGCGCGTAAGTCGGTACGGCGTGCACGCGCGGGCTGGAAACTTAGCGGCCGACCCCAAACGGGCGGGCGAGCTAAGCTAATGCGGGTCGGCCTTCCGCGTCAAGCTAAAGATTGTCGGATGACGTACGTTTCCCGGCGGGCGGCGGCTTCGGCAGGCGCTTTATCGGCGTGCGGTCTGTCCGCGTGCGGTCTGCTTCGGCTCGGGCTCGGGCTTAGGCTCAGGCTCACGCGTGGCCCTCCCGCGTTGAAGCTCCTCGAAATCAATCTCGGCGGCGGGGCGCGTGTCGGCGTCCATGAGGCCGGACATCTTGCGCAGCGTGTACTCGTTGTCGCGCGGGTCTTGCGAGGCTATACAGTCCGAGGGGACGACGAGGTTGAAGTCGCGCATGTATGCGTCGTGCGCGGTGAAGAGGACGCAGATGTCGCCGGTCAGACCGGTCAGGATGAGCGTGCGCACTCCGAGATAGTCGAGCAGTATGTCGAGCGTCGTCGAGAAGAAGCCCGAGTGCTTCGGCTTGAGGACGAAGTAGTCGTCCTCCACTTCGGGCTTGAGGGCCTCGACGACGGGTCGGCCGCGCACGTCGTCGTTGAGACAGTGTTCGAGAATCTTTTTGAAGTCGGACTGCCACTTGCCGAAGTTGTCGTTGACGTAGATGACGGGCACGCCCGCCTCCTTCGCGCGCCGCTTCAACTCCGCGAGGTTCTTCGACATCGGCAGCGCGTGGCGCAGAAGCTTCTCGCCGCCCTCGAACTCAAGGTCGTTGATAACGTCGATGAGCAGCAGCGCCACGCTCGACTTGTCCGGCACGTTGCCGTGCAGGTCTTCATTCTTCTCAGGCATATTTCTCCCCACCTTGTACTCGAAAGCGAATGAGCTTCGGGGGATGTCGCGCTCGATTATAAAGGCGCAACTACAGAACCGCGAGCGGTAGCGAGCGGGTAGCTTTCAGGAATTAACCACCGCAGACAGAGAGGCACGGCTAGTTGAGTCTTAGCCGTGCCTCTCTGTCTGCGGTGTTAGAACTACCCACTCGCTACCGCTCGCGGTTCTGTTCAGCTCTGATACGCGGGGACGCGCACGTCGCGCCGACGCCAGACGGCGAGCAGCGCGCCCATGCCGAGCAGGCCGACGAGGTGGTAGCCATTGTTTATAAGGTAGAGCCCGACGGGGCGACCCTCGAACAGAACCGTCGAGAGGTTTGTCGTGACGACGAAGCCGAGCCAGAGCCAGAAGCCTGCGAGCGAGCCCGACGCGGCCGTCTCCGCGCCCGTGAACTTTACGAAGTGCGCGAGCACGTACGCGGTCAGGAGCGAGACGGCGAGCGCCGCTCCTATCTCGCCCGCGTGGCTCGCCGCGCGTATGGTCTCAAGCTGCTCGGGCGTGAACCCTTTGAGCGCGATGAACGGCCGCTCGAACAGGAGCGACGAGTACCAGACCGCGCCGAGCATCCAGTAGGCGAGCGCGGAGACAACGACCGCCGGATAGTTGATCCTCATAAAGCTTCTACTCCTTTTACGCCCAACGGAGCGGGGCGGGGAAGTTTAAGAGTTTGCGCCCTTGAGCGTGATGAGCGAGATGACAGCGCCCGCCGGGTCGCTGATGACGCAGAAGCGCCCGACGCCGGGGATGTCCATCGGCTCGACGCAGACCTTGCCGCCGAGTTCCTTGGTCTTCGCCGCGCTCGCGTCCACGTCGTCCACGGCGACGTAGGCCCTCCAGTGCGGGGGCATCTGCGGTGCGACTTCGCCGCCACACTCGCCCGGCGCGTACATGCCGCCGACGTGCTGGCCGCCGACGACTATCTCGTTGTAACGCATGCCGCCGCCCGGCGCGCCGCCCTGCTTGATCTCCCAGCCCAGAAGCGCCTTGTAGAAGTTCTGCGCCGCGTCGAGGTCTGTCGTCGCCAACTCGTTCCAACAGAAAGACCCGTTCGCGGGCATCCTTTGTTCTGACATTTCAACTGTCTCCTCTCAAGTCTGTTTCGGTCTTAAATAGAACTGCGAGGCGTTACTGACGAAAGCGTTGCTTACTCGAATTAGACCTCCGGCCCGAAGCCTGAAACGCCCGACTGACTTTCGCGTGTAAAGCTCGGCCGAAAGAAGAAAAAGGTGAGTCTTCAAACATTTGAAAACTCACCTTTCAACCCGCCCTTGGTTCGTTCGGAAAGGAGAACCCTGCGAGGGAAAAAATAGGTTCCTTCTTAAACTTGCTCGGCCCTTAATGTACCGGGCCTCTCACTGAAAAGGTTTGCGAACGGCGGCGCGCTTTAGTGCGCGGCGAGCCAGTCGCTGAAAACTTCCGACTCTTCGAGCTTGCCCGACCAGCGGGCGCGGTTCTTGCCCGTCAGCGCCAAGACCATCGCCTGATGCTGGCCCGCGCGGTCGCCCAAACGCTCAAAGTAGTTGTAGAGCCTGTCGATCCTCTGCACGCTCTCGCGCGCGGCCTCCGGATTGCGGAAGGCCAGCACGTTTCGGAAGTAGCGCGTGTAGACGTTCTGCTCTCTTCCGGTCGTCGTGTAGAGGTCGAAGTAACCGTCCAGATGCCCCGCCTGCTGCAAGACCTGCGCGACGTAGGACGGGCGCGCCTTGATCCTGCGCACGATCTCCGCGATGTCGGTCGTGCCCTGCTCGTAGAGCGAGAGGATAAGCTCCTTCTTCGTGTGGTGCTCGGCCGCATCCTCCGTCTCGACCTGAGCCGCCTCGTCGTCGGCAACGCGCTCGGTCGTCGCCCCGGCCTCGCGCGCCTCATCGGCGTACTCAAGCTCCAGAGAGAGCGGCCGCATCTCTTCAATCAACTCTTCCGTAGTCATCTTCATTCACCCCCCTTGAAGTGAGCAGTAAGCAGTAAGCAGTTGTTTAGATGCATTAGAGGGTGAGCAGTTCGCTTTCAAACTGCTACTGCTCACCACTCACCGCTCACTCCACTTAGCTCGCGCGGCGAACCTCGAAGGTCTGCTCGCGGCCGAGCCCCTTGAGGTGGTCTATGAAGCTCGAAGCGGCGCGCTTTGAAAGCTCCTCGGTGCGGACGCGCATCACCTGCTGGCTCTCCTCGTCGGGGTCAACGCCCGCCTCGCGCGCAAGCGCGCGAATCATCCCGAGCTGCTTCGGCGTGACGAGGTCGGCCATGGACTTAGCCAAAGGGTCTTTCGGGAACTCGCCGGGCTGCGGGCCCGCGCCCACCGTCTCGATGATCTCGCTCTCGCGCTGGTACAACTCACGCGCGATGCCGAACTTGATGGAGGCGCGCTTCAGCGCGTCATGCTCCGCCTTCTTGATGCCGGTCTCGTTGTCGGCCGTGCCCGTGCCCACTCCCTCTCGCGTGACGCCGTCGATCGTGATGGCGGCGGTGACCGCGACCATGTCGCCTATCTGGACGATGCCGCGAACCGAGTGCGACCAGGTGGGCGCGACGCGGTCCAGGATGTCGGCGACGGTGTGCCACTCGACGTACTCGACCATGTGCTGGTTGCCGTTGCGGTCGCGCCAGCCCTCGCGCGACTTGATGAGGCGCGGGTCGACGGGCTGCTTGAGCGTGCTCAAAGTCTTCGCGAACGAGAGCGGCACGACCGAAGCGATCGCCTGCTCCTCATACTCATCCGCGGTGATGAAATCCTGCTCGTCTGCAGGCTTGTGCGCTGTTGCTTTCCTTGTCATCTCGAACTCCTCTGTCTCTTCGTTGTCCGCGAGCGAACGCTCTTGAGTCTCGACCGTGCCGACTTCAACAGTCGCCGACGTGACTTCGGGCTGCTCGTTCTGCTCCCGTACGAAGCGCGGCGTTTTGCGCGGAGCTTTCAGTTCCGCGGCAGCCTCGCCGTGCTTCTCGGATGCGGGTTGCGTTGTCGTGTCCGGCCTCTCGGCCGTTCTGCTATCGGGAGTCGCGCCCTGCGCCTGCGGGGCGGCTTCAAGTGCGGGCGACTGCTTCGCGGCCGCCTCCGTGTTCTTGTTGAGAACCGCGTGCTTGACGGCGAGTATGTGCTCGCAGCGGTAGCGTGGGTCTGTGGCCGTCTGCTCCTCGAACTCAAGGCAGGTGCAGCGGACTCGGCCCGTCTCGTCGCGCCAGACCTCGTAGGAGGCGCGGCGTCCGCGAAGGGTCGGCGTCGTGACGCGGAAGCGGTCGCCCTCGCGATTCACTAAGCCCATCGCGGCGATACCTTGCGCGCGCTTGTCGCGCATCAGAGTCTTCTTGTCGAGTACGGCTGCCATTGCCTTAATCCTCCGTCAAACTTTACGAGAAACACTCTTTCAGGCGGCCTTTTCGGTAGGCATCTGAGCGATGCGCTCGACCGCCTCGGGCTGAGTCGCGTGGGCCGCGCGCTCCTGCAAGCGGCGCTCAAGCTCCACAACCCTCTGCTCCAACTCCTCGACGCGCCGCCCCTGCCTGTGCAGGGTCTTGAAAAGGCCGTCGAAAGTCTCCCAAACGATGTCGCTCACCTTCTGTTTCACCCTTCCGAAATCGAGAGTCGGACGTGTCTGCCGTCCCGCTCTGTTTCATACGTGAAACAGTGTACCATCGTTCCCGGTTTGTTGCAACCATAAAACAAGTTCTTGCGCAGGAAATTTTCTTGTGCTATGGTTGCCGTTGAAAGTGGGGCGGGTGCGGCCCGTGTGGGAGACCGTGCAACGCCCGGAGGAGGCCGAAAATGGCAGATCAGTCGAAGAGTCTAGTGAATACGATAGAGCTTGGGCGTGCGATACGGCGCAAGCGTGAGGAGTTGGGTTTGAGCTTGAGGGACGTGGCCGACGAGACGAGCGTCTCGGCCTCCACGCTCTCGCGCATAGAGAACGGCACGGGCAAGCCGGACGCCGACAATATCGCGCGTCTTACGACGTGGCTCGACATGCCGATGGAGCGCGTCATGGGCGCTCACCGTACGGAGGAGGGCACGGACACGTCGGCTGTCGTCTACTTCCCGCACGAGGCCATGCCCGACATAGTCGAAGCGCACCTGCGCGCCGACCGCAACCTCACGCCCGACACGGCCAAAGCCCTCTCCGAACTCTTCCGCGTCGCCTACCAGCAGTTCAGCGCGCCCGGCCAGGACATGAAGGGGCGCAAGGGCCGGAAGTAGCGTAGGACAAAGTCAGGGTCAGAAAATTTACAGGAGGGGCGTTCGACTCATGCGGGTTGAGCGCCCATTCCTTTTTATGACGAAGGAGAACAACATGACTGAGAAGGTAAAACCGATACCGGATGGTTATCACAGCGTGACGCCGTACATCATCGTTGACGGCGCGGCGCGCGCGATAGAGTTCTACAAGCAGGCGTTCGGCGCGACGGAGGTCTTTCGCATGGACGGCACGGATGGGCGCGTGGGCCACGCGGAGATAAAGATCGGAGACTCGAACATCATGCTCGCCGACGAGCACCCGGAGATGGGCGCGCGCGGCCCGCAGTCAGTCGGCGGCTCGCCCGTGAGTCTGATGCTCTACGTCGAGGACGTTGACGCGGTGGTCGGCCGCGCGGTCGAGGCGGGCGCGACGCTGAAGAGGCCCGTCGCAGACCAGTTCTACGGCGACCGCACGGGCGGCATCGAAGACCCCTTCGGTCACGCATGGTACATCGCGACCCACGTCGAGGACGTGCCCTACGAAGAGTTGCAGAAGCGTGCCGCCGCCGCGCATCAGGGCGGGGCTTGAGACATATCCTGAGCGAGAGAAACGGCGGCTAACAATAAGTTAAAAGATTGGCGCAGGACGGGTATAATCTCGTGTGTAATTTCAGAGTCATAAACGGAGTCGGAGTCGGAGGTGTCGTGTGAAATACCGTGTGCTCATTAAGCAGGATGAGGACGGCGTCTTCGTCGCAGAGGTGCCGTCGCTGCCCGGCTGCGTCTCTCAGGGTGAGACCCGCGCCGAAGCTTTAGAGAACGTCAGGGAAGCGATTGCCGTCTATCTGGAAAGCCTTGAAGCACACGGCGAACCCGTCCCGCCTCCGATTACCGAAGAACTGGTGGAAGTCGAGGCGTGAGCGAGCTGCCCCGCATCTCCGGTCGCGAAGTCATAAAGGCTTTGCGAAAGGTCGGCTACGAGCAAGACCGGCAGCGGGGCAGCCACGTCGTTCTCAGACAGACGACCGCGCCGCACCGCCGCGTCGTCGTGCCGGATCATAAAGAGGTCGCGAAGGGGACTCTCAGGGCTATCATTAAACAGGTCGGGTTGACGGTAGACGAGTTCAAGAAGCTGCTCGGTTAACTCGTCTCACGCCGGAGCGTGCAAGTGGATACGGAGAGGCTGCCGCCGACTTTCAAGGGGAGACAGTATGAGGTTCGCGCGTTGGGGTTGCGCGACTTCGCGGGGTTGCGTCGGGACGACGATGCTTTAGACCCTTTCGAGCTGGCCTACTTCGCGCGGCTGATGGTTATTAACTTCGACGAGATCGCGGGCCTGTCCGAGGAGACGCGCGAGCATCTTCTGGGCGTGGGCATGAACGACTGGTCGGGCGGGACATCTTCGAGGCCGCTGCCGAACGGGTGGCGTCTGGTGATACTGAATCCGAAGCACGGGAAGGCGCGCAACAACGCGACGCTGATGGAGGAGGTCTGCCACGTCTTCCTCGGCCACAAGGCGAACCGCCTCTCGATAGTCGCGCAGAACAAGCAGGGCAAAACGGTCGCGCGCGACTACAACGAGGCGGACGAGGAGGCTGCGTACGCGGTCGGCGCGGCGGCGCTCGCCCCGTTCGCGGGACTCAGAAGGTTGATGAAGCAGGGCCGCAGCTCGATTGAGATGGCGCGACACTTCGGCGTGAGCCGCGAACTCGTAGAGTACCGTCTCAAGGTCTGCCGCATGTGGGCTGAATACCGACAGCGTCACCCCGAAGAGGACGCAGCGCGCGAGTCGCGTCGCAGGACGTTCGCCGCCGCCAACGCCGAGCGCAACGCAGGAGTTGACTGAGAAGGCAGAAGTAAAAAGGCGGAAAGTTAAAAGCCACGCCCGCTGTTGAGAGCGGGCGTGGCTTTTTGTCTGACCGTTTAGACGGTCGAGCTTACTGCGCTTGCTGCGGGCGGCCGGACTGTATGAGGCGCTGGCGCGCTGTGTTGCCGGGGACTGCGATATGCGTCGCGGGGTCGTACTCCTTGCCGACGGCCGGAGAGCCCTGCGGCACCCAAATCTCCACGCGGGTCGAGCTGTAACCCGAGGGGATGTAGCGCACGAAGTAGCCGTCGGGGTGCATAGACCAGCGGCCAGAGGGCACATCCTGACTGCCCGGCCCGAGCGGCGCGTTGCCCGACAGAACCGCGACGCGCTCCATCTCCGCGAAGGACGCGCCGGGCGTCGTCACCATCTGCCGCAACTGCGCCTCGGCCTGCGCTATCTGCCGAAGCGGCTCTGGGACTCCGCCGAGCGCGTCCGTGAGTGCGTTGCCGGAGAGCGCGTCGAGCGCGCTTCGGTTGAGCGAGGCGAGTTGGCGCGGCGTCAGAAGTCTTGCGGCCGTCGCCTTCAACTCGGACTGCAAGTCCTCGAACTTCGCGCGGGCGATGATGGCCCACAGCAGAACCTGTATGTCGTGCTGATGAATCTCCGGGTGGTTGACCGAGTTGCGCACGATGGTCATCACAGCGTCCTCGGCCGGGCCCTTCGGCGGCGCGTACAGGTATCCGTCGCCGCCGCCGGGGCCGTGTGTGCCGGCCTTCAGGCAGTAGCTCTGGTCTTGCAGCATGTAGTAGCCGGGTTGCAGGACGAAGCCGCCGTTGGGCGTGCGCTGCAAAGTCATGAGCGAGCGCTCGGGCTCGCGCGGCGTGAAGCCGTCCTTCGACGCGTCGGCCCACTTCGCGTCGGGAAGGCTCGTCGTTATCGGCTGCTTGTCGCCGAGCAGGTTCGGCGTCTTCTTCTTGAGCTTGTCGCCGAGGCCGCCGAGGCCCCCAAGCTGCGCGCTGGCCGACGCTGCGCACGCGGCGACCAACAGGCAGGCGCATGCCGCCATCATCAAGTAACGTCTGAAACTCGAATTGTGCATTGAATCTCTCCCAGAGGGTTAAAGAACTAGAAGGTGTGTAGATGTTAACTTGGCGGAAAAGGTTGGGGCAAGTTAAAAAGGCAGTGAACCGTGAACCATGACAAGAGGTTCCCGTTCCTTCTCGTCACGGTTCACTGCTCACTGCCTTTTCACCCTTCCTTTTTCGCACGCCGTTTATTAACTTCTAAAACATGAGCCACGAGGGCGCAGCGCCCGAACACTTGCGCGAGCTGCGCGACGAGGTGAAGCGCCGCATAGTCTACCGCTCTTTCTATGCGCGCTACTGCCCGGAGGCGCGCGTGTCGGGCGCGCGTCTGCACGGTCTCTGCCCCATCCCTTCGCACGCGCACACGGGCAAGGGTCATCCGAGTCTTTCGGTTGACCTGCAACAAGGACTCTTCAACTGCTTCTCGCGCGGCGAGGGCGGCGACGCGATAACCTTCTACGAACTCATGCACGGCGTCACGTTCGCGCGCGCCGTCCGAGAGCTTGCGCGCGAGTTGGGTCTCGACGGGCGCAAGAGTCGCCCTTCGCTTGCTTCGCGCGCCGCGCCCGACCCGGCCGAGTCCGACTCGGACGCGGAAGAGCCTTTGAACCCCGAGCAGGTGTCTGAAGTCTGCACGCGCTTCATCGAGGTCTGCCGCGCCGAAGACCAGCTCGAAGGCCGCGCCTACCTCGCGCGCAGAGGCATTGACGCGGAGACCGGACGCCGCGCCTCCGTCACATACTTCCCCCGCCGCGCCTACCAGCGAGTCATGCGCCGGATGCTCGAAGGCTTCCCCGTCGAGACACTCCGGCGCGCGGGGCTCTTCAACCGCCGCGAGCACCTGACCTTCTACCGCCACCGGCTCCTGTTCCCGTTCATCGCCGAAGGGCGCGCGCTCTACCTACAGGCGCGCACGACCGCGGCGGGCGTCGAGCCGCGCTGGCACAACCTGCGCGGCCCCGTCCCCTCGCTCTATAACGCGGACTCGCTCTCGCGCCTCGCGAGCGATGAGGTCGTCTACCTCGTCGAAGGCTTCACCGACACGCTCACACTTCTGGCGCACGGCTTCAACGCCGTCGGGCTCGTGGGCGCGGGCGGGCTCAAAGGCGAGTGGCTCGCGCCGCTCGCGCGCTTCAGCGTCGTGGCCGCGCTCGACCCGGACGCCGCCGGACGACGCGCCGCCGCGCGCTACCGCGAACTCTTCGCCGCGCGCGGCCTCTCGCTCGCAACCCTCAACCTCCCGGCGGACGTTAACGACTTCTTCCGCCAGCACCCGGCCGCCGCGCTCGAACTTGAACTCATGACGGAGACGGCAATCGAAACTATGAAGGCAGAAGGATGAATCGAACACAAGTTGCAGGTTCAAAGTTGCAGGTTCAAAGTTAAAAGACAGGCTCTTAACTTTGAACTTGCAACTTTGAACTTTGAACTTATCAACCTATCTTTCATCCTTTGCTATAATCTCTCGCTTATGGCCGAAGAGACTGCGAAGACGAGTGCGCCCGCGGCCTCCCTGACGGAGGCGGAGAAGCTGCGCCTTCTGCTCGGAATCACGAGGAAGATAAGCCGCTCGCTCAACCTCGAAGAGGTTCTGGCGCAGGTGATGGACACGCTCGACTCGCTCTTCCCATACGACGCCGCGGGTATCTACATCATTCGCCGCGACCCGCACGCGACCGATGGCGGCGCGGCCTCGCTCATCTTCCACGCGGAGGCCGTGCGCGGCTACGACATTGAAGAGATGATGGAGCTGCGTCTGAAGCTCGGCGAGGGGCTCATCGGCTGGGTCGCGCAGACGGGCGAGGCCGTGGCGGTCGAGGACGTGCGCACGGACAAGCGCTACGTGAACGCGCGCCACGCGACTCGCTCGGAGGTCGTCGCCCCAATCATCTCGAACGACGAGGTGATAGGCGTCTTCGACTTAGAGTCCGACCAGTTGAGCGCGTACGCCGAAGACGACAAGCAACTCCTGGTGCTGCTCGCGTCGCAGGTCGCCATCATCGTCGAGAAGGCTATGCTCCACGAGCAGTTGGTCGAGAAGAAGCGGCTCGAAGCGCAGCTCGAAGTCGCGCGACAGGTGCAGCTCGCGCTCCTTCCAGAGCGCGACCCCGTCATGGACGGCTTCGACATCTCGGCCTACAACTTCTCGACCGAGGAGGTGTCGGGCGACTACTACGACTTCGTCAAGCCGTACGAAGACCACCTCGGACTTGTCATCGCGGACGTGTCGGGCAAGGGCGTGCCCGCCTCGCTCCTGATGGCCTTCCTGCGCGCCTCTCTGCGCGCGGCCATTCACATCGGCTACGCGCCGAACGTCGCGGCGGCGAAGGTCAACTATCTCCTCTGGGAGTCAATCGAGCCGCACCAGTTCGTCACGGCCTTCTACGGCATGCTCGACGCGACGAACCGCACGCTCGCCTTCGTCAACGCGGGCCACAATCCGCTCCTCGTACTCAACGGCGACGAAAGCTTTCGCTTCATAGAGCGCGGCGGTCTCCCGCTCGGCCTCTTCAAGGACACGCGCTACTACGAATACTATCTGCCGATTGATTCGGGACAGGTGCTAGTCCTCTACACGGACGGCGCGACCGAGGCGACGAGCCCCGGCGGCGAGGAGTACGGCCGCGACCGACTCGTCAGCGCGGTGAGGGCCTGCCGCCAGCGAACCGCGCGCGACATGATCGACTACATCTACAACGAAATCTTCGAGTGGTCGGGCGGCCGCGGCGCGGGCGACGACGTGACCTTCGTCATCATCAAGGCACTGTGAAGGGCAGAGGGCAGAAGGCAGAAGGCGGTGGGCAGAAGGCAGAAGGCAGTCAGGAGCGTGCGCGCCTTGACTGCCTTCTGCTTTCCGCCTTCTGTCTTTCAGTGTGCCGTGGCCGACTCGTGCGCGTGGTCGCCGCCGGGCGCGATGGCCGCGCGGTAGCGGCCGTAGCGGAACTCTGACTCGGCGTCGTCGAAGCTGTAAACGTCGAAGCCGTAGGCGTCGAAGTAGGCGACGAGGTCGTCAGAGTTGCGCAGGAAGATTACAGGCTCGTATCCCGCCTCCGCGCGTATTTCGAGTAGGCGCTCAACTATCTCAAGGGGGGCGAAGACTCTCACCGGGTCGTTGTAGGTTGCCATCTCGCTGCTCGCCTCCTTAGAGACCCGCGGGGCTCAACTCCTCAAACCTTTCTGTGGCCCCGCCGGCTGCGCTCCTCTGATGTACGCCGCTGCCGCCACAGTTGTTTGCACATCCGGTGTCATTTCCGTTTCGAGGATTAACGTAAGTTTCCCCGCGCGAAACTGCCGCACCCGACGGCCCTCGACGCGGTCTAAAAAAACGTACTTGCCAACCCACACGCCTTTCTGTCATCTTAGACGTGGGTCGGTCAAAGCCGGTTCCGCACAACTTACCGGGCCCCTCGCCGCACCGTCTCGCCTTTTGCAGACACACTGCCGCAAGCAATCTTTTGGAGCAACTTAGATGAGCACACCGCCAGTGCCCGCGGGCGCGAACACGGACACGCCCGCCGCGCCGCAGCTTAATTTCATAAACGTACTGCAACGCATGCTTGCCGTATCAGACCGCGTGAGCGACCTCATCTTCTCGCCCGGCCGCCCGCCGCAGGTCGAGTTGATGGGCGAGCTTCAGCCCGTCAAAGTGCCCGGACTCGAAAAGCTCCTGCCCGTTCACACCGGAGGCATCGCGAAGATAATAATCGGCAACCACCAGACCGCCGCCGAGAACCTCGATAAGTTCGGCTCGACCGACCTCTCGTTCAGCGCGCCCGGCTTCGCGCGCTTCCGCGTAAACATCTTCATGCAGCGCGGCACGCACGCCATCGTCATGCGCGTCATCCCGCCGACGCCGCCGCAGTGGAGCGACTACAACCTGCCGTCCGTACTCAAGGAGATTGTGGGGCTCAAGAACGGCATCGTGCTCGTGACGGGGCCGACGGGCTCGGGCAAGTCCACGACGCTCGCGGCCGTCATCGACCTCATCAACGAGTCGAAGGCTTACCACATCGTCACCATCGAAGACCCGATTGAGTTTCTGCATCAGCACAAGAGATCGACCATACATCAGCGGGAACTTCACTCCGACACGCCGAACTTCGCGCTCGCGCTGCGCGCCGCGCTGCGACAGGCACCGAAGGTCATCCTCGTCGGCGAGATGCGCGACCGCGAGACGATAGAGGTCGCGCTCGAAGCAGCGGAGACGGGCCACCTCGTCCTCTCGACCCTGCATACGATTGATGCCGCGAAGACCATAGACCGCATCGTCGGCGTCTTCCCGAAGAACGAGGAGCGCGCGATACGCACGCGGCTCGCGCAGTCGTTCCGCTTCATCGTCTCGCAGCGGCTGATACCGCGCGCCGACGGCGACGGGCGCATCGCGGCCGTCGAGATTCTGAAGTCGACGGCGCGCACGCGCGAGTACATGGAGAACGGCGAGCACGAAGGCAAGTCGCTCGTAGACGCGATGGAGCAGGGCGACATGGACGGCATGCAGACCTTCGACAGCGTGCTCGAACAGTTCGTGCGCGAGGGCACGCTCAAGAAGGATGAAGCCGTCTCGTACGCGACGAACCCCGGCAACTTCCTCCTGCGCCTGAGCGACATGGGCGCGGGAGCCTCCGCCTCTCACCCGCCACCCGGCGGCGGCGGCTCGATGCTCGACATGATCGAGTAAACAGAGGAAAGCAAGGTCAGAACCGGGAGCGGTAGCGACCGGGTGTGCTCCGAGATACAGACTTGTCTCGGAGCCGCTACCCGGTCACTACCGCTCCCGGTTCTGCATTTTCTGTTAAACTCCGTCGCGCTTGGGTCGAATTGACGGCAACCATGCCGCCGAACATGAGGCATCAAAACGTCGTGGAGTTTTCAGCGCACACGAGGCGGGCGAGAGTGGGAAATGGCGCGGGCGGGTGGCTCGCGTGCCTCGTCGCGCTGTGTGTCCTCGCCTCTTCGGGGTTTGTGACGGGCGCGTCCGCGCGGCAGTCCGAAGGCGCGCAGGATGACGCGGGCTTCGTGAGCTTCGCGCTGGCGCGGGGCGGTGGAGTCGAGATAGAGAACAGGCGAGGCGGCGTCCGCGTCGAGGTCACGTCGGGCGAACAGGTGGAATTGTCCGCGGTCGAGCAGGGCGCGACGCCCGTCGGCGCGTCGGCCGCGCGAGGGCGTAACGCGACTCGCGCGAAAGCTCCCGCGCCGCGCCGCACGATGCCGGTCGTCGTGCAGCGCGTGGGCGACTCTTTGACGATAAATGTAACGCGCGCCGCAGCAACGACCGTCGCTACGCGGGTTGACCTGACGGTGCGCGTGCCTGCCTACGCGCGCGTGAAGGTCTCAACGTCTGAAGGCGCGCTCGAAGTCGCGGGCCTGCCCGCGTCGCTCAACGCGCAGACACTCTCGGGCGACATAAAGCTCAACGTCCAGACTCCGCCCGACGCGGACGTGACGGCGCAGTCTCTCAACGGCTCGGTCTCAATCGGCGAAGGCTTGGACGCGCCGGGTGCGCGCGTCGTGCGCGGGAAGTTTCAGGCGCGCTGGGGCAACGCCGAAGCGCGCGTCAACCTCTTCTCGGGCCGCGGCCGCATAAGTCTCGACACATTCACGGGCGACCCGGCGGCGAGCCGCGAGTCCGCGCGTGTCGAACCGCGCCCCGGTAACAACGATGCCGCAGGTCAGGGAAGGCCGCGCGTTAAGGAGACTCCCGACAGCGGCCCCTTCAAGCCTTTGACGCCGAAGCCCGCGCCCTCGGAGACGCCGCAGGAGGTCGAAGATGACGAGGTCGTACGCGTCGAGTCAGACCTCGTGACGGTCAACGTCTCCGTCGTAGACCGCGCGAGCGGGCGCGGGATGACGGGACTCACGGTTGCCGACTTCCACGTCTACGAGGACAACGTAGAGCAGCGCATAGAGCACTTCGAGTCGGCCGAAGGCCCCTTCGACCTGCTCCTGCTCCTAGACCTCTCGGGCTCGACCGCGCGCGTCACGGACACGATACGCGCGGCCGCGCGCCGCTTCGTAGACTCGACGCGCGCGCGCGACCGGGTCGCCATCGCGGCCTTCGCGGGCGACACGCAGCTCGTCTCGCCGCTCACCGCAGACCGCGACGCGCTGCACTCGGCCATCGAGCGCGTCGCGCGCCCCGAAGGCGACACACGCCTCTACGACGCGGCCGGTTACGCGCTCGAATACATGTCTCGCTCGCCCGACCCCGCGCGCCGACGCGCCGTTATACTCCTGAGCGACGGGCTCGACTCGACGCTTCCAAACGTGACGGGCCGAGGCTCCGCGCTGCCTTACGAAGAGCTGCGCAGCCGCGCGCAGGAGTTCGACGGCATACTCTACGCCGTCTGGACGAACACGGAGTTCTACGAGGCGTTCAGCCCCGCCGACATTCAGCCCGAGACCTTCGATCTCGCGCACGACCGCATGAAGGAACTCGCGGACGCGGGCGGCGGAGCCTTCTACGAGGTCGAACGCCTCGAAGACCTCGCGGGCGCATACGAGCGCGTCGTCGCAGACCTCGGCACCGTCTACAGCCTCTCCTACCGCCCCTTGAACAAGCGCCGCGACGGCCGCTGGCGCGCGATACGCGTACGCATGCCTCGAATCCCCTCCGCCGTCGCGCGCGGACGCCGCGGCTACTTCGCGAACTGAAAGGCGGGTCGGAAGGCTAGTCTGTGAACAACTGCTCGACCTGAAGGCGAAGGG
>JBJMGR010000137.1:0-7948 GCA_045807805.1 Pyrinomonadaceae bacterium | reverse complement strand
TCAAACAGGTCAGACGCCACAGCAAACTCAGTCGAAGACTGAGCCTGCGCGGGCGCGCGCGTCGGAGTCCGCGCGGCGGGGCGTGCCGATGCCCGCGCGTGAGCCTTTGAGCCACGAGGGGCGTGTGCTGTTGATGACGCTCGCGGCGGGCGCTCCGGCGGTCTTGGTGTCGTTGATTCTGTTGTGGGTCGGCGACTACACGCCGAAGGTCTTCTGGACGTTGGGCGTGTTGATTGCGTGCTTCTGGCTCGGATTCTCGTTCGCGGTGCAGGGGCGCGTCGTGCGGCCTTTGCAGACGGTCTCGAACCTGCTCGCTTCCTTGCGCGAGGGCGACTACAGCTTCCGCGCGAGGGGCGGGCGCGGCGACGACGCCCTGAGCGAGGTCATACGAGAGATAAACGCGCTCGGCGGCACGATGCGCGAGCAGCGCATAGGCGCGCTCGAAGCGACTGCGCTTCTGCGGACGGTGATGTCGGAGATTGACGTTGCCGTCTTCGCGTTCGACCCCGAAGGCAGACTGCGTCTCGTCAACCGCGCGGGCGAGCGCCTGCTCGCGCGGCCCGAAGAGCGCGCGTCGGGCCGCACGGCGGACGAACTCGGCCTCGAAGACTGCCTGCACGTGCAGGAGACGGACGAGACGCACACGCTGACGAAAGCCTTCCCCGGTGGCGGCGGAGTCGTGCGACGTTGGGGCGTGCGCCGAAGCTCCTTCCGCGAACGCGGCGTGCCTCATCAACTCTTAGTCATAGGCGATTTGAGTCGGCCGCTTCGTGAGGAGGAGTTGAAGGCTTGGCAGAGAATCGTGCGCGTGCTCGGACACGAACTCAACAACTCGCTCGCGCCCATCAAGTCAATCGCTGGAAGCCTTCTCTCTCTGCTCGTGCGCGAGCCTCTGCCCGCCGACTGGCGCGAGGACGTGCGGAGCGGGCTCGACGTTGTGTCGGCGCGCGCCGAATCCTTGAGCCGCTTCATGGAGTCGTACGCGCGTCTGGCGCGTCTGCCGCCGCCTCGGCTCGCGCCCGTCGAGTTGGGGACGCTCGTGCGTCGCGTCGCGGGGTTGGAGACGCGCCTCAAGGTGGACGTGCTGCAAGGCCCGGAGCAGATTGTCGAGGCGGACGCCGACCAACTCGAACAGCTACTCATAAATCTCGTTCGCAATGCGGCCGACGCGTCGCTCGTGACGAAGGGAGGGGTCTGCGTCGGTTGGCGCGGGACGGGCAACGGTCACGTGGAGCTTTGGGTCGAGGACGAGGGGCTCGGGATTGCGAACACCTCGAACCTCTTCGTCCCGTTCTTCACGACGAAGCCGGGCGGCAGCGGCATCGGGCTCGTATTGTCGAGGCAGATAGCCGAGGCACACGGCGGCGTTCTGACTTTGGAGAACCGACGCGGCGTGCACGGCTGCACGGCGAGCCTGCGCCTCCCGCTTTGACGGGCCGTGCTCTGAAATCGCGCGAGCCTTCCCGTTTTTGGGACTCGCGAATCCCGCAAGCGGACAGACGCACACACCGCATATGTCTTTCACGCGTGTTTTTGTTGACGAGTCGCGCCGTTTTGATTGAGAGTCGCGCGCGTGGGAAGTGGCACGGCGTTTACTTGTATGGAGGGCGGAATGGGAGTTCCAACTGACCTTCGGCGCGAGCCACGCGGTTGACGCTTCCGCGTGGCTCGCGCCGGAGTCTAGAACGCCCGGCATGACACGGCACACATCGCGGCAAACCAGATGATTCAACTCAGAAATTTGGAGAAGTTTTACGAGTCGGGCGCGGGGCGCACATACGTGCTGCGCCGCATCAATCTCGACGTGCGCGAGGGCGAGTTCGTCTCCATCATGGGGCCTTCTGGCTCGGGCAAGACGACACTGCTCTCCATCATAGGCTTCCTCGACAGCGCCTGGCACGGCGAGTATCTCTTCGACGGGCAGCGCGTCGAGAAGATGAACCACAAGGAGCGCGCGGCGCTGCACAAGCGCTACGTCGGCTTCGTCTTCCAGAGCTACCACCTCATCGACGGACTCACCGTGAAGGAGAACCTCGAAGTCCCACTCTCTTACCGCGACATGAAGCGCGCCGAGTCCGAAGCGCTCGTCGCGGACGCGCTCGACCGCTTCCAGATTGTCGGCAAGAAAGACCTATACCCGAACCAACTCTCCGGCGGGCAGCAGCAACTCGTCGCCCTCGCGCGCGCGGTCATACACAGCCCCAAGCTCATACTCGCCGACGAGCCCACAGGCAACCTCCATTCGGGCCAGGGCCGCGAGATAATGGGACTCTTCAAGCGCCTCAACGACGAGGGCACGACCATCATTCAAGTCACACACTCCGAGCAGAACGCGTCTTTCGGCAACCGCGTCATCGAACTCGCCGACGGCTGGGTCGTCGGCGCAGAACAAGAGCGCGCCGCCGTCTGAACTTCGAGCGCAATTCCTGAATACTTTACGGGCCGATGAGTCGCGACTCACCGGCCCGATTTGTCTTGCGCCGAAGGTCGGCGAAACTCAAACCTTCTCGTCCGATTTCATCTCGTCCGGTTCCACCAAAACCCAGATGCTCTCGTTACCTCTATCGCGGAGCAGTGTGATGTGAACCCGAAGCGGCGGCTCGAACGGGAACTCGAAAGAGAACTCGTGGAACATGCTTTTGTCGGACTCCCCGGCCAGCTCGATGAACCGCCCGCGAAACTCCTGTACGTCCGTGCATGGCGCGATGTCTAGAAAGAAGTTGCGCCCGAGAACCCGCTCCGGCTCGCGTCCGGTCAAACGCCCCTCCGCCGCGTTGTAGCTGAGCACCGTTCCATACGGCGAAAGTCTTATCGCGCCGAAGGGCAGGGCGTCCAACTCCTCTTTGGTCATCCGCGACAAATCGGCGGCCGTCACATCTCCCATAAATCTCTTCCCTCGCGAAGGATTTGACGGACAGGATATGGGCAAAGCTACGGCCGCGCAAGCGCGCTCACCCACCTCCGTTCAATAGTCACGGCGGCGGGCCGGGCGTTAAATATTTACAGAAACTTTCGCACGCCCATGATCCCCGCGCGGCGGTTCCTGCGCGTTAGTTGGAAGAGGTGGGAATTATGGAGAACGTAAAGCGGATTAGAATAGTGAAGCGCGGCGCGGGCGCGAACGTCTCCGCGGCGCGTGCCGAAGAGACCGCCACGATGACTGAGCGCGAGTCGCGCAGGGAGACGCGCGAAGTCGTCTCCGACTGGGTGCGCGACCACAGGCGTCGCGCCGACGAGTTCCGCGAGAACTACTCGGCGCTGCTCGACAAGCTCGGCTTCTCCTCGCCTCTCACGTGCCGGACTACGGGCGCGAGTTGAAAAGTGATCCCTTTCGCGCAACGGTTGCGCGTTACTTTACGGGGTAGGTCGAGGGCTCGAAGGGGTTGAAAGGGTTTTCGATTGAGGCGGGCCACCGAGGGGGGCGGCCCGCGGAAAGGAGCGGGGGAGATGTTAAGCGCAATTCAGATAGCGGGCATGATTCTGTTGGGGGGCGTGGCGCTGACGTTCGCCTCCGAGACCTTCACGGACGCCGTCTCGCGAGTGATGGAGGCGGCCTTCGACCGGATAGGCTACTCGCTCGCACTCCGCGCGCGCACGCGCGCCGAGCGCATCAAGTCGAAGCGGCGCGAGGAGCGACGCCGCGCGGCGCGCGCAGCGACCGCCGACACGGCATACGCTTAAACGAGCTAAGGGAAGGGCAACCCGACCTGAGGGGGGCAATCCAAGTCGGAAGGGGGATGAGAGTAAGCCTTACTCTCATCCCCCTTCCGACTTGGCGCTTCAAACAGAACCGCGAGCGGTAGCGAGCGGGTAGCAACTTCAACGTACAGGCTGATGTCGGAGCCACTACCCGCTCGCTACCGCTCGCGGTTCTGTTTTACGGCTTCGGCTCCGAGAGTCTTAAAAGCAGGTTGTCGAAGCGCGGGTCGGGGCGCAGGTTGTCGAGCCGAGGGTCTACGCGCGCGAAGGCGAGGCCGACGGCGTGCTCGTCGGCCGCGAGCGTGAGCCACGCGAACGCCTCGTCGCGCTCTCCCAAGAGCGAGTAGATGACCGCAAGCTCGTAGGCCGTCACCCATTCCTCGTCGCGGCGCGCGACCAGGCCACGAAGTATCTCGCGCGCCTCGTCGCCGCGCCCGCACGACGCGTAGACGTGCGCGCGCTTCGCACGCGTCGTCGGCGTGTCGCCCGCGAACGCGCTCTCATGTTCGTAGACGGCGAGCGCCTCTTCGCAGCGGCCGCTCATCTCGTAAGACCAGCGCAGCACGATGTGCGATGCCACCGAGCCGGGGTCGAGGTCTAGAGCGCGTTGGCACTGCTCTATCGCCTCGTCGAAGCGGCGCGCGAAGAAGAGTACGTTGGCGACGCCCGTAGTGGCGACGGGCGAGGTCGGATTCAGCTCCTGCGCCTCTCTTATCTCCTGGTAAGCCTCTTCGTGGCGACCCATCGCGGAGAGGTTGAACGAGTGCCAGCGTCGCGCGACGGGGCTCTCGGGTTTCAACTCGACGGCGCGTCGAAGCTCGCGCTCCGCGCCCTCGTAGTCGCGCTCGTGGTAGAGCTTGACGAAGCCGAGCGAGGCGTGAGCTTCGGCGAGCGAGTCGTTGGCCTCGACCGCGCGGTGCGCGGCCTTCCGCGCGCGCTCCCAGGCGCCGGGCGGCGGCGGCTCGACGTACCAGTTCAGAAGCGCGTAGCAGTCGGCCATCTCCGCGTATGCGAGCGCGAAGTCGGGTGCGAGGCGCACGGCGCGCTCGAAGCGCTCGACGGCCTGACGCAGCCCGTCGGCCGTGCGGCGCGTCGCGAAGTAGCGCCCGGCGGTGAAGAGCTTCTGCGCCTCCTCGTTATCCTGCTCGCCGCCCGTGTTCGGCGCGACGGACTGATGTATGCGCGTCGGCGCTTCCAGAGCGCGCTTCGAGGGCGTGGCATCACTCACAGGTCGCGCGGGTCGCTGCTCGGGCGTCGAGAGCGGGCGCAAGGGGTTGTGCGTGCGGCGCAGTAGTTCGTCGAACTCAGGGCTCCCGCGCAGAGGGTCGAGCTGCGGCTCCGTGCCGAGCCACACGACCCAGGGGTCTTCCGTATCGATTGCCTGACGAAGAAGCGCGAGCGCCGCTTCGTGCTCGCCGAGTTGAATGCGCACGAGCGCGCGGTGGTAGGGCGAGACGAAGCGGTGAGCGCTCAGGGCTTCGAGCGAGTCGAGTATCGCGCGCCCCTCCTCTTCGCTGCCCGCCGCCGCGTGCGCGCACGCGAGCGCGGCCAGAAACATCGGCACCTCGCCCAACAACTCTATCGAGCGCTTCGCGTCCGCAATCGCCTCTTCGTGCTCGCCCGAGCGCCGCATCAGCCAACTCAACACGAAGCGCGCCGCGCCGTAGCGCGGATCCATTCGGAGCAGGCGGCGCGCCTCGTCCGCGCTCTCCGCGAAGCGGCGCGATTGGTAGAGGCACCAGGAGAGGAAGTAGAAGTTGAAGGGGTTGAGCGGGTCTATCTCGCACGCGCGACGCGCCTGTGCGACCGACTCATCGAAGCGCCCCTCCATCGCGAGCTGGCACGCGTAGTGCGCGTGCGCCTGCGTGTAGTTAGGATTCAACTCAATCGCGCGGCGGAAGCGCGCGCCCGCCAGACGCCACTGCCACTCGTGCGTGAGCAGAGAGACGCCGTGCGCCGCGTGCGCGGCCGCGAGCGTCTCGTCAAGGTCAATGGCCTTCTGCGCGGCCTCGCGCGCGACGCGAAGCTCTCGCGCGGGCTCGGCCAGCCCGTAGACGGCGAGCCAGCAGTGATACTCGGCCATCCCTGCGTACGCTTCGGCGTAGCTCGGGTCTAAGGCGACCGCGCGCCGGTAGCAGGAGATTGACTTCGCGAAGCCCTCCTCGCTCATCGTGTACCAGTGATAACGGCCGCGCAGGAAAGCCTCGTAGGCTTCGGCGTTGTCCGTGCCGCGACGCGCGAGCTGCTCGCGCTCGTCGCCCGTGAGATGAGGCAGCAGAGCGCGCGCCACCTGCTCGGAGATAGAGTCTTCGAGCCGGAGCACGTCCGTGTACTCTTCGTCGAAGCGGCCCGCCCAACGCGTCGAGCCCTCCTCGACCGAGAGCAGTTGCGCGGTGACGCGGAATGCCTCTCCCGCGCGGCGCACCGTCCCGTCGATCACGTAGTCAACGCCCAGCTCACGGCCCGCGGCGAGCGGGTCGGCCGCCTCGTCGCGGAAGCGTAGGACGCTGCTCGTCGGGCGCACGATGAAGCGGTGGACGTTCGACAGGCGCGTGATGAGCGCGTCGGCGAGCCCGACGCCGAGGTAGTCGTCGCCCGTTCCCGCGCTGCCCGTCCCGCCCGCGCCTTCGGTGCTCACGACCTTGAGCGGGAGCACGGCGATTGATCTCTGGCCCGTGACGGGTTCGGGCTGCGCGCTTGGCCGCGAGGCGAGCGGGTTGTTCGTGCGCCGCAGCAAGTCCTCGAAGCGGGGCAGGCCGCGTAGCTCGTCGAAGAGTGGATCGACGCCGAGCCATGCGAGACGCCCATCGCGAATGATTAGCGCGCGCTCAAGCTCCGCGAGCGCTGAGCCTTCGTCGCCGAGCCGCATGTGAACCATCGCGACGAGATAGGGCGAGACGTATCGGCCGCTCGCCATCTCGCGAACCTCGTCGAGTATCGCGAGCGCCTGCTCCCTTCGCCCGGCGGCGGCGTGCACGGTCGCGAGCCAGCAGAGCGTGTAGGGCGTACGGCCGAGTAACTCGGACGCCCGCGTTACGGCGCGCAGGGCCTCTTCGTGCTGGCCCGTGTGGAACATCACGAGCGAGAGGAAGATGAGGCCGAGCCCGTAGTTCGGCTCGCGCGAAGAGAACTGGCGCGCGGCCGCGACCGCCTCGTCGTAGCGGCGGCTGTAGAAGTAGGCCCAACTCATCGTCTGCCGGACGATGGGCGTGTGCGGGTCGAGGTCTATCGCGCGGCGCACCTGCGCGAGCGCCTCGTCGAAGCGTCCCTCCATGCCGAGCAGGTAGCTGTACCAGACACGTCCTGTCGCGTAGGAAGGGTTGAGGTCAATCGCGCGACGAAAGTGGCGCTCGGTCGCGTCCCAGTCGAAGTCGTGCATGAGCGTCGAGAACCCGAGCGAGGCATAGCCTTCCGCGAGCGAGTCGTCGAGCGCGACGGCCTTGAGCGCGGCCTCCTTCGCGGCGGCCGAAGTCTCCGCGAAGGGCAGCACGGTGTAGACGCCGAGCCAGTTGTAATAGTCCGCAATGCCCGCGTATGCGAGCGCGTAGTCGGGGTCTAGGGCGACGGCGCGGCTGTAGTGCACGAGCGCCTTCGCGAAGCCCTCCTCGGTGAAGGTGTTCCAGTGGTAACGTCCGCGCAGGTACTCCTCATAAGCGTCCGCGTTGTCGGTGCCGCGCTTGGCGAGTCGGAGACGTTCGCCGCCCGTTAGCTGCGGTATCAGTGCTTCGGCGACGTGACTGGAGATAGAGTCTTCGAGCTGTAGAACGTCCGCCGCGCTCTCGTCGAACTGCCCGGCCCAGACGGTCGAACCCGCGCGCACGTCGAGCAGTTGGACGGTGACTCGTATGCGCTCGCCCACGCGCCGCACGCGCCCTTCCAGGACGTACGAGACGCCGAGTTCGCGGCCCGCCGTCAGAGGGTCTGCGTCATGCGCGGCGTAGCGCACGACGCTGCTCGTCGGCCGCAAGGCGAAGCGGCGCACGCCGCCCAAGCGCGTGATGAGCGCGTCGGCGAGTCCTACGCCGAGGTAGTCCATCCCTGTGTCGCCGGTCGCAGGCTGGTCGAGAATCTTCAGCGGCAGCACGGCGAGCGAAGTGATGTCGGGGGCGGGGTCGTGCGCGGGCATAAGCAACCGGCCCGAGCCCGCATGGAAGAAGGGCGGCGCGCTGACGGGGCGGCCTTCGAGGTGGCGCGTGATGTCTTCGCTCAGAGCCTCGACAGACTGGTATCGCTCTGAAGGGCTCTTGCG
>JBJMGR010000136.1:0-10332 GCA_045807805.1 Pyrinomonadaceae bacterium | reverse complement strand
GCCGTCGAAGCGGGTCTGCCCCTTCCTGACGAGCTGGGGCTCGAACTCACTGGTGCGGTCGCGCGGCACATCGATCTGCACCTGCCCGCGCTTGCCTCTGAGCGTCTTCGGGGTGGTGCCGTTGCGAGAGTTGCCGGAGTTGTCGCCCGAAGAGTCGTGACGTTCGTAGCCAAGGTGGTGAGTGAGTTCGCCGTCGAGGGCACGCTCGACGAGGGCCTTGGTGAGCTGTTGCAGCAGGCCGTCTTGACCGAGCAGGTCATCCGGCTTCTGGTAATCCTTGAGCAACTCGTCGAGGAGTTCGGGTCTAATCGGTGGCATAATCTTGTCCTTTCGAGACTGCAATGGTTGATTATCGCCACTTACACAGACTGTAGGGAACCTCCTAGGTGCTAGGGTGCTATAGGTCAAGCTATAGTTTATTGTTGACGGGGATTATAGGTTAACCTATAATCCTGTCGTTAGACATTCTCTTGGAGGTAGGCCATGCAGGAAAAGAAACCCCAGCCGCGTAGAAGTGGGAATATAAAAAAGAAGCGTGAGGGCCTATACCTCGTCAGCATCTTTTTAGGGCGCGACGCGGACGGTAGACGCCGCTACGTCGCCAAGCAAATCAGAGGCACGCTAAAGGATGCGCAAAAGTACCTTAACGGCGCTTTGAGCGACAAGGACAAGGGTATTTTTGTTGAGCCTACCGCTCTCACTGTCAATGACTATTTGAACAAGTGGCTTGAGGCGGCAGCACGCCCGCGCGTCTCGCGGCGGACGGCAGACGGTTACGCCGGTTTGCTTGAAAGATACATACGCGGCCCGCTTGGGCGGGGGCGCTTGGATAAGCTGCAACCTTTGGACATTCAAAAAGTCTATGGCGAAATGCAGGCGCGAGGTCTGAGCGCAAGAGTAGTCAGACATACTCATTCCGCCATTCACAACGCGCTAAGGCAAGCTTGTAAGTGGGGGCTTATTCAGCGCAATCCTTCCGACCTAGTAGAGCTTCCAAAAGTACCACACAAAGAGCAGCGCGTGTTATCGCCGGATGAAGCTGCCAGCTTTTTAGAGGCTGCGCACGTAATGCCTCACGGCCTAATCTTTGAGTTCGCATTACTGACAGGGATGCGACCGGAGGAATATCTTGCGCTTAAATGGTCTGACATTGATATGACGAGCGGAGCGGCGCAGATCAAGCGGGCGCTAGTCCGGCATGAGAAGAGTTGGAGTTTTGAACAGCCTAAAACGGCGCGCAGCCGTCGCACAATCTTTTTGCCTGCGCCGCTTCTGAATAAGCTGGCTGTTCGCAAGCGCCAGCAGGCAGAGGCACGGCTGCAAGCGGGCGCATCGTGGCACGCTCACGATTTAGTCTTTTGTAGTGAAGAGGGAACGCCGCTATCAATCCCAAATCTCACATATCGTTACTTCCGTCCAATTCTTGAAAAGGCGGAACTGCCACGCATACGGCTCTATGACCTGCGCCACACCTGCGCCACGTTGCTGCTGATGGCAGAGGAAAACCCAAAGGTAGTAAGCGAGCGGCTTGGACACTCAACAATCGTGCTCACGCTAGATACTTACTCGCACGTCCTGCCTACCATGCAACAACAGGCGACGGCGCGACTTGAAAAGATGCTTTACAGCAACAGAGGGAGTAAGCAGAAGAATACGGCTTAGGATTTGGCAGACCGTTGGCAGACCAAATGACTAGGGGCAGCCAGTTGGCTGCCCCTAAGTTATTGATTCTATTAAGGCGGCGGTCGGAATCGAACCGACGAATAAAGGTTTTGCAGACCTCTGCCTTACCACTTGGCTACGCCGCCGTGAAAATTTTTCGGACTGTTTGAGGTTCTCAAGCCCGCCTCAGAGTCGCCAGCAGCCTTGACTGTCGCGGTGTCGCGGCGTGGTCATGGGGGCGCGTCTAAGTGAAAAGTAACCTACTATAAACAGTCCGCGTCGGTCAATTCTGCCGGGGTGTGGGATTGTGTGCGGCGTGTTGGGTCGGGATGTAGGGGGAGGGCCGGGGCGCGTGTAAAAGCAGGAAGGGCGGATGGAGTCGAATTCCATCCGCCCTTCTTTTCACGCGAAGCGGGAGACGGGATTTGAACCCGCGACTTCGACCTTGGCAAGGTCGCACTCTACCGCTGAGTTACTCCCGCGTGAGCATTTGAAATTCTACAGATTCGCCAATGCTTGTCAAGCGGCCCCCGTTGGAAGGATGAAGGCGGAAGGATGAGGGATGAAAGCAGGTCTTGATTTCATCCCTCATCCTTCCGCTTTCGTCCGCCGCCTTTACTGTCCGAAGCGCTGGCGGTACTCCGTCGAGTCGAGGAAGGCTTTGACCATCTCGGCGCGGACGAAGTCGCCGCCAAACTGGTTGAGCTTCGCGAGCCAGAAGTTCCAGCCGTCGAAGTTCAGGCTCGATTGGGGCGCGTCGTCGGGGTTGCGCTGAAGGTAGCCGTAGTACTGCATCAAGACGAAGGCGCGGCTCTTCTCGCGCGCGGCGAGGTCTGAGTCCTCCGCGACCTTGCGAAGCACGGAGGCGCGCCCCGCGTTCGTGTTGTTCGCAGTCAACTCCCCCGTGAGGCTCGCCCTCTCGTTCGAGTCGAGCACGCCGCCCGCGTTCGCGTCGAGCCTGTCCACGAACTCGGCGGGCGACAACGTCGAGGGGAAGGCGTCCGTGAAGCGCTGGCGCTGTACGAAGGCGAGCGCGTATGCGTCCTTGTTCGTCTCCAACTGCGCCTGCCAGTTGCCCACGCCGACGATGAGGCCGTTCCTTATGACGGGTATGTCCGCGAGGAACTCGCTTCGTCTCATGATGGGCACGACGAGCCCCGTGGACGCATCGGTCGCGTCGCCGTAAGCGCTCTTGTAGATGCGCTCGACGAGGTAGCCCGTGTTCTGGAACTCTATCGAGAGGAAGAAGGCGGCCGAGACGTTGATGCGTTTGACCTCGCGGCACTGCGCGTCGCCCATGCACTGCTCTATCTCGTGAGTCCAGAAGGCGAGGCCCGACTCGTCCGGCTCGCGGCCGAGGAAGTCTTTATACTGCTGGCGCACGAAGAAGGGCTCGTAGTCTATACGGACGGGGAGCCCTATCTGCGGGCGCAGCACGAAGAGGCCCTGCTCGATGCCGCTCGCGATGATGGTGCCGCTCGCGAAGAAGGGGTAGTTGCTCCAAGTGCCGTTGAAGAGCGCCTGGTCGTCAACGGGGTACACGTCGAAGAAGGCGACCTCGTTGAGGTTCGCGTTGGCCGCGTCGCGCACGTCTATGACGCGCACGCCGCTGCGGTAGTTCGACTCGAAGGCATATAGCCCGCGCACGTAGAGGTTGTGGTCTATCGAGGGCGTGGCTCCCTGAAAGGTGCCTCGCACGAAGGGAGCGTCGAGGTCGGACACGTCCCATACGATAGTCCTGTTCCTCGCGAGGTGTTGTTGCTGCTCGTCCAGCTCGTCGTCGAGGAGGAAGCGCGTCTGGTCGCCCGTGAGCCATCCTTGATGCGTGTAGCCCGAGCCAGCGTAGGGCGTGCGCGAGAGTTGCAAGGGTGTGAACTTGTCGGTCACATCGACAATCGTGAGCGTGTCCTCGTTGGAGCTGAAGCAAATCTCTCGGCCGCGATGCTGCTCGTCCGGCCCGCGATAGATGATGCACTCGGTCTCGTGCGTGTACCCGTCGTCGTTGACACAGCCAGCGAAGGCGGGCGCGGCCGGGTTATGAACGTCAATCATGTGTAGGCCGCCGCCGCGCGTGGGTGTCGCGCCGGGGCATGTGTCTACGTTGGGCGTGCGGCTCGGATTGGGCCTGCTCCCCGCGACGTAGAGGTAGCCCGTCTCCTCGTCGATGTTGATGGTGTGGGCGCTCGTGAAGTTGTCGTAGTGCGCCGTCTCGTTGAAGGTCTTCGGGATGGGAGAGACGCTGCGGAGTTGCGTCAGGTCGAAGACCTGCATGCCGTGGCCCGCGGCCTCGCTGACGACGTAGAGGTGGTTGCGGTAGACCTTCATGCCGCGCCAGAGCGAGTCAACTGTGTGGCCGGGGAGGTTGCCGAGGTATACGGGCGCGGTCGGGTTCGACACGTCCACGAACGCGACGCCGTTCGAGAGTCCGAGGAGCGCGTACTCCCTGTTAGTCAGAGGGTCAGTCCAGCCCCAAACGTCGTTGGAGGTGATGCCCGCGTTGGTCGTGCCGTCAATGTCCGCGACGGGGAGGAACGACGCGAGGTCAACCTTGTTGCAGGGAAACGTGCCCGCCATACCGCCCGTGCAGGGTGTGAAGGCCATCGCGGCCATCGGCGCGTCGCCGGGCTGCCCGTTGCCGCCGGGGCTGTGGTGCTCGCCCTCGTGCGCGAGCACAGACCAGGCGATGAGGCAGAGGGCCGCGAGAATCGCGAGCGAGACGAATGCTCTTCTGGTGTTCATAGATTTTTACGGACTGAGGTCGGAAAAGAGAACCTATGGGGAGGCGCGCATCATATCACGCGTGCGCCGCTTCGGGTCACGAAAAAGTCCGAGTCGGAAGGGGAATCAACAGGGATAGACAGGACACACAGGATAAGAGTTTCAGATTTCAGATTGAATCTAAAATCCCGTATCCCCATCCTGTAAATCCCGTCCGTCCCTGTTAACTGTTCCTCCCCCAATCAGACCAGCGGCGCTTGCGGAATTTGTCTTCAGTCCAGAAGCCTCGGAAGAGTTCGAGTCGGGGCATAGGCGCGTCGCCTTCAGTACGGGGCGGCGGGAGCACGACGCTGATAACGTCGTAGCGATAGGGCGCGCTCGTGAGGCCGAGCATGCGGCGGTATGCGCGCGCGGCGCGTGTGACTTGCCGCTGCTTGCGTAGGTCTACGTTGGCCTCGGGCGCGGCGAAGCGGTCGGAGGCGCGCGTCTTGACTTCGACGAAGCAGACCGTCGGGCCTTCGTAAGCGACGAGGTCGATCTCGGCTCGCACGACCGCGCCGCGACGGTTGCGGCCGACGCCGACACGGAAGTTCGACGCGACGAGTCTGTAGCCCTGCGCGCGCAGGTGCTCGGCCGCGAGCCTCTCGCCTCGACGCCCGAGTTCGAGGTGCGGCGCGAGCGCGTCGCCGTCGCCGCCGCCCGCGCGTGATAGACGCGTGCGCGCCGCGTCGAAGAATCTCCGTATCGAGTCGTGCAGTCGCATCGCGGCGCAGAGTATCGCCGTCCGAGTGTTCGGCGCAAGAGTTTTTTAACTCGGGCGTCTACGACGACTTCCTTGCTACGCCATTCACCCCAAGCTACACTTCATTCGATGACGCAAGAGCCTGAGAACGATACCGAACATAGGACTGATGTCGATGAAGCGATGCCTTCGTCCACGTCGCAGGGGGGAGTGCTGCCGCTCGTGGCGATTGTCGGGCGGCCGAACGTGGGGAAGTCAACTCTCTTCAACCGCCTCGTGGGCGAGCGCCGCTCGATAGTCGGCGATGAGCCGGGGATAACGCGCGACCGTATATACGGCGAGTCGGAGTGGGCGGGCCGACGCTTCTCAATCGTGGACACGGGCGGCATCGTCCCGGACGAGACGGAGGTCATACCCGCGCACATCTTCCGACAGGCGGAGTTCGCAATCACGGAGGCGGCCGCGCTCCTCTGGGTCGTTGACGCGCGCGCGGGCGTCACTTCGCTCGACGAAGAGATCGTGAGTCTTCTACGCTCGACGGGCAAGACCGTCCTCGTCGCCGCGAACAAGGTTGACTCCGCGAAGCTCGAAGCTCACGCCTCGGAGTTTCACCGCTTCGGCTTCGACGATGTCGTGCCGGTCTCGGCCGAGATAGGCGACGGCGTCGCGGAACTGCTCGACGCGCTCGTCGAAAGACTGCCGCCGCGGGAGGCGGACGAGACGGAAGAGACCGGAGGCCGCGCGCGCGAAGTCCGTCTCGCGATTGTCGGGCGGCCGAACGTCGGGAAGTCTTCGCTCTTGAATCGAATACTCGGCGAGGAGCGCGTCATCGTCTCGCCCGTCGCGGGCACGACGCGCGACGCCGTAGACACCCTGCTCGAATCCGAGGGGCACACGTTCCGGCTCGTCGATACCGCGGGGATTCGGCGCAAGGGCAAGACCGAAGAGATGGCGGAGAAGCTCTCGGTCTTGATGGCGCGAAGGAGTCTCGAACGCGCGGACGTGGCCGTCGTCGTCATCGACGCGGAGGAGGGCGTGACGGCTCTGGACGCGAACATCGCGGGCTACGCGCTCGACGCGGGCTGCTCCATCATCCTCGCCGTCAACAAGTGGGACTTGGTGCCCGACAAGGACACGCACAGCGTCTCCGAGTTCGAGCGCGGCCTTCGCTTCAAGATGAAGTTTCTCGAATGGGCTCCCATCATCACGACCTCCGCGCTCAAGGGTCAGCGCGTCGAGCGCATACTTCCGCTCGCACTCCGCGCGAACGAGGCGCGCAACCGAAGGATTCCGACCTCGCAGGTCAACGCCTTCTTCGAGCGCGTGATGACCTCGGGCCGGGTGCCGACGGCAATCGCGCCGGTCAAGGGCGGACAGTCGCGCCTTCACGTACAGTACGTCACGCAGGCGGGCATACGTCCCCCCACGTTCATAGTCTTCACAGCGGGCGGCAGGCCCGGCATACACTTCTCGTTCGAGCGTTTCCTACAGAACCGCCTCCGAGAGGAGTTCGACTTCTTCGCCACGCCCCTCCGCATCGTCGAACGGCATAAGAAAGCGAAGTAGATAAGGAGTTGTGCGGCGCCAGATGACTGACGCGAGCGGACAGCCCTCGTTGGACTCTTCGGACTCGGAGTCGGAGCGCCTTCGCGCGCTCGTCGAATACTTCTCCGAGGCGAACGAGCAGCTCGAAACGGTCAACCGCATCGTCGCCGCCGTCAACACGGGCCGCACCATCGAAGAGGTCTTCGAGCTTGCGACCGATCAGGTGCGCGCGCTCGTCCCGTTCGACCGCGCGACCCTCGCTCTGTGCGAAGAGGGCGGCGAGACCTTGCGAGTCTTCGCTCTCTCGGGCGAGCGCGCGGGCTCTCTCTCGGTCGGCGCGCGCGGGCCGCTCAAAGGCTCCGTCACGGAACTCGCGCTGACAGAGCGGCGCACGGTCGTCATCCCAGACCTCGAAGCCGAGAAGCGTTTCAACGTCTACGCGGATTTGCGTCGCGAGGGCTTCCGCTCGGCCGCGTGCGTGCCGCTCTTCTCTATGCGGCGCGCGGTCGGGAGCCTGAATCTGACGAGCCGCGAGCAGGGCGCGTACGGGCGTCGCCAACTCGCCGCGCTCGAACGTCTCGCCGCGCCGCTCGCGATTGCCATCGAGAAGACGCAACTGCTCGAAGAGAGCTGGGAGCGCGAGCGTGAGCTTCGCGGCCTCTTCGAGATAACGCGAACCTTCTCGACGCTCTCCGACACGTCGGACATCTCGGGCCGACTAGCGCGCGCAATCTCGAAACTCGTCGGCGGCGAGATGGGCCTCATCGCGACCTTCGACCGCCGCACGAACGCCGTGCGAGCGGAAGCTCCCGGCTACAACACGCCGCCCGAACTACTGCGCGAGTTTCACTTCACACTCGAACGCGAGAGCCCCGCCGCGCCCGTCTACCAGACCGGCGCGTCGTTCGTCTCGAACGAGCCCACCACGGACGCGCGGCTCAACCGACACTTCGCGGAGCGTTGGGGCGTGCGAAGCGTCCTGTGCGTGCCGCTGAAGATAAAGCGCGAGCTGATAGGCTTCATCTACATCGCGAACCGCGCGGGCGGCTTCACCGAGAGAGAACTGCGGCTGCTCGAAATACTCGCCGCGCAGGCCGCCGAGACGATAGTCAACGCGCGCCTCTTCTCGACCATACAGGCGCAGGCCGAGCGCGAGGCCGTCGTCAATCGCCTCCTGCTCTCGCTCCAACGCGGCGACGAGCCGCGCGAGAAGGTGCGCGCCGTCATCGAGCGCGTCGGCGAAGTCTTAGACGTTGACCGCTGCGTCGCCGTGCTCTTCGCGGACGGCGAGCACGAGGACTACTACGGCGAGTGGTGCGCCGACGGCGTCGAGCCCATCACGGACTGGCTTGAGGTGCGCGAACGCTCGCCGATACGCTACGCCCTGAAGACCTCTCGCCGACCGCTGGTCGCCGACAACGTCGGGACGCACCCGCTCTCCGCCGGGTTCGGCGAGATTTTAGAGAGGATGAAGCTCAAGAGCCTTCTCGTCGTGCCCGTAACGCATCTGGGCCGCGTCGTCGGCTCGATAAGCGCGCACCAGACGCGCGCGCTGCGCGAGTGGAGCGAGGACGACGTTGACCTCCTCGTCGCGGTCGCGACGCACGTCGGCGCGACGCTTGAGAACGCGCGCCTCATCGCCGAGCTACGCGAGGCGAACCGCCTCAAAGATCAGTTCCTCGCGACGCTCTCTCACGAGCTTCGCACACCCTTAACGGCAATCAACGCTTGGGTCGAGATGCTCGGCGACGGGTCCGCGCCCGACGGCGACATGCAGGACGGCATACATGCCATCGGCGCGTCCGCGACCTCGCTCACGCGCCTCATCTCAGACCTCCTCGACCTCTCGCGCGTGCAGCGCGGCGTGCTTCGCCTGAACCGCGACCTGATTGACATCAACCGCGCCGCGACGACCGCGGAGCTTAGCGTGCGCCAGTCCGCGCTCGCGCGCGCAGTTGACCTGCGCGTCGAGTTGGCAGACGCCCTCCCGCGCACAATCGCGGACGGGCAGCGCGTGCAACAGATTCTGTGGAATCTTCTATCTAACGCGATAAAGTTCACGCGCGCGGGCGGGAGCATCGTGCTTCGCACGCGCGTAGCCGAAGACGAGGCGGGGGAGACGGGCGTGCGCGCTCGCTGGATTGAGCTTGAAGTCGAAGACACGGGCGAGGGCATCGCGCACGACTTCCTCCCGCACGTCTTCGAGCGCTTCCGACAGGCCGACGGCTCGGCCACGCGCCGCCACGGGGGCTTAGGCATCGGCCTCTCGCTCGTCAAAGAGCTGACGGAGGCGCACGGCGGAACGGTCAAGGCCGCGAGCGAACCGGGCCGCGGCTCGCGCTTCACGGTGCGCCTGCCCGTCGTAGAGTTCGAGGAATGGCTCGACCACGAAAAGGCGTAGGCCGTAAGCCCGACCGTAAGGGAGGGCGTTCAGACGCAGCGCAGAGTGCAGAGTGCAGAGTTGAAGACAGGCTTGCTCTCATCATTCATCGTCGTGCCGCTGGTGCTCGCCGCCGTGTGCGCGCGGCTCGCGACGGGTTCGGACGGACTGGCGCAGGCGCGCGCGCGCGGCACGCCTTCAGACAACAGACGCGCGGCCGCACGTGCGACGCCGACGCCGACTCCAACGCCGCAGCCCTCGGCGCACACCGCGCGCGAGTTCGATGAGCACGTCGCGACACTCAGGCGTCGCCTTCCTTCGAGACAGTTCACAATCGTCGTCGAGCGGCCCTTCGTCGTCGTGGGCGACGGCGGACGCGAGGCGGTCGAGACGAGCGCGCGCGACACGGTGAGGTGGGCCGTCAATCTGCTCAAGCGCGACTACTTCACGCAAGACCCTTCGGAGATTCTCGACGTGTGGCTCTTCAAGGACTCCGAATCCTACGAGCGGCACAGGGCCGCGCTCTTCGGCCCCGGCCCGGACACGCCTTACGGCTACTACTCCGCGCAGCACAAGGCGCTCGTCATGAACATCTCGACGGGCGGCGGCACGCTCGTTCACGAGATAGTCCACCCCTTCGTCGCCGCGAACTTCCCCGGCTGCCCCGCGTGGCTCAACGAGGGGCTCGGCTCGCTCTACGAACAGAGCGGCGAGCAGGGCGGCCACATCGTCGGCTACACGAACTGGCGTCTGCCCGGACTACAGAGGGCGATACGCGAAGGCCGCGTGCGCCCGTTCAAGGAGTTGACGGCGCTCGGCGCTGACGACTTCTACACGAAGGAGACGGGCGTCAACTACGCGCAGGCGCGCTACCTCTGCTACTACCTGCAAGAGCGCGGACTGCTCTTGCGCTTCTACCGAGAGTTTCTCGCCAAACGCGCCTCGGACCCGACGGGCTTCGACACGCTGAAGAAGATTCTCGCCGTCGAAGACATGGACGCCTTCAAGAAGGACTGGGAGACGTTCGTCCTCGGCCTCTCCTTCGTCTGACTCCGCTCACGGGTTGAGGCGGTGTTCATAGTTCTAGCGACTCGCGCCTTGACTCTACTTGTCTTCTCACACGCGTCGTCAATAGAATCCACGCATGATTCTTTCGAGCCTTGATAAGAAGGACGCGCGCCGCCGTGTCTGTTGAAGCTCTCGGGTGGCGAGTCGTCGCGCGCGAGGGCGAGGCGCGCGCGGGTCTCTTGCGGACGCGGCGCGGCACAATCGAGACGCCCGTCTT
>JBJMGR010000135.1:0-3851 GCA_045807805.1 Pyrinomonadaceae bacterium | reverse complement strand
GCTCTACGCGCCCGCACGCGCCGAGTATGCGCGCGAGTGAGGTGAGTATGAAGGCCGTGTGGAAGTTGTCGGCCCAGGACTGGTACGAGTCCGCGCCGTAGGCCCAAGAGCCGTCCTCGCGCTGACGGCGCGCGACGTAGAGCGCCGCACGCAGACCCTCTTCGACCCAGACGCCTTTTCCGACCGACGCGCCGACTGTGGCGAGCGCCTCGCCCGCGAGCAGCGAAGCGTTGAAGACGCGCGTGCGGTCGAGCGGCGTGTAGCTGAAGCAGACCTCTTCGCCCGACTCGTCGCTCCGGTTCAACTCTTTAATAATGAACTCGCACGCCGCGCGCGCCGCGTCCAAATACTTTCGCGACAAGAGGCGCGCCGCGTCGTCGTCTTCGGAGTCCGGGCCGAACACCCGTGCGGCCTCGACGAGCGCGCGCACGGCGAAGGCCGTCGGCACGACGGTCGGCGTGCCGCGCGGCGCGTAGAAGGCGCGCCCCTGCCAGTCGAAGTTGTAGCCCCACGCCGCTCCGCTCCGCGTCTCGACTCGCGCGTCGAGAAGCTCTTCGAGTAGCGCGCGAGCTTCGACGGCGTGCTCTTCGTCGCGCGTCGCGCGCAGGCGCGAGAGCGCCGCGAGCGCGAAGAGCGCCGTGCCCTTCGAGTTTCTGCCGGAGGGGACGAGCGCGAGCGCGCGTGGGCTTAAGGGCGAACGCTTGAAGGCTTGAGTCCACGCGAGGCGCGCGAGGCGCGAGCGGCGTAGCGGCGTTGCCTGGAAGAGCCGACTGTTGAGCGCGTCGAAAGGGTCTCGGCCCGCGTAGCCGCGCGCGCGTGCCCACGCACGCGCGCCTTCGTAGACCTCCTCAAACTCATCGCGCATCAACGCAAAGATACAACACGGCGGTTGAGAATGTCAGACCTTAAGATTTGAGATTTGAAATTCTCTCTTAAGGCGGCGTGATGATAGGCGGGTCGTGGACGACGGGCCGCCGCGTCGGTGGCGGCAGGGGCTTCCGTGTCGGGCTCGCCGTTCGTGTTGACGGAGAGCTTCACGTCTTTTTTTCGCGTGGAGCGGTTTTCAGTCCTCTTCGCGGAAGCCCATGCGCTCGCGTACGGCGTAGATGGTCTTGTCCTGCGACTCGTGGTAGGTGCGCACGAGCATCTCGGCGAGGAGACCCATGAGTATGAACTGCACGCCGACGGCGAACATGACGATTGCGACGCTGAAGAGCGGGTTGCGTATGAACGACTCGCCGCCGAGCTTTCGCAAGAGCGCCCAGAGGAACGCGACCGCCGAGATGAGGAACGCGCCGAAGCCGAACATGCCGAAGACGTAGATGGGCTTCGTGTGATACGAGGCCATGAACTTTATCGTCATCAGGTCGAGCATCACCTTGAAGGTGCGCGACAGCCCATACTTCGACTTGCCCATCGTGCGCGGATGATGGCGCACGGGAATCTCCGTGACGCGCGCGCCGACCCAGGAGGCGTAGATGGGAATGAAGCGGTGCATCTCGCCGTAGAGCTTCACCTCTTTGAGGAACTCGTGGCGGTAAGCCTTGAGCGAACAGCCGTAGTCATGTAGGCGGACTCCGCCGATGAACGAGATGATGCGGTTCGCTATCATCGAGGGAATCTTGCGCGAGACCATCTTATCCTGACGCTCCTTGCGCCAGCCCGAGACCACGTCGAAGCCCTCGTCGAGCTTGTCGAGGAGGCGCGTGATGTCGGCCGGGTCGTTCTGCAAGTCCGCGTCCATCGGTATGAGGACTTTGCCGCGCGCGGCGTCAATGCCAGCGGCCATCGCGGCCGTCTGTCCGTAGTTGCGCCGCAGGGCGATGACGCGAACGCGCGGGTCGAGCCGCGCAAGCTCGCGAAGGACTTCGAGGCTCCCGTCCGTCGAGCCGTCGTCCACGTAGATTATCTCGGCCGTGCGGCCGACGTGCGCGAGCGCCTCGTCAATCTTCCCGTGCAGCGGCCGAAGGTTCGGCTCCTCGTTGAGCACGGGCAGGAAGAGCGAAATCTCCGGCACCTCGCCCGGCTCCGGCAGGGTCGCCGCGAGCGTCGCATCCTCCGCCACGGTGGACTCCCCGGCCGCTCCCGCGCGGCGGCTGATGACTGTCTCTTCCTCGTCGTAAATCTTCATAAGCAAGCCTCGATTAAACGATGAACGATTCACTGAAGGCGTGCCTTCTCAAGTTGCAAGTTCAAAGTTGGAAGGCGTTAGCTCTCAACTTTGAACTTGCAACCTGGAACTTGCAACTTATCCGTTCATCCTTCCGCGTCTCCTTTGAACCATTCGACGAAGCGGCGTATGCCCTCTTCGATGGGCGTCCGCGGGTCGTAGCCGAGGAGGAGGCGCGCCTTCGAGATGTCCGCGAAGGTCTGCGGCACGTCGCCGGGCTGCGGCGGTTGACGGTCAATGACAGCCTCGCGCCCGAGTTCCTTCTCCAACAGTCCAATCAACTCTCGAAGCTCGACCGTGCGCGACTCGCCGAGGTTGAAGACCTCGTAGTCGCTCTTACGATATTCCATCGACGCGCGCACGCCCGCGATGATGTCGTCAACGTACGTGTAGTCGCGGCGCGTCGTGCCGTCGCCGAAGACGGGTATGGGCTTGCCCTCGGAGATGAGCCGCGCGAACTTGTGTATGGCGAGGTCGGGCCGCTGTCGCGCGCCGTAGACCGTGAAGAAGCGCAGGGCCACGCAGCGCAGGCCGAACAGGTGCGAGTATGTGTGGCACAGTAACTCGCCCGCGGCCTTCGTCGCCGCGTAGGGGCTTATAGGCGCGTTGACCTTGTCCTCCTCCGCGAAGGGCACCTTCTCGTTCTCGCCGTAGACTGAAGAGGACGAGCCGAAGACGAACTGACGCACGTCGTGTTCGCGCGCAAGCTCTAACAAGTTGAGCGTGCCGTTGATGTTCGTCTCGGCGTAGAGCAAGGGCTCCGTGAGCGAGGGCCGCACGCCCGCACGCGCCGCGAGGTGGACTACACAGTCAAACCTCGTCCTCTTAAAGACCTCTCCGAGCGCCGCGCGGTCGCGTATGTCCGCCTCTCGGAGTGTGAAGTCGTCGCGGCCCGCGTACGGCCCGACGTTGCGACGTTTCACTTCGGGGTCGTAGAAGTCGTTGAAGTCGTCAACGACCGAGACGCGCCACGCGCCCTCCGCGAGCAGACGCCCCACAAGATGCGACCCGATGAACCCCGCACCACCCGTGACTAAAACGTTTCTCATTTCGAGGAGTGATGAGTGATGAGTGATGAGTGATGAGTTAAAGGCAAGCCGCTTTCTACTTATCACTCATTACTCATCACTCATCACTTTTCTTCTCCTTCGTTGCGTATATCCACAGGTGCCAACCCCAGCGCGAGGCGAGGCGCGTCTCGGCCTTGCGCGAGAGCAGAGGGCCGACGACGGGCAGCCAACGCTTATTCAGGAAGTGTACGGCGAACTCGACGCGCGCGAACTCCTTGAACAGTTCGCGCGCTTCGCGACGCGAGTAGACGCGCGTCAGGGGGTTGCCCGCGCCGTCCGTGTTGCGGCTCAGGAACTCGCCCGCCGAGAAGTACTGCGACGCGTCCTCCTTCAGTTGCTCGGCGTGCTCGCGAAGGCTCTCCACGGGTTCGCCCGTCAGACGGTGCGCGAGGCGCACGCCCGCCTCCGTCCTCAGAAGCCGCGCGCCGAAGCGACGAAGCATGCGTATGTTGACGCGGTAGTTGTAAGAGTCTCTGTGGTAGAGCATCACGACCGCGCGCCCCTTCGGCGCGAGCACGCGTCGGACTTCCGCGACGGCCGCGCGCGCGTCCGGCGTGTGATGCAGAACGCCGTGCGAGTAGACTAGGTCGAACGACTCGTCCTCGAACTTT
>JBJMGR010000134.1:0-5526 GCA_045807805.1 Pyrinomonadaceae bacterium | reverse complement strand
TTGCGCGCGGAGGCGCGCGCCGCCCCATTGGAAGCCGACGCGCGGGCGTATCATCGCGTGGCCCCAGCGCATCACGTCGAGGCGGCGCGTGAGCGTCCGCACATCGGCGTGAGCGCGAGAGAGGTCTGCGAGCGCGACTTCGGCCCACTCGTCGCGGCCGGCGGAGAGGAGTCGCGTCCGCGCGGCGCGCGGGTCTGCGTCCGTCAGTGGATAGTAGTAGGTGAAGACGGTCGGGCCACGGTCTAGGCCGCGCTGGTGCGTGGCGACGACGTAGCCGAGCGAGGGGCTCTCGTAGAGGACGTTGTCCCATGCGAGCGGGAAGCCGTAAGCAGTGCGCGGGCGGTCTTCGAGGAAGAGGTTCGCGACCATCCACGCGCCGTACTCGAACTCCGAGACGTGCGAAGGACACGCCCCTTCACGATAGGATTTGATGAGGTAGCGCGTAAGGAACTGCGGCGCGGCGAAGACGACGTGCCCCGCGCGCAATCCCACCGCGCTCTGTCCTTCGCGCGTGACCGCGACGACCTCGACGCCTCTCTCCTTCGAGAGCGTTGAAGGGCGTATGTCCGCGACGGCGAGGCCGAGTCGCACACGTGCGCGTGCCTTCTCGTAAAGATGACGGACGAGGCGGCCGTTCCCTTCCGGCCAGGTAATTAGCGACTGTGCCTCCGCGCCCGGCCGACGCATGCGCGAGGCGAAGTAGAAGAGCCCCGCCCACGCGCTCGCCTGCTCCGAACTCAGCCCGTAGTCGTCGCGGCACGCGTAGTCGACCAGCCAGCGCAGGCGCGCGGAGTCGAACCCCTTCGAGCGCATCCACTCCGACATCGAGACGCGGTCGAGCGCGGCGGCCTCCGCGTCGTCGGAGGAGGTCGCGACAGGGATAGCGAACGCGCGGCGGCCTCGTGCGTCGCGCCAGGCGGCCCACGCGTCCACCTCCCTGTTGAAGAGTTGGAGTTGGCGCGCGTCCGTCTCGGTCTGCCCCGCGTGCAGGTATAGTCCTTCGTACCATCGGCCACGGTAGAAGACTCGCTCTTCGGGGTCGCGGCAGATGAACTGCTCCGCGACGACGGGCTCGCCTTCCGCGTCCGAGCCTTCGAGCACGCCCATCTCGTCGAGGAGTGAGACGAGCGCGCGGTTCTCCTTCAACGGCGCGGGCAGGTAGTGCGCGCCCCAGGGGTAGGGCACGACGCCGTGCTCGCTGCCCGAGCGCGCCGTCCCGCCCGGCTCCTCTTCGAGTTCGAGCAGCACGAAGTCCTCGAAGCCCGCGCGCAGGAACCTCCACGCAGCCGCGAGCCCCGCGACGCCGCCCCCTACTATCACGACGCCCGCGCTCTCCCAAGCCTCTGGCTCGGGCCGCAGCCCGTCGCGCAGCGCGTGGCCTATACGGTCTGACGCGCCGACTATCAAGCCCTCCGGCAGAGGCTTGACTTGCTCGCGCGCGCGGCACGCGGCGAGCGCGAACGGCGCGCCGAGGAACGTCGCCAGAAGCTCTCTTCTCGTCAGCACACGCACGCCTCGTCCGCGCCTCATTCGTAGTGTCGCCACTCGGCCTCGTAGTAGCGCACGAGCGATTGGTTGTCGAGCCGATTGATCTCGACCGGGACGGGGCCGAGGTCTTCGGAGAGCGTGAACATGGCGGCGAGCGATTGGTCGTTTAAGAACTTGAGCGCGACCGTGGGCGCATGCGAGGGAACGTCGAACGGCGCGCGGCGCGCGAGCGCGAAGCCCCAGACGCCGAACGAGGGGACGGCCGTATAGTAGGGGCGAACCGCGAAGCCCGCCGATTCGAGCGTGCGCATGATGCACCAGAACGAGTTGCGCGCAAAGAGCGGCGAAGTTGACTGGACGCTCACGGCGGCGTCCACGCCGAGTCTCGATTTTAGAAGCCTGTAGAAGCGCGTCGTGTAGAGCTTGCCGAGGGCGAAGGTGTTCGGGTCCGGGAAGTCAACAATCGCCGCGTCGAAGGGCTCGGGCGCAGGCGCGTCGGAGGATGAACTCCTAGCTTCCGAAGCCCCCGCGCCGCGTTCGAGCCATATCATCGCATCCTCGTTGACGACGCGTACGCGCGCGTCCGTGAAGGAGTTGTTGTTGAGTCGCGCGAGCGGCGGGAAGCGCTCGGACAGACGCGTCATGTCCGGGTCAAGGTCAACGAGCGTGACATCCCGCACCGACGGGTACTTCAGAATCTCTCTGAGCGCGAGCCCGTCGCCGCCGCCGAGCACGAGCACGCGCCGAACCTCTCGGCCCCCCTCGGACGCGAGCGCGAGCGCCGGGTGGACGAGCGCCTCGTGGTATCGATACTCGTCGGCCGAGCTGAACTGAAGGTTGCCGTTCAGGAAGAGTTGAAAGCCCGCGCGGTTGCGCGTGACGACGATGCGCTGGTAGGCGGTCGTCTTCGAGTAGACGATGTCGTCGGCGAACATCGCGTCTTCGGCGAGCGACGTTATGGCGTCGGCCTTTATGAATGCGATTGCGAGCAGCGCAAGCACCACGCACCCCTGCACGCGCAGCCGCGTGACGCTGCCCCTTATGAGCGGGCGCATGAGCCACGTCGCCCAGAGGCCGACGCCCGCGTTCAGGAAGCCGAACATCAGTGACGTTCGCACGAGCCCGAGCTTCGGCACGAGGAAGATCGGAAAGAGGAGCGACGCGATGAGCGCGCCCGCGTAGTCGAAGGCGAGCACGCGCGCGACCAACTCCTTGAAGTCGAGGTGGTCTTTCATTATCCGCATCAGCAGCGGAATCTCTAAGCCCACCATCACGCCTATCATGAAGACGACGCCGTAGAGCACGACGTGGAAGAAGCTCAAGTGCGCGAAGCTCAGAAAGAGCAGCGGGGCCGAAGCGCCGCCGAGCACGGCCACCGCCAGCTCGACCTCTACGAAGCGGCGCGCGAGTTCCCTCTCGACGAAGCGCGAGAGCCACGCGCCCACGCCGAGCGCGGAGAGATATATGCCTATGATGATTGAGAACTGCGTGACCGAGTCGCCGAGGACGTAGGAGGCGAGCGTGCCCGCCAACAACTCGTAGACGAGCCCGCAGGTCGCAATGACCAGGACGTTAAGGAAGAGTACGGGCGTTCGGTTCATTCTTGAAGCGCTCGGCGCTCGGCGCTCGGCGCTCGGCTTAAAGCTCCTTTGCGAACTTAGCGACTACTCTGCGACCTTTGCGTTTAGAGCTTCCGAACTTAAACGCAAAAGGCGCCAAAGTAGTAGCGAAGGGCACAAAGGCGTTATGCCAAGAGCCGAACGCCGCGCGCTTCTAGCCGTGGACGGCCGCCGCGATGATGAGCGAGACGCCGATGATGACCGAGCCGATGATGATTGCGAGCGCGGTGTTCTGGTCGTCCTCTATCTCTTTACGTATCGAGAAGGGCGACGCCTTGACGATGATGACGTAGGCGAGGCCGAAGACGATCAGGCCGAAGGCCGTGAATATCGCCGTCGTCACGAGCACGCCCGCGAGGTCGGGCAGTTGCACCGCGAGGCCGGGAGCGACCGAAGCCGCGGCGGACGCGAGAACGTTTAGCATCACTTTCCTCCGTGGAATCCCGAATGCCAGAAGTGGAAAGAGCGGTAGCCGCCGGGCGAGTTGCGCACGTCGGGCGGTAGCTGCTGGCGCGGCGCGGTCGTCAACTCCCACCCGGCCATAGAGGCCGCGACGTAGAGCAGCAGCGCGCCGACGCCCAAGACGAGATAGAGTTTACTCAGCATAATTTTGAAGTGCGAAGGTCAGCGTGCGGAGTGATGAATTGAAGCGTGCGCTTCTCTCATCATTCCACACTCCGACTTCATCACTGATTCCTTCCGCGGCGCTTCGCGGGCGTCGCCTTCATTTCTTTGAGCACGCCGTTTTTATAGACGTAGGTGGTCGGCGGCGGGCGCACGAAGCCGGGCTCGCGCGACTGCCAGAGCTGATAGTAGCCGGGGAAGCCGAAGGTTATCTCTTCGTCCGGCAACTGCCGCAGCGTTATCGTCGGCGAGTCTGAGCAGTCGCCGAACTCTTCGCTCACCTTCGCGCCGCCCTCGACGATGCGCACGACCTGAAACTGCGCGGGGCAGGCAGTGCCGCCCGAGTTTACGGAGACGACCACGACCTCGCCCATGTTCAGCTCCATGAAGTGTGCGACGAAGTGTATGAACGAAGCGTCATCCATGTTCCGCAACGTCTTCTTGCCAAGGCGCAGCTCCCATTTAAGCTCGTCCTCTCCGCCGAGGCGCACGATGTCGAGCGAGCCCGCGCCCGTCATCACGGACTCTTCAATCTTCTCCTGCCGCCCGGCAGCGCGCGCGCTCGTGACGCACGGCGCGAGCGCGAGGAGCACGAGCGCTAGCGTCGCCGAGCGGCAGGACGCGCATGAGAGCAGTCGTGAACGGAGTCCGCGCCGCGCGGCGTTCGTCGCGGCGTTCGTCACGTCGTTCGTCGCGGCGTTCGTCTTCGAGTCCCGCGTCTTCGAGTCCGAGCGTTCAGTCGTCATCGCTGCTGCCTCCTCCACCGCCCGCGTCGTATGGGTTGAAGGCGCTGTCGGCCCAGCGCCGCCGCTCGAAGCCGAAGTGTCGGAACGCGGAGAGTATCGGGAGAATAGAGAGCGCCACGAGCAGCAGAATCATGTTCAGGCCACGCGCCACGCCCTGCTCCACGCGCACCGTCAACTGCGGCGGCGCGGCCGAAGGGTTCGTGCTCTCCCATTGCGCTTCGAGCCGCATCGTGTAGCGCCCCTCGGGCACGGACGGCAGATAGACCGCCTGCTCCTTGTCGCCCTCGCTCCAACTTTCGCCGTCCTCCACGCCGTAGTAGTACTCAATCGGCAGCTCGAACGACTGCACGAAGCCCGTCTCGTCGTTGATGAGGTCGCCCGCGACGTAGACCCAGTTGTTGTCAACGTTCGCCCCGCCCGTGACGCGTATGTTGCGGCGGCCGCTCAACTGAATCGGGTCTGTGAAGATGACCTGCATCTTCTCGTTCGCGTCCTCACCGGGCGCGGGCGTGGGCGACGCCTGAGGCGTGAGCGCGTAAGTCTGCGAGAAGACGCGCGCGCGCGGGGCCGCGACGAACATGACGATGCCCGCGAAGATTGCGACGACCATGAAGGCGGCCCAGTAGCCGTAAATCTTTCCGTTCTTCCAGGGCTGGTTCGGCGCGACCGTGTGCGGCGTGGGAAGGTTGACGTTGAACTTCTCCTCAATCTCTTTGAGCGGCGTGTACGTGCCGAGCGACCAGTTGACCTCTTCGGATTGAAGCGCGGCGTTGCGCGCGCTCTGCCCGACGGGAATCTCCTTCGAGAGCATCAAGGGAGGGGCGACGTAATCGGTCGCGCGCGCCAACTCTCCGACCGAGACCTTCCAGTAGAACTCGCCCTCGACGAACTCGACACGCGCCGTGGCGTCCTGAAAAATCTTGAAGCGCTTGCCGCCGTAGTTCGCGCCGTTCGACTCGAAGACTTCGCCGGGCGGGACCGACTTCACGTAGCTCCAATGGCCGTCTGACTCGACGAGCCAGCGGAAGCCTATGGCCGGGTTGTATAGA
>JBJMGR010000133.1:5000-10305 GCA_045807805.1 Pyrinomonadaceae bacterium | reverse complement strand
GCCGGTCGAGTAGAGCGCGGCGTGCTGGTGCGGGTTCTCGCCATAGCGCAGGTCGGCGGTCTTCCTCATGGTCAAGGACATGAAAGTCGGCAGCGACTCGGAGCGGGGCAGCGGACTTTCAAAAGGGTGCGGCTCGGACACTCCCGGTCCGAGTACGGAACTGAAGCCGCCCGTGCCGATGGAGGCGTGCGCCTCGTCGCGCACGGCGGATGCGTCCCCGCGCTGCCTTTCGAGGAACGCGTAGATAGAGAGGTCGTACGTGGCCGTTCGTTTGAAGGCTGCGAGGGCCAAGTCCTGACGCGTGGCGAGTGAGAGCGCGCCTTCGTTGCGAGACATCTCTTCAGTCAAACGCTCGTAGAATTCGGGCGCGACGACGACGGCAACGTCTCTGAAGTTCTTCGCGGCCGAGCGAACCATCGAGGGGCCGCCGATGTCTATCTGCTCGACGGCCTCTTCAAGCGTGACGCCCTCGCGCGCGACCGTTCGCTCGAACGGGTAGAGGTTGACGACGACCATATCTATCGGGCCGATGCCGTGCTCTTCGAGGGCGCGCGCGTGCTCCGGGTTGTCGCGTACGGCGAGTATGCCGCCGTGTATGCGCGGGTGGAGCGTCTTGACGCGGCCGTCCAACATTTCGGGGAAGCCCGTCACGTCCGACACGTCGCGCACCTCTACTCCGGCGTCGCGAAGAGCCTTCGCGGTGCCGCCCGTGCTCAGGATTTCGACGCCGAAGCCGCCGAGCGCGCGCGCGAACTCGACGAGCCCCGACTTGTCCGAGACGCTCAAGAGCGCCCGCCTGATGGGTCTGAGCCCGGATGGATTCTGTTCGGCCATAAGTCCAAAAGTTGTATGACGAGATTTTAAGAGCGGAAGGCGGATTGTAGTTCAACCGAACTCGCGTGTCATGCGCGCGTAGCGATTAAGACGAAGTCACTACGTCAACGCTTCGATTCGTACGCGTCCCTCAACTGGCGCACGCGCAGCTTACGTTTAGCCGGGTCTGTAAGCCGCACGACGATGCGGTGAGTGCCGGGCTGTTGCGGGGCGGCGCTCGCGTGATAGCCGACGACGTACTGCCCGCGCAGGTCTTCTGCAATCGCCTGAAAGACTGGCCGAAGGTCGTACTCGGCGCGCGGGTCGAGCGCCGTCCGCGCGTCGCCGACGACGAAGAACTGCCCGCCCGTGCGCTCCGCCAACTCGCGGAAACCTTTCGATGCGCGCCGCGCGACGAGCCTGCCCTCGCGCGGCGTGTAGAGCGGGAGGTGTATGCAGTAGAAGGTCACGCCCGAGGCGCGCGCCTCGTCTACCGCGCGCTCGAAGCGCTCGGCGCTCGCGTTGTCGAGCCCGTCGCTGATGAGGACGACGATGCGGCGCTCCTCCGCCTGCTGCTGAGCGTTGGCGAAGACACGCGCCGCGGCTAGAGCGGCGTCGAAGATGGCCGTACGGCTCTCGGCGAGCGAGTCAATCCGGAACGCTTGTTGCGCGCGTCGCGGGTCGCGCGTGAACGGCTGTTTCAACTCGGCGCGCTCGCGAAACTGCATGACGGCCACGCGCGAGCCCGCGCCGAAGTGCGAGAAGAGCGCGAGCGCCGTCTCGCGCTGCGCGGTGATGATGTCGCGCGTGCTGCCCGAGGCGTCGAGGAGAAAGAGTAGAGAGACGTGCTCCGCGCCCGCAGCGAAGTAGGCGGGCTCGACGCGAGCGCCGTTATCCGTCACCTCGAAGTCTCCGCGCGCGAGTCCCGCGACACGTCGGCCGCGCGAGTCTGTGACGAAGAAGGGGACTGTGACGAGGTCTGTGTTGACGCGCACGACCTCGTCCGACTGTTCGGGCGTCTCGTCCTGCGCGTGCGCCGTGCGCGGGCAGAGGTTTAGGAGTAGAAGGAGTGCGAGCGACTTGAACAGGAATGATAAGGCGCGGCCCTTCAGCCGTTGTGGTGTCGCGAAGGCATGAAGTCTCATCCGGACGCCTAGAACAGGAAGCGGCCGAAGAAGAGTATGCTCAGGATGACGGCAAGCGTGATGATGATTATCTTGATGAGAGTCACAGCCGATTCCTCTAGGTAGAGCGCCTGCCCCTTAGTACGAGAGTGGCATTTTATCGGCGCGTTCGGCGGCGTGTCAACGTTCGTCCGTCCCGTGCGGGGCTCGCTCGAAGTGTTTGTTTCCTTCAAAAGAGTACGCAAAATTCCGAGTTCAAAGTTCCAAGTTTCAAGTTCAAAGTCTAAAGTTAGGTGGCGACGTGTCTTGAACTTTGAACTTTGAACTTGAACCTTGGATTATACCGACTTCATATAAACCGAGTCAGTTCTATAGCTCGTCACGCCACTTTTATTACCAAGTAAGAGCCGCACGCGTCCGTCGGTTCATCGCCGGTTCATCCGCGCGAGACGTTTATGCTTTAATGCGGCATATGCCCTTGCGCCTGAGCTTCGCACTCTTCTTCTTCGTCCTCTTCGCGGGAACGGCGGGCGCGCGTCCGCTTCAAGTAAAGACGCGTTCGCTTGAAGTGAAGATTAGCGTCACGTCGTTGAGTCCCGCTCGCGTCCACATCGAAGGTCGAAGGAGCGAAGCCGCTACCGCCTGGTCGTTCAGGAACTTCTACGGCAGCATCGCCGGGCTCGCGGAGCGCATAGAGAATTTCACGCTCTCGGACGACGGCGGCGCGGAGGTCTCCGTGCGAAAGCTCGCGCCCGGCGAGTTCACGGCCGCACGAGCGGCGACGCGCTTCGCGTACGACCTAAAGCTCGCCCCGCCCGCGTTCGCCGCCGACGCGGCTCACGTCTCCTGGCTCGACGCGGGCCACGGTCTGCTCATGCCCGGCGACCTTCTCCCGCAGCCGCTCGGCGATGCGAAGGTCACACTTCAACTTCCCGCGAACTGGGCCGTCTCGACTGCCGATGAGAAAGGCTCTGACGGAGCCTATGACTTGAGCGATGCGGAGCGCTCGGTCTTCGCAATCGGCCGCGATCTGCGAGAGAGGCAGGGGCGCGCAGGGCGCACGGCCTTCGCGCTCGTGACCGCTGGCGAGTGGGCCTTTACAGACGGCGAGGCCGCGCAGTCGGTCGAAGAGATTCTCGAAATCTACAACGACGTGACGCGCGCTGTCCCGGCCCGAGAGGCGGCGGTCGTGCTGCTGCCGATGCCGCAGCCCGTGCCCGGAAACGTCTGGGCCGCGGAGACGCGCGGCTCGACAGTCGTACTCGTCTCGGGCAGCCTCCCTTCAAAGCTCGCCGCGAAGGCGCAGCTCGACGGCGCGTTGACGCACGAGCTGTTTCACCTCTGGGTTCCCAACGCGCTCGCGCTCGAAGGCGAGTACGACTGGTTCTACGAGGGCTTCACGAACTACTTGGCGCTTCGCGTCGGCATGCGCCGCGGTCAGTTGACCTTTAACGACTACCTGAACACTTTGAGTCTTGAGTTCGACGCTTATCGTGTCGCGCGCGGCGAGAAGGAGGCTTCGCTCGTCGAGGCTTCGCAGAGGCGCTGGGCCGGTGCTGCGTCGCTCGTCTATCACAAGGGGATGTTCGTGGCCTTCCTCTACGACCTGACACTCATGCGCGCAACCGCGTGCAAAATCTCTCTCCAAGACGCGTACCCCGAACTCTTCCGAAGCCACGCACGCGGCGGCGTGAGCGTGGAAGGGAACCGCACGCTCGTCGAGCTGCTCGCCGGCATGTCGGGCATGCGAGACTTCGTCGCGCGCTACGTCACTGGCGCGGACGAGATAAATCTTTCGACGTTGATCGAACCCTTCGGCCTGCGCGTCGAGCCCGGCGGCGCACGCACGCACGTCGGCGTCGCGGCGTCGCCCGACTCGCGCCAGCGGGAGTTGCTGCGCAAGTTGGGTTACAATGAGAAGCTGGACGCGGAGGCGAAGAGGCTTCACGACCAGTTGAAAAAGCGACTGCCGAAGTAAGTAATTTGTTCGCGGAGCCTTCGACTAAGAGAGTCTCGGCCGCCGCGTCGCCTGCCAATGTCCACCCCCAACATGCGCGAACTCGAAACCGTGATGAAGCGAATCAGGCTTGCCTTAACTCTTGCCCTTCTCTGCGTCGCCTGTGGCTGCACGACCCTCGCAAGCAAAGAGGAGACCGGCGCAGTCATAGCCCGACGCGCGCAGGTGCGCAGCTCTACCGCGATAGTGGCGGCCGACCTCAAGGAGGTCGTGCGCGGCGACGAGCTGGACATATTCGACTCGGTTACAGTCCCCGACACGGGCGAGCGTTGGCTGCACGTGCGCACGCGCGACACGGAGCCCATCGAGGGCTGGATAGAGGCTCGCAACGTTATCTCGCACGAGATGATAGAACGCTCACGCCGCATCGCACAGGAGGATAAAGACGTACCGGCGCAGGCTTCGGGACAACTGCGCGCAAGCACGAACATACGCTTCTCGCCCGACCGCGTCGGCAACGACAACATCCTCATGAAACTCGAAAGCGGCGCGCGCTTCGACATCATAAGCTGGAAGCGCGTGCCGAAGCCGAAGTCCGAGGAGAGCACAGAGGTTGACGACGCGCCGAAGGCGGGTGCGGTCGAGCAGGGCGCGGGCAAACGCAGGCGCTCGAAGACCGAAGAGCAGAAGGAGCCGGAGGAGCCGAACGAGCTGTGGTACAAAGTACGTCTACCTTCTTCGCTCTCGCCCGCGCCCGCAGGTTGGGTCTTCGGCAAGCAGGTCGAGCTTACTGTCCCGAGCGACATAATCTTCTACCGTACGGGGCGCGAGTTCGTCGCATGGCAGAGGCTCGACGGCGACGACCCCACGGGCTCGCAGCAAGCGCCGAAGGACAAGGACGCGGCCAAAGACACGCGGCCGGGCAGTTGGGTCATTCTTGAAAAGAGCACCGTCGGCGACGACGTAAGCGCCATTGACTCGCCTGACTTCGACAGGGTGTATGTGCTCGGTTACGACAAGGACAGGCAGGAGCACTACACCGCCTACCGCAGCCCCGACGTGAGGGGCTTCCTACCCATGCGCGTCGAGGGGAGGGGAGACACGAAGACCTTCGTCATCCGCGTGCAGAGCGAAGGGCAGTCGAAGGATATCAAGTTTAAGACCTACATAAACGAGCGTGGGCTTTTGAAGGTCGAGGCGCTGAGCGAGATTCCGAAGAGTAAAACCAAGTAGCGCGAGCGCTCGATTCTGGCGGAGTGCACTAGGCGCAACGCTACGCGCGGCCGGGCCTTCTTACTTTAGGCCGATTTATGCCGTGAATTTGGCCTTTGAAAATATTTCCGCGCGACAGTTGACAAACGAAAAGGAATCCCTATAATGCCTCCTTGCCTTGGAACAAGGCTGTTGACAT
>JBJMGR010000132.1:0-8355 GCA_045807805.1 Pyrinomonadaceae bacterium | reverse complement strand
GTCGCGTTGTCTCCCGCTTCGAGCGCGTGGAGAGTTTCGACGCGCAGCTTCAGACGCTCCGGGTCTTCCTTCGCGTCCGGGTCGCCGCCGCGATAGAAGAGGCCGACGCGCGCGTACAAGTCCCAGCAGTAATAGTCGAAGGGATAGTCGGGCTTGAGCGAAGCGTCGAGCGCGCGCACGTCCGCGAGCGTCAACGCTTCGAGATGCTGGAAGCCTACGACTACGTCCGCGACCTGCACGCCCGTGTTGTCTATGTAGTTGTGAACCTCCGTAAGCTCGCCGCGTGCGCGAAGGATTCGCACGAAGGTGTCGCCGATGACCGAGTTGCGTAGGTGGCCGATGTGCGCGGCCTTGTTCGGGTTGACGCTCGTGTGCTCGACCATCCGCTTCGGCCGCGCGTCGTCGGCGGAAGGCGAGTCGGGCGCGGGCGACTGCTGCGTCGCGATCAGTCCAGAGAGGATGTGCGCCCGGTCGTAGAAGAGATTCAGGTAGCCCGCGCCCGCGACCTCGACGCGCGCGACCTCTTCGGCGGCCTCCAACTCCTCTTTGAGTTCTTCCGCGATGGCGCGCGGGTTTCGCTTCTCGCCCGTCGCCTGCTTGATGCGCTTCGCGAGGTCGAAGGCGACGGGGAAGGCCAGATCGCCCAACTCCGTGCGCGGCGGGACTTCGGATGCGACGTGCTCAAGCTCGACGCCGAATCGCGCGTTCGCGGCCGCGCGCACGCGCTCGCGTAAAGATTGTTGCAGTTCTATAAGGTTCAAGGCTTCAGGTGTCCTTTGGCTCTCCGCCCGAAAAGCGAAAAGTATAGCGCAGCCGCTTCCGGCGACGCCAACACGCAGTTACAGAACCGCGAGCGGTAGTGAGTGGGTATAGGTCTCGACAGGCGGGCTCTCGGCGTAACTTGATACCCGCTCGCTACCGCTCGCGGTTCTGTTTTTACTTTGCTACCATCCGACGAGTCTCCATGCCCGTCCCGAAAGACTCATTCGTCAATGAAGAGTTGCGCGAGCGTTTGCGTGCGGCGCGCGGAGTCTTCGTGCTGACGGGCGCGGGCGTGTCGGCCGAGAGCGGCGTGCCGACGTTCCGCGGAGGCGGCGGCACGGACGTATGGAAGGGCATGCCCGTTGAAGTTATCTCTTCGGCCTCGATGGTCAGGAGCAACCTGCCGGAAGTCTGGGAGTGGTTCGACTATCGCAGGGGCGTACTCGGCCACTGTCGGCCCAACCCCGCGCACGCGACGCTCGCCGGGTGGCAGGAGCGTTTTGAGAGATTCACGCTCGCGACTCAGAACGTTGACGGCCTGCACGCCGAAGCGGGCTCGCGCGACGTGCTCGAACTGCACGGCAACGTCTGGCGCGCGCGATGCCTTGCGTGCGATGGATGTGAAGACTTGAGGCGGAAGCCTTCGGACGTGCGCCCGCCCGTGTGCGATGTGTGCGGGAACCTGATGCGGCCCGACGTGGTGCTCTTCGGAGAGCTGCTGCCCGTGGACGTTTGGGACGAGGCGGCGGAAGGCGCGGCCGCCTCAGACGTGTGCTTCGTCGTAGGGACTTCGGCCCTGGTCTACCCGGCCGCGAACCTGCCGCTCGCGGCGAAGCGCGCGGGCGCGTTCCTCGTCGAGATAAACCCAGAGCCGACGCCGCTCTCAAACGTGTGCGACGTGACCCTGCGCGGCCCCGCGGGCGAGGTCTTACCGCAAATCGAATTTTAAATGCGCACACTCTATTTCGACTGCTTCGCTGGCATCAGCGGCGACATGACGCTCGGCGCGCTCGTCGCGGCGGGCGCGGAGGCGCGCGCGTTGAAGGAGAGGCTCGCGCTGCTCGACCTCGACGGTTACGAGATAGAGTTCGAGACGGTTGACCGCTCGGGGATAAGCGCCACGCGTGCCGTCGTCAACGTGACGAAGGACGAGAAGCCGCACCGTCATCTGCGAGACGTGCTCGCCATCATCGAAGGCTCGCGGCTCGGAGATTCAGTCAAGCAGCGCGCATCGAAGATTTTCACGCGGCTCGCCGAAGCAGAGGCGCGCGTGCACAACGTCGCAATCGAGCGCGTGCACTTCCACGAGGTCGGCGCGGTTGACGCGATTGTTGACGTGGTCGGCGCGTGCATAGGCTTCGAGCTTCTCGGCGTCGAGCGTTTCGAGGCGTCCGCGCTGCACGTCGGGAGCGGCATGGTCGAGATGGAGCACGGGCGCTTTCCCGTCCCGCCGCCCGCCGTCGCGGAGCTTCTGCGCGGCGCGGCGGTCTACTCGACCGAGATACGCGGCGAACTCGTGACGCCCACGGGCGCGGCCATCGTCGCGACACTTTGCGAGAGCTTCGGCCCGCTGCCGCGGATGCGAGTGGAAGCGTCGGGCTACGGCGCGGGCACGCGCGAGTATGAGAAGTTCCCGAACGTGCTGCGCGTGATTGTCGGCGAGGCCGTAGGCGCGGGCGACGTTGTCGCCGTTGATAAAAGCGACGAGGAGTTGAACGTCGTCGAGACGAATCTGGACGACGCCACGCCGCAGGTGCTCGGGCACTTGATGGAGCGTGCGCTCGCTTCGGGCGCGCTCGATTGCTACTTCACGAACGTGCAGATGAAGAAGGGGCGGCCCGGCGTGCTCGTCTCTATCTTGTGTCTCCCACGCGAACGTGATGCGTTGACGCGGCTGCTGTTTGAGGAGACGCCGACGCTCGGCGTGCGAAGTTATGAGGTCAGAAGGCGCGCACTCGAACGCGAGTCCGTGACTGTCGAGACCGAGTTCGGTAGGATTGCCGTCAAGGTCGGGCGCATGTCGGGGCGCGTTCTGAGCGCGACGCCCGAGTATGAGGAGTGCCGCGAGGCTGCATTGCGCGCGGGCGTGGCGCTGCGCGTCGTGCAGGAGGCGGCGCGCGCGGCCTACGGGCGTTTGAAAGGTTCTGAGAGTTAAGGGGCGTTTGAAGATGGTGACAACGTTTTCGGCGACGGAGCCTGACGGCGACGCGGACGAGTCGAACAAGTCAGGCGTTGACCTTGAGAAGATTGAGCGCGGCGTGAGGCTCATACTCGAAGGCGTCGGCGAGGACGCGGAGCGGCCGGGCTTGCAGCAGACGCCGCGCCGCGTGGCGGAGATGTACGCCGAGCTTACGGCGGGGATGCGCGAGGACGTGTCGGAGCACGTGCGCCCGCTTCCCGGCGACCGTCACGACGAGATGGTCATCGTCAAGGATATACACTTCGCTTCGCTCTGCGAGCACCACCTCGCGCCCTTCGTCGGCAAGTGCCACATCGCATACATCCCGAAGGAGGGGCGCATCGTGGGCCTCTCGAAGCTCGCGCGACTCGTCGAGACCTTCGCGCGCCGCTTGCAGGTTCAGGAGCGCCTGACTTCGGAAGTAGCCGACACACTGTTCGACGGCTTGAAGCCTCTGGGCGTGATGGTCGTGATGGAGGCCGAGCACACGTGCATGACGATTCGCGGCGTGAAGAAGCCGGGCGCTGTGACGATAACGTCGGCCATACGCGGCGGCTTCCGCAAAGACCCGCGCACGCGCGCCGAGGCGATGGCGCTCATACGCGAGAAGTATTGACGAGAGCATAGCCGACGGAGATCAACTTGATGAGAGTCTCGCCGAAGTAATGATGAAGTCTATGTTGACGAAAATCCTTCTGCCCGCGTGTCTCGCCCTCTCGTGCGTGACGGCTGAGGCGCGCGCGGTCTCCGCGTCGTCGCGCTTCGTTGCGTCGCGGTCTTCCGCGCAGACTCAAAAGCGGCGCGCGGCGCGTCATAGACAACGGTCGAAGAAGAGGCTGCGCGAGCCGGATGTGATATTCGTGCCGACGCCGCCCGAGACCGTTGACGAGATGCTCCGGCAGGCGCACTTGAAGAAGGGCGACGTGCTCTACGACCTGGGGAGCGGCGACGGACGCATACCAATCGCCGCCGCGAAGCAGTACGGCGTGCGCGCCGTCGGCATCGACATCGACCCGAAGCTCGTCGAGGAGGCCAAAGAGACCGCGCGGCGCGAGGGAGTCGAGAATCTCGTCAGCTTCCGCAACGAGGATATGTTCTTGACCGACGTGCGCGAGGCGACGGTCGTCACGCTCTACCTTTCAAACACGCTGAACGTGATGCTGCGGCCGAAGCTCCTGCGCGAACTGAAGCCCGGCTCGTTCATAATCTCGCACGACTTCCGTATGGGCGACTGGGTGCCGGAGAAGGCGGTGCGCGTGCCTTGGAAGAATCTATACCGCACGGTCTACGTCTGGACTGTGCCGCGCGGCGGCCGTTACAAGCGTGGATAAGGTCGCGCCTGTCGGAAATTTGATTCAAGTCAACTCCGACTTATCGCCGCGTCGAATTTGAAGGGGGTAGAGAAGCCTTCGCTTACATGAAAACTTTCTACGTCACAACGCCCATCTATTATGCCAACAGTCTGCCCCACATGGGGCACCTGTATACGACCGTCGTCGCGGACTTCCTCACGCGACACCACCGGCAGCGAGGCTTCGAGACATACTTCCTGACGGGGACGGACGAGCACGGGACGAACATCGAGCGCGCTTCGGCCAGAACGGGCCGCACGCCGAGAGAGCACGTCGACTACATCGTCGGCGAGCTTAAGAGTATGTTCGCCGCGTTCGGCCTAGACACGTCGCACGGCGGCTACGACATCTTCATGCGCACGACCGAGCCGTTCCACTACGAGGGCGCGGCGGAGTTCTGGCGTCGCGCCGCCGCGGGGCGTACGCCGAAGGGTCGCGAGAACATCTACAAGGGTTTCTACGAGGGCTGGTTCTGCGCGCCGTGCGCGACGTTCAAGACCGAGGGCGAGCTTCTTCCCGCGAGAGAAGAGGGCGGCGCGCCGCTCTGCCCGATTCACGAGCGGCCCGTCGATAAGGTCTCGGAGGAGAGCTACTTCTTCCGCCTCTCCGACTACGACGAGGCACTGCTCGCGCTCTACGAGTCTCGGCCCGACTTCGTGCGACCCGAAGTGCGGCGAAACGAGGTCGCGGCGCTCGTGCGCGGCGGCCTCGAAGACGTTTCGATAAGTCGGCTGAAGACCTCCGTGAGTTGGGCCATACCCGTCCCCGGCGACGAGCGTCACACGATCTATATCTGGTTCGACGCGCTCATCAACTATGTCACCGCGCTCGGCTGGGGAAGCGAGAGCAGGCGTGCGGAGGCGGGCGATCTCTTCGAGAAGTTCTGGCCGGGACTTCATCTGCTAGGCAAGGACATACTCCGTCAGCACGCCGTGCTCTGGCCCGCGATGCTGTTGGCGGCGGGCGTGGAGCTTCCGCGCGGCGTCGTCGCGCACGGGCTGTGGCTCGACCAGACGGGGCGCAAGGGCTCGAAGACTTTGGGGAACGCGCTCGAACTCCCGACGCTCCTGCGACACTTCCGCGTGGACGCCGTGCGCTACTTTCTTCTGCGCGAGATGTCCTTCGGGCAGGACTGCAAGGTTGACTATCAGGTCATACTCGAACGCTCGAACAGCGATCTCGCGAGCGGGCTCGGCAACCTCGTCAGTCGAACGCTGACGATGATTCTGAAGTACTTCGACGGCCGTGTCCCTTCGCCCGACATCTCCGAGGAGCGCCGACTTCTTGCGAAGCGCGCGGGTGTTGACTCGGACGCATTGGAGCTTGCGAGCGGGTTGGAGCTATTGCGCGACCAGTTCGTGCAGTACGTCGAAGATCTGGCCTTCCACCGCGCGCTCGAAGCCGCGTGGGGGATGATTGCGCGCGTGGACAAGTTCATCTCCGACGCGAAGCCCTGGGAGCTTGCGAAGAACGAGGAGCAGCGCGAGACGCTCGGCGCGGTGCTCTATCGCGCGGCCGAGACCATTCGCTGGCTCGCCGTGCTTCTGCATCCCGCGATGCCCGACTCGACGCGCGCGATGTGGCGACAGCTCGGGCTCGAAGGCGACCCGCAAGGATTTGACCCGACCGAACTCAAGTGGGGAGACTTGCGCGCGGGCGCACGCACGGGCGAAGTCGCGCCGCTCTTCCCGCGAATAGATAAGGCGAAGACGATGGCAGAGATTGAGAAAGAGATAGCAGAACGCAACGCGGCGAAGGAGGCCGAAGCCCCGACGCCTTCATCAGCAGACGCGCAGACGGGCACGCACGCAACGCAGGCGGCCACTCCCGGCTCGCCCACAACCGAAGAGTCGAAGCCCGCACAGCCGCCGCAGCAAGGCGCGACCGAGGCCGAAGCCGCGCCGCCCGCTCAGGCTCAGACCGCGCAGGGCACGGCCGAAGGCGTCGTCACCTACATCACGATTGACGACTTCGTTAAGGTCGAGCTGAGAGTCGGGCAGGTCTTGACGGCCGAGCGCATACCGAAGTCCGACAAGCTCCTGCGCTTCACGGTTGACGTGGGCGAGCCTGAGCCGAGACAGATTCTCGCAGGGATAGCCGAGCACTACGAGCCCGACTCGCTCGTCGGCCGCAAGCTCGTCATCGTCTCGAACCTCAAGCCGCGAAAGCTGCGCGGCTTCGAGTCGCAAGGCATGGTGCTCGCGGCCTCCGTCGGCGAAGAGGGCCGCCCCGTCCTCGCGACCTTCGCGGAAGACGTTCCGAACGGAACACGGCTGAAATAGCGTTCAGCGGTCAGCACTCAGCTCTCAGCTTTGCATCTGTAAGGAGCGGCGGGTGACAAGAAGGCTCGCGCGCTTCGCGGAAGACAAAGCTGAAAGCTGACTGCTGAGTGCTGACCGCTTCCTTATGTTCGTAGATTCCCACGCGCACATTGACGGTGAGGAGTTCGACGCGGATCGCGTGGAGGTCTTGGCGCGCGCGCGCGCGGCGGGCGTGCGCGCGATTCTGAACGTGGGGACGGGCGACCCGCGCGGGGGCAACTTCGAGCGTGCGCTCGCGTTGGCGGAAGAGTTCGAGGGCGTCTATGCGGCGGCGGGCGTTCACCCGCACGACGCGCGCCTTTATACGGACGCGGCCGAGCGTCGTCTGAGTGAAATTTTAGGACGCGGCGGGCGCGTCGTCGCGCTGGGCGAGATAGGGTTAGACTTTCACTACGACAACTCGCCGCGTGGAGTGCAGCGCGAGGTCTTCGCGCGGCAGCTTCGTCTGGCGATGAAGTTGAGTCTTCCCGTCATCATCCATTCGCGCGAGGCCGACGAGGAGACGGTCGAGATTCTGCGCGACGTGTACGGGGACGCGCCGAGCGGCGGCGTCATGCACTGCTTCGGCGGCCGACTGAAGATGGCCGAGGATGTGCTCGCGCTCGGCCTCTTTATCTCGTTCGCGGGCAACGTCACCTTCAAGAAGGCCGACGCTCTGCGCGAGGTCGCGCTCGCCGTGCCGCTCGAACGACTGCTCGTAGAGACGGACTGCCCGTACCTCTCGCCCGTGCCTTTTCGTGGCCGACGCAACGAGCCCGCGCACGTCGTCGAGACCGCGCGGTTCCTCGCGGAGCTTCACGGCGTCGAAGCGGAAGAACTCGGGCGCGTCACCTCAGAGAATTTCGCGCGGCTATTCGGCGTCGAGCTTTCCTGATGTCGCGCGCGCTCGCAGAAGTTTTCCGCCCGGCCGCCGCAATCAAACTTTTCCTCAAAGCCCTTAAATGTTATAAAAGCAGAGACAAGAAAGCTGTTAGCTTTTAGCTGTTGGCTTTTAACTTTATATCTTTTGCGGCCTTCGCGCTTAAGCGGGTGACTCCCAAAACGTAAGGCACACGAGAGAAGGCGCTAAAGGCTCGACGGATTTAAGCTAAAGGCTAAAAGCCAACAGCCAAGAGCTTCATCGTCACTCGACATTTTTCTTATGGCCCAACAGAACTCATTCGACATCGTCTCGCAGGTTGATTTGGCCGAGGTCAAGAACGCGCTCGACCAGACCATGAAGGAAGTCAGGCAGCGCTTCGACTTCAAGGGGAGCCACGCGGAGGTTCGTCTCGAAGGCGACAAGGAGCTTATCTTGACGGCCGAGGACGATACGAAGCTCCGCAACATGAACGACATCCTTCAGCAGAAGATGGTGCGCCGCAGCGTGCCATTGAAGGCGCTCTCCTACGGCCGCGTCGAGCCCGCCGCAGGCAGCACCGTCCGCCAAAACGTAGCCATCCAGCAGGGCATCCCTTCTGACAAGGCTAAGGAGGTCGTCAAGTTCATCAAGGACTCGAAGCTTAAGGTGCAGGCGGCGATTCAGGGCGACACAGTCCGCGTCACGGGCCGCGACCGAGACACCTTGCAGGACGTAATCGCGCACCTCAAGACAAAAGACTTCGGCATCAACATGCAGTTCTCAAACTACAGATCGAACTAGTGATAAGTGATGAGCGATAAGTGATAAGAGAAGACAACGGGCTTTCTCTTATCACTTATCGCTCATCACTTATCACTTACAAACTATGCAGACATACGG
>JBJMGR010000131.1:0-4797 GCA_045807805.1 Pyrinomonadaceae bacterium | reverse complement strand
CCGCCGAGACGGCCGCCCCGCTCGTCGCGGAAGGCGCGTGCCCCGCGCTGCTCGACTTCATACTCGAACTGCTTCCGCACGACGAGGAGGACGCGCGCAATCTCTACCTGCGTCTTCTGGAGAGGACGCGCGCCGACGCGGGCGCGGACGGGAACGACGTGCTGCTGCTCTCCGCGCCCGTCGTCTCGCCCGGCCTTCGAGTCTTCATAGGCGACGACGGCATAAGCCTCATGTACTATCGCGCCGTGGCGCTGCCCGTCGCCGTCCACGGCGCGTTCTTCGACACGGCGGCGGCGATACTCCTGCGCGCCCCGGCCGTGGGCGGCAACAAGGCTCTCTACTTCGCCGTCGGCCACCTGCTCCCGTTCTTCGAGCGCGAGTCGCAGCAGTACGCGCCCGCGCTGCACGCGCGCCTCGCCACGCTCGCGGCCGACGTAGCGCCCGCGAGCCGCGAGTCTCTGGGCGAGATGATGGGAGTCACGACAAGTCAGCCTAAGAACCCTCTAGACCCTCTCGCGCCGCTCCTCTCTCAACTTTCCGGCAAGCTGTCGGAGACGAAGGACGTGAAGGCCCGCGACGACGCTCGCATTAGTGTCGTGCTCGCGGCGACGAGGCTCGCACTTTGGGAGCGTGCGCGCACGGTCGCCGCCGAAGTCGAAGGCGCGGAGGCGCGGCAGTATGCACGACTCGTAATCGCCGTCCGACAGGTCTTTGAAGTCGCGCGCGCCTTCGGCGACGAAAGCGACGCCCCCCGGAGGGCGGCCGACTTCGTGCGCGGCGCGGACGTGCCGCCGGGCGTCAGGGCCGCGGGGCTCGCGCGCTCCGCGGAGTTGGCGTCGCTGCGCGGGAAGAGGGAGAGCGCCGACGCCTTGCTCGTCGAAGCCGAAGGGCTCGCGGCACAGACCGACTCGGGAGAAGAGCGCACGACGACGCTCGCGCTCGTCACGCTCTCAGCCTTGCGCGCACGCTCACCCCTCGTCTGGGAGCTACTGCCGAAGGTCACAGGCGCTGCCAACGAATCGGACGACCTGCCCTACGGGGCGCTGAGTCTCCACTTCGGAATGGAAGGATTGAGCGAGTCCGGCCAACTCCCTCATGCCTTCGACGCCCCGGAGCCGCCCGCGAGCCTCCTCGAAATATTCGCCGCCGCCGCGCGGCTCGACGCCGTGCGGGTTCTAAAGCAGGCGCGCGAACTCGAAGACAAGCAGATCCGCGCCGACGCAATGCTCGCCGCCGCGCGTGCGTCGCTTGAGAAGAACGCACGGCCGCGCGCAGACAAGGCGCGCTGAGCTTTTGCGGCGCGGCGGGAAATGACGGACAATCGATTTCGGATTTCGGAGTGCGGATTGCGGAGTGCGGAGTGCGGATTGGAAATCGGATTTCACACAGCTACGCTCTCATCATCTTTCAATCCGAAATCCGCACTCCGCATTCCGAAGTTCCAATGGTGGCTGATGGAGAACTTGCGCAGACCATTTCCCTTCTTCTCGCGCGGGCGATGGGGTGTGAAGAACCTCGGGCCGTGGAGCGCCATACTCCGCCACACCTTCCACCAATTTCACGAGAACGACCTCTTCACGCCCGCCGCCGCGATGAGCTACTTCGGGCTGCTGACGCTCTTCCCCGCGCTCCTCGTCATGCTCGTCATAGGCAACCGCTTCGCCGCAGGCAGCGAGGCTTTGACCCACATAGTCGAAATCTATCCGGGCTCGCGCGAGTTCCTGCGCGCGACCATCAAGTCACTTAAAGATATCGGATGGGGCGGGCTCGTGAGCGCGGCCGTCGTCACGCTGTGGGCGGGCTCATGGGTCTTCGCGGTCATCGAGCGCGCGCTCAACCGAATCTGGGGCACGCGTCCGCGCGCATTCCTCCACGGGCGCGCGCTCACGCTCGGCATGATAGGCGCGGTCGGAGTGCTGCTCATCGTCTCTGTCTTCCTCACCTCGATACTCGTCGGCATACAGGACTTGATAGGACAGTTGCCGCTGCGCGTCGTCAACCGCTCGGCGTGGCTTACGCTCGTCGGGAACGCCTTCTGGCAGACCCTCTTCGCAATCGCGGGCGCGCTCATCACCATCGCGCTCTTCGCGCTCGTCTACAGGTTAGTGCCGAACGGCCGCGTGACGCTGCGCGACACTCTGCCGAGCGCCATCATCGCGGGGCTTCTGTGGGAGGCGGGCAAGTACGTCTTCGCGTCGAGCCTGCAATACTTCCACTACGACGAAATCTACGGCTCGGTCGGCGCGGTCGTCGCCGTGCTCACGTGGAGCTACATGTCGAGCCTCATACTCATGTTCGGCGCGCAACTCTCCGTCGTCCTCCACCAGGAGCACGTCGCCGTCGAGATAGCCGCGGAGACACCGGCATCCCCTTCTTGAGTTTTAGTGAAAGAATAGTTAACAGGGATCGACGGGATGTACACGATTAAGATTGAGGGCTTTGGATTTGAAAGTTCAAATTTGAAATCTTACATCTCTTATCCCGTGAGTCCTGTCCATCCCTGTTAATTCATTCCCTGACAATGCATATTTCAGAGTTCGACTACGAGCTGCCGGAGGAGTTGATTGCGCAGCACCCTCTGGGGCGGCGCGATGCGTCTCGCATGCTCGTCGTCAACCGCGCCGAGGGGAGTCGGCGTGACGGCTCGTTCTCGGAGTTCCCTTCGGAGCTGCGCGAGGGAGACTGCGTGGCCGTCAACAACACGCGCGTCTTCCCCGCGCGACTCGAAGGCCGACGCGAGCCGACGGGCGGGCGCGTCGAGTTGCTGCTCGTGCGCCGACGCGAAGATTTAGAAGGGGAGACTTGGGAGGCGCTCGCGCGGCCCGCGCGCAGGCTCGACGCGGGCTCGCGCATCACGTTCGGCGACGGGCGTCTGAGGGCGGAGGTTATTTCCGCGACCGACGACGGCGCGCGACGCGTCGTTCGCTTCCACGCGGAGGGCGACTTCGCCGCGCTGCTCGAAGAGTTCGGCCGCATGCCGCTTCCGCCTTACATCAAGCGCGAGAGCGAAGACCTCGCCGCGCGCGACGAAGACCGCGAGCGCTACCAGACCGTCTACGCCGCGTCGTCCGGCGCAATCGCCGCGCCGACCGCGGGACTTCACTTCACGCCGGAAGTCTTCGAGCGTCTGCGCGAGCGCGGCGCGAGCGTCGCGGAGTTGACCCTGCACGTCGGCTACGGAACCTTCGCGCCCGTGCGCGCCGAAGACCTCTCGACGCACAGCGTCGCGCCCGAGTCGTTCGAGATAAGCGCGGAGGCGGCCGACGCCTTAAACGAGACGCGCGCGCGGGGCGGTCGCGTAGTCGCCGTCGGCACCACTACAGTGCGCGCGCTCGAATCCTCCGCCGACGAGCGAGGGCGCATAAGCGCGGGCCGAGGCGAGACCGGCCTCACCATCACGCCCGGCTACCGCTTCCGCGCCACGGACGCGATGCTCACTAACTTCCACCTGCCGCGCTCGTCGCTCCTCGTCTTGGTGAGCGCCTTCGCAGGGCGCGACCTCGTGCTCGCAGCCTACCGCCACGCAGTCGGCGCGGGCTACCGCTTCTACAGCTACGGCGACTGCATGCTCGTCGTTTAGTGAATGGTAAATGGTGAATGGTGAATGTTGAATGGTGGTTGAGACTCGTCCGACTTGAGTCTTTGTAACGCGCCTTGCAAGTGACCCAAACAGCATCCCCTATTTACTATTTACCATTCACCATTTACCATTTAGCCGTCATGGCCGTGCTCAAAAAACTTCGCTCGCGACTGTTCTCGTCCGGTACCGCCGGGGGCGAAGGGGAGTCCGTGCCGCGTGCGGAAGCGCGGGGCGCACGCGCCGCCGCCACCGCGGAGGCGCGTTACGACGTGCGCCCGCTCACAGCCGCGCATCTGGACGAGTGCTGGCGACTAGACCAGCGCTGCTTCATCGATGGCGAGGCTTACAGCCGCGAGACGTTCGAGTACCTTCTGACCTCGCCCGACTCGGTCTCCTATCGCGCCGTCATGCCCGACGGCACGATGGTCGGCTTCATCGTCGGCATAATCGAGCCCGACGCGACGGGCCACGTCACGACTCTCGGCGTCGCGCCCGAGCACCGCCGCCGGGGCATAGCCAACCGTATGCTACAGAAGGTCGAGGAGGGCTTCCGCCGCCGCGAAGTGCGCATCGCACGCCTCGAAGTCCGCTCCGTCAACACGGGCGCGCAAGACCTCTACCTCAAGCTCGGCTTCAACGTCACACAACGCCTCCCGCGCTACTACTCCAACGGCGGCGACGGCCTTCTCATGATCAAGTCGCTCATCTGAAAGGCGCGTGAACCGTGAACCGTGACGAGAAAGGCCGGTCGCCTTATCTCGTCACGGTTCACGGTTTATGCGCCTTTCTAGCTCTTGCGAAGCTCTGTCAGGACTTGCTTGGCGACGGACTTGAGTGTGTCGAAGACGCCGTTGCCCTTCGCCGCTATCGCCTCGTGTACGGGCTCGCCGTTGCGCCGAAGCTCGGCGATCATCTCTTCGGCGGGGATAACGTTCGAGAGGTCGCGCTTGTTGAGTTGGAGGACGTATGGAATCTTGTTGAGGTCGTAGCCGTTCGACGTGAGATTCTCTTCGAGGTTGTAGAGCGACTCGATGTTGGCGTCCATGCGCTCCTCCTGACTGTCGGCGACGAAGACGACGCCGTCCACGCCCTTCAGGATGAGCTTGCGCGAGGCGTCGTAGAAGACCTGCCCCGGCACGGTGTAGAGGTGGAAGCGCGTCTTGAAGCCGCGCACCGTGCCCAGCTCCAGCGGCATGAAGTCGAAGAAGAGCGTGCGG
>JBJMGR010000130.1:0-6749 GCA_045807805.1 Pyrinomonadaceae bacterium | reverse complement strand
GGCGACGACGTAGACGCCGGGAGTCAGCCCGTACATTCGATAGACGCCGCGGTCGTCAGTGCCGTCTTCGCCGAGGCCGCCCAAGCCGAAAGGGGTCGGGCGGCCGTCGAGGTCGCGCACGCGGTAGGCGCGAACGTTTATGGCGACGACGGGCTCGCCCTGCGGGTCTGTGACGGTGCCAGTGATGACGCCGCCCTTTATGAGCCGCACCGTGGCGGTGTCGCCGGGGCGATACGCGTAGGGACGACTGGTCGATGGGTCTGTATCCATGACGTAGCCGGGCATGTACGCGTTGACGGTGTAGAGGCCGGGGTCGAGCGCGGTTATAGTGAAGTTACCCTCCTCGTCCGTAATCGTCCGTTGCGGGCGGGAGAACTGTGTGTAACCCCTCGGCATGACGGCGACGGAGACGCCCGGCAGCGGCTCGCCCGCCTCGCCCACGACGCGCCCGCTGATAAAGCCCGAGCCCTTCTCGCGCGCCTCACCTTTGCGCGCGCCCTCGCCCGCGTCCACGGGACGCGAGGCCGACTGCGTCTGCGCGGGAGTCTGCGGCTGCGTCCGTGCGGGAGCCTGAGACGGCGGCGCTGACTGCGCGCGGCACACGCGTGCCGACGCGTGCGCGAACAGCGCGACGGCGGCGAGCGTCGTCACGAACACGAGAGCCTTCGGTCGCGCGAGAGTCTTCAGAAGCGCCCGAGTCTTCAGAAGCGCCTGAGTTTTCGTGAGCGCCCGAGTCATCGACATTGAACGCGTCAACTTATTCACGGCCTGCCCCCCGGCGGCGTAATCCTGTCGGGCGGGGACGCGAGCGTCAGGGAGATGGTCACGTCGCTGCCCTGGCCGACCGATATGCGCTGCGACTCGCTCACGAGGCCGGGGCCTCTGCTTGTTGTGTTGAAGGCGCGCGCCTGCACTTCATACTCGCCCGCCGCGAGCCCCTCAAACTGGAAGCGCCCGCGCGCGTCCGCCTCCGCGCCCTTCGACCATTGGTCGTCGTTCGAGCCGACGCGACGCGCGACGACTATCATGCGCGTGCCCTGCGGGGGCGCGCCGCCGCCGGGGAAGCTCAACTGACCGCGCAGGACGGCGTTGCCGTAGACGAGCACGAGTCGCACGTCCGACACCTGCGCGCCCTCCGCGACCTGCACGCTCTCGCGCTGCACCACGCCGCCGACTTCGATGCGCGAGAGCGAGAGCCCCTTAACCTCGCTGTTGAAGTTGAGGCGGAACTTTCCCGGCCGCACGCCCGTCAGCCGGAAGCTGCCGTCGGGCGCGAGCGGCACGGGCCTTAAGAAGCCTCCGGGGCCGTCGTTCCCGCCGCCCTGCTCAGGGAAGCCGTAGACGCGTGCGCCCGCGAGCAGGCGCGCGGCCGTCGCGCGGTCGCTCACGCCTTCGAGCGTGACGACGCCGCTCAAGGACGCGCCGCGCCGGAGCTTGACGACGATGCCCGACACGTCCGAGTCGGTTATCTCGAAGTCGGTCGCGTCGCTGTACCAATCGACGGCATCGAGCGGGCTCGGGTAGGCGAAGATTTTGTAGCGTCCGGGCGCGAGCCCCATCGCCTGAAACTCGCCGCGCGCGTTTGAACCGCCGCCCGAGTAGTCGCCCATGAGCCGCCTCGAATTCGGATCGACTTGGCCGTAGCCGAAGCCCGTCACCTGCACGGGCTGGTTCGTGTCCGCCATCACGAAGCGACCCGAGATGCGGAACGTACGCTCGGGCGCGCCGAGCGTTATGTCAACGTCTTCGGAGACGCCGCCCTCTGTGACTTCGACTATCTTTCCTTGCGACTCTTCGGACGCGGAAGGGTAGAAGGTGCGCCGGTAGAATTTCGAGCCGGGAGCGCGGAAGGTGCGGCCGTCGCTGCCGACGCTGACGCGGTAGCGGCCGGACGGTAGCCCGTAGATGCGGTAGACGCCCCGGTCGTCGGTCGAGCGGTCGTTCTGGCTGGAGATGAATCCGGGCGGCGTGCGCGTCTCCCCGTTAGACGAGTCGGCGGACGCGACCTGTACGGACTCGGCCACGACGGGGTTTCCGTCTGAGTCCGTGACGCGCCCCGTCACGACGCCGCCGCGCACGATTCGGAAGTCCGCGTCCTCGACGGAGTCGCCCGCCGAGAGCGTCAAGGGCTTTCCCGGCGGGAAGCTGTTCATCTCTTGCAGGACGTACGCGGGCGCGACGGGCATGATGACGTAGCGGCCCGGCGGAACGCCCGCCACGCGATATCGCCCTTCGCCGTCCGTGCGCGCGCGGCCGACGGTGCGGAAGCGTTGCGAAGGGTCTGAGGACATGACGACTACTGCGATGCCCGCGACGCCGCGCTCGCCGTCGCGTACGCGCCCCGCGACGGTGGCGGGCGCCTCCTTCTGCGCGTGCGCGTGCGCGGCGCAGAGCGTCACGAGCGCGAGCGCCGCGAGCGCTGCACGCGCCGCACTCAAGTGCCTTCCGAGCCTGTGGCGTTTCGTCATGTTCAAATGTCCTCGCGGGGGTGCGGCTAAAACCGTGCGACTTAAAACCGAAGGGCGACGCGTGAGGCCGCCTTCGCGGCAGAAGCGTACAACTTGGAAAGGCAAAAGTAAAAAGGGCGGAAGGCAAAAAGGGAGGACGAAGAAGAGCGCGGCCTTCATCAATTACGGATGAGAGCCGCGCCTCTTTTCATCGCCCTACTTTTGCCCTCCGCCTTTTTACTTTTGCCTTCCGCGTAGCGGATAATCCCCGCGCTTGGAAGAACCGAATCGGAGGCCCCCGCGATGAGACGAATCTTTACGATGCCGACGCTGATGCTGCTGGCGCTGCTCTCGATCCTTAACTTTAAGATGATGGCACAGACGACAGACAACGCGCCCGCGCCGCCGGTCGCGAAGAAGATACCGCACACGTTGACCGTCCACGGCACGACGCTCTCGGACGACTACTTCTGGATGCGCGACAAGAAGAACCCCGAGGTCATCGCGTACCTCGAAGCCGAGAACGCATACACCGACGCGATGACGAAGCAGAGCGCCGCGCTTCAGGAGAAGCTCTACAAAGAGATGCTCGCGCGCATAAAGGAGACCGACCAGAACGTTCCATACCTTTCGGGCGGCTACCTCTACTACACGCGCACGGAGGCGGGTAAACAGTACGCGACGTTTGCGCGCCGCAAGGGCTCGATGAGCGCGCCCGAAGAGGTTCTGCTCGACTTAAACGAGATGGTCAAGGGCCATCCCTTCATGTCCGTCGGCGACTTCGAGGTCTCGGACGACACGAACCTCCTCGCCTATTCAACGGACTCGACCGGCTACCGCGAGTACACCCTCAACGTCAAAGACCTTCGCACGGGCGAGGTGACGAAGATCGCCGAGCGCGTTTCGAGCGTCGCGTGGGCCAACGACAACAGGACGCTCTTCTACGTCATAGACCACCCGCGGAACAAGAACCCTTATCAGCTCTACCGCCACACGCTCGGGCGTTCGGGCGCGGACGACCTCGTCTATGAAGAGAAGGACGAGATGTTCGGCATAGGCGTCGAACGCTCGCGCTCGCGCGGCTACATCTTCCTGACTTCGGCGAGCCACACGACGAGCGAGGTGAGGTATCTGCCCGCCGACAAGCCCTCGGAAGCCTTCCGCCTGATACTCCCGCGCGAGGCGGGCCACGAGTACTACGCAGACCATCACGGCGACCGCTTCTTCATACGCACGAACGAAAATGGTTCGCGCAACTTCAAGCTCGTGACCGCGCCCGCGTCCGATCCGCGCCGCGAAAATTGGAAAGAGGTCATCCCGCACCGCGCGGGCGTGATGCTCGGCGGCGTCGAGATGTTCAAAGACTTCTACGTCATCAACGAGCGCGGGAACGCGACGCCGCGCCTGCGCATCGGCGACTACAAGACGGGGAAGACGACCGACATCCCCGTGCCCGAGCCCGTCTACTCCATCTCGCTCTCCACGAATCGCGAGTACGACACCGCGAAGGTGCGTTACAACTATCAGTCGTTCGTCACGCCCTCGTCCGTCTACGACTACGACGTGAAGACGGGCCGAAGTGAGCTACTCAAGCAGCAGCCCGTCCTGGGCGGCTACGACCCGAAGCTCTACAACTCTGAGCGCGTCTACGCGACCGCCTCAGACGGCACGAAGGTTCCCATCTCGCTCGTCTATCGTAAAGACCTCAAGCGCGACGGCTCGCGTCCCATGCTGCTCGGCGCGTACGGCTCCTACGGCATTCCCTCGAACGTCACCTTCAGCTCGAACCGCCTCTCGCTACTAGATCGGGGCGTCGTCTTCGCCACCGCGCACATACGCGGCGGCGGCGACCTCGGCAAGGAGTGGCACGACGCGGGCAAGATGATGACGAAGAAGAACACCTTCACCGACTTCATCGCGGCGGCCGAGTATCTCGTCAATCAGAAGTACACTTCGCGCGAGCGCCTTGTCATCACGGGCGGCAGCGCGGGCGGGCTGCTCATGGGCGCTGTGACGAACATGCGGCCCGACCTCTTCAAGGCCGTCGTCGCCTACGTGCCCTTCGTGGACGTAATCAACACGGAGCTTGACGACACGCTGCCGCTCACCGCGGGCGAGTGGGAGGAGTGGGGCAACCCCGTCAAGAGCAAGGAGAACTTCGAGTACATGCTCTCCTACTCTCCTTACGACAACGTCGCGGCCAAAGAGTATCCGGCGATGCTCGTCAAGACCTCCCTCAACGACAGTCAGGTTCTCTTTCATGAGCCGACCAAGTGGGTCGCGAAGATGCGCTCGATGAAGACGGACAGGAACCCGCTCCTCCTCAAGGTCAACATGGGCGCGGGCCACGGCGGCGCGTCGGGCCGCTACGACGCGCTGCACGAGGCTGCCTTCGACTACGCCTTCATGCTCGCGCAGATGGGCATCACGCAGTAGCGGCACCGCGCGCGCGCCGACGGGTTGCCCGTCGGCACGCGGTTTTTTGTTGACAGGCGGTGCGTGCGTTTTTCATACTGCTTACGCGGCCTCTCTCGGGGCCGCGTAAGCAGTTCGCGTTTACGGGCACACCCATCAGACCCGCCGACGGCCTCACGAATCAAACAGAAGGGAGCGCAAGGGGGTCGCAAGTCTTCGCAAAGAGCGCGTCGGGCCGATGCACGCGCGCGCCCCGCCCGGATTTCTCACGGAGAAAATAGATGAAGGCCGAGATGGAAGTTTGGCAGTTGGAGACGCACGACGGCGTCTATCAGGCAGACCTGCCGACACTCAAGCAGTGGGTCGCGGAAGGGATAGTGCAGCCGACCGACAGGGTTCGCAAGGGCTCGCTCAAGTGGATAGAGGCCGGGCGCGCCCCTTCGCTCCGGCGCGTCTTCGCGGGCGAGGAGGTTCCCGAAGTCACGGAGGAGGAGGTGACGACCGTCGCCGCCGACCCGCAGCACGCGCACGCGGTAGTCACGGGCTGGCCGCACACGCACGCCGCCGCGACCGAGACGCACGCGAGGGTTGAAACGCCGCACGCGCCGCGAGACCTCGGCTTAAGCGCGGGCGAGCGCGACTCCGGGCCGCGCTTCATATCTGAGCCGCGCTTCATAGAGGACGAGCAGCAGGGCTTCATAGAGGCCGTATCGACGAGAGACTTCCACGGCGCACGCCCCGACACAGGCTCCGAGCAGACGTGCGCGGGCGCACACGCCTCGCCGTGCTCGAACCACCCGAACGAGGCGGCGACGCTCATCTGCCGCGACTGCCGCGCGAACTTCTGCCGCGCGTGCCCGAACCGCATGGGGGCGAGCAACGTCATGCTCTGTCCCGCCTGCGGAAACTTCTGCGACCCGCTCGAAGCCATAACGGAGCGCGTCTCTCTATACGAGCGCTCAAGCTCCGGCTTCGGCTTTCAGGACTTCGCCGAAGCGCTCGCATACCCTCTGAAGCACATAGGCAGCCTGATAGGCGGCGCGCTGCTCTACAGCTTCCTGCTCCTCGGCGGCCTCTGGGGACAACTGCTCGCGCCCGCGCTCGTCTTCGGCTGCATCTCTCTCGTCATACACCGCGTCGCCTACGGGAAGATGGACAGGGACTTCCTGCCCGACTTCAGCGAGTTCTCCATCTGGGACGACATGATCGTCCCGTACTTCATGGGATGGGCGGTCACGCTCGTCTCGCTCGGCCCCGTCCTACTTCTAGTCGGCGTGCTCGTCTTCGGCTGGCTCGGCGGAGTGACGAAACCCGCGCCGCCGCGGCAGGGCATCACCCCGGAAGACATGTCGGTGCTACAGAGCGGCGGGACGGCCGAGCAGGAGGCAGAGCTTAAGCGGAAGATAGACGGGATGACGCCTTCGGGGCAGATGGCGCAGCAGGTGGAGCAGGCGAAGCAGAGGCAGAAGGACGACTCGACGCTCTCGTTCGTCCGCATGCTCCTCGCGCACCCCGGATTCTTCCTCCTGTTCGCGCTCTTCGCGCTCGCGTGGGCGGTCTTCTATCACCCTATGGCCCTGCTCGTCGCGGGCTGGACTGAGAGCTTCAAGTCAACGCTAAATCCGCTCGTCGGTCTCGACACGATGCGCCACATGGGCGCGAACTACTTCAAGGCGTTCGCGATGTATCTGGCCGTGCAGGTCGCCGGCTTCATGATTGAGGCGGTCGTCGGCATCGTCACCTCTCCCTTCAACATGCCCTTCGTCGGCAACGTCCCCGCGCGCTTCATCGGCGGCCTCGTCACCTTCTACACGAGCCTCGTCATCGCCTGCGTCCTCGGCCTCTCCCTCTTCAAATCCGCCGACCGCCTCGGCATCGAACTCGACT
>JBJMGR010000129.1:0-7406 GCA_045807805.1 Pyrinomonadaceae bacterium | reverse complement strand
GACGGCCCGAGAGGCCGTAGAGATTGCACGCGCCGTGTTGGAGACGCTCGACGTGGTCGGCGTCATGTGCGTCGAATTTTTTCTGACGCGCGAAGGAAGGCTTCTCGTCAACGAACTCGCGCCGCGCCCGCACAACTCGGGCCACCTCACCTTCGACGCGTCGTTGACGAGCCAGTTCGAGCAGCAGTTGCGCGCGGTCTGCTGCCTTCCGCTCGGCTCGACGGAGCTGATGCGCCCCGCCGCGATGGCGAACCTGCTCGGCGACCTTTGGGTCGAGGGCGAGCCCCTCTGGCGCGAGGCTCTGAAGTTCACGGACGTGAAGCTTCATCTTTACGGCAAGACCGAGCCGCGCGCGGGTCGCAAGATGGGACACCTCACCGCGCTCGCCTCAACGCCCGAAGAGGCCGCGCGAAAGGCTCTGGCCGCGCGCGCGGCGCTCACACGCGCCAAGTAGAAACCCTTCACCCGCGCCAAGCAGAGAGGAAGCGCCCGAGCGCGTCATCCATCGCCTCGAAAGAGTCGGCGCAGAAGAGCACGGGCTGAAAGCTCGTCGGGTCGTACGCGGCGCGCGAGGCCTCTTCGAGGTCGAGCGAACGCAGCTCCGCCCCGCTCATCGCTTCCAACTCGCCAGCCGAAGAGAGCAGGCCCGTCCCGTAGGCTTTGACCTCCCCGCCTTCACGCAGCACGCCGAACTCTATCGTGAACCAGTAGACGCGCGAGAGACGTTCGAGCGCTTCGTTCGAGCGCGTGCGGCGGACGGCGCGGCCGAAGAGCCGGTTGAGTTCCGCGAGCCGTGGGCTCGCGAGCGTGAGGGCGTGGCCCAGAAGCTCGTGAACCACGTCGGGCTCGGGCGTGTAGAAGGGCGTCGAGTGGTGGCGTATGTACTGCGTGCAGAGGAAGACCCCGTCCGCGAGGGATTCGAGGAAGACTCGCGGCGCGACCAATCCCGCGACGGGCTCAAGCCGGAAGCCGCTTATCGCGCGCACGCGCTGTGACACTTCACCTAGCTGCGGTATCGCGTCGCGCTGAAGGTCTATGCGTCGCGCTGCTTCGAGGTATTCGGCGCACGCGTGCGCGCCGTGCGCTGGCTCTAAGGCGTCGCGTATCGCGCGCCAGAGCGCGTGCTCCTCCGAGGTGTACAGCGCGTCGGGGATGGGCGTGCCGGGCTCGTACGAAAGCGCAATCCGCGCGATGCGGTTTCGTCGCGCGCGGTACTCCGCGTCGCGGAAGCCGGGGTGGTCGGGGTCTAGCTGAACGATTGAGTTGCGATCAGCTATCGCTCCATCTCTAACCGACGCCTCGCGCGCGTCCGCTGCTACCGGACGCGCGTCCACGTGGTCGAGCAGTAGTGTCATGCCGTCCGTCTCACCTTTGCGCATCTCTGTAACCTCCGGTGCGCAAACCTTTCGGCGCGCACAAAAAAACCGGCCGACGAATCCTCCCGCACTGCGGAAGGTCGTCGGCCGGTAAACCTTTGAGGCCGTCTATGGCGTCTCGTGCCCTACGTGACGAGCGCGCGACCACAGCCCCCTACCGTCCGTTCCCTCCGCGCGAGGTTCCGGCCGTAATAGTAATAGTAACGGTAGGAGTTGTTCTGTCGTCCGTTCATACGCTTCGAGCGCGCCGCACACCGGGCGCAGCTAGAAAGCTAACGCTTCGGCCCCGCGCCTGTCAACATCGAGCCAGCGCGGGTGTTATAATCTCTTCGGCATCCCCCCGCTAAAAATCGACGAGACGGAGCAGAAGATGAAGCGTAGAATTTTCCTCGCAGTGTTGTTGACGTGCGCCGCGCTTTCGGGCCCGTCGCAGGCGCGCGCGCAGACGGCCGCGCCGGAAGTCCCGCCCGGCCGCGTGACGCTCGAAGAGTTCAAGAAGCTTCGCGACGCGGGCAAGGTCTACGTCCTCGACGTGCGCTACCAGATAGACAAGAAGATAAAGGGCGCGACGCACATACCGCTCGACCAGTTGGAGGCGCGACTCGCGGAACTCCCGCACGACCGGGAGATAGTTACCTACTGCTCTTGAATGGAGGAGCACACCAGCGCCCGTGCGGCGCAGATACTACGCGAGAAAGGTTACAGCGCGCGCGCGCTGCTTGGCGGTTGGGCCGCTTGGACGACTTCGGGCGGCGAGACCGAGCCCGCCGCGGAGCCGGGGCCGAGCCCTCCGCCGCCCCAAGACTATCCGGCCTACAATCCCAACGCGGCGACGCGGCAGAACGTGAACACGCAACAGGGGCAGCGCGCCGTCGGCCCGCCGAGCCCGGCCGTTGACGACTCGAAGACGCCCGCCGTCGTCGGCACGAAGAAGGCCGAGGCCGCACGCCCCACGACGGCCGCGCAGTCTAAGAAAAAGGCGGCGGCCAAACGTAAGCCGAAGAGACATCACCGCAGGACGCGTGTCGTTCACTGAATGCCGCGCGAATACGAGAAGCCTTCACCTCATCCGCGCGGATAAGGTGAAGGCTTCCATTTATCTTTCCACTGTTATCGAGACCCGGCCGCTTCTCCGTACGTCCCCGCCTACTCTTCGCCCTCGCCCTCGACGGTCGCGTCCGGCCCTTGCAGGTTGTGAGGGTTGATTCCGTAGCGGTGTATCATCGCGTTGATGGTGGTCTTCTTGATGCCGAGGAGGTCTGCGGCGCGCTTCTGGTTGCCGCCCGTCTGTTCGAGCGCGCGGCGTATGAGGTTCGACTCGAAGCGGCTCACCTCGTCGTAGAAGTTTATCCCGCGGCCCACGTCGAACTCGGGCGTGGCGGGCACGCGGCGCGACTCCGCCAGAAGCTCGACGGCCGCCGAGAGCGCGACCGAAATCTCCTTCAGAACGTCGAGCCTGCCCGAAGGCCCCTCCTCCGCGTGGAGCGAGCGCACGAGCTGCTCAATCACGCGTCCGCCGCCCGACGACACGCCGCGCGACTCCGCGTCGTGCGACTCCGTGGGAAGCTCGCGCACGATGGACTGCATGCGCCCCTCGCCTATCATCGAGCCTACGACCTCGACGGCGACGTGTGATCCGTCCTTGCGCCGCAAGCGACGCCGACGCCGCACGGTCTTGCCCGCGTTAAGCTCCGCGTGCGGGATCGGCTCCGCGGCGAGGTCTTCCTCGGGGATGAGGTCTTCGACGCGCATTTCCGACAACTCTTCGCGCGTGTAGCCGAGCATGCGGTAGAGCCGCGGGTTGACTTCGAGAAAGCGCCCGCCCTCGTCGAAGACGAGCACCGCGTCCGACGTGTGCTCCGCGAGCATTCGCACGCGCGCCTCGGATTCTGAGAGCGAGCGCTCAAGCTCTCGCACGTCCGTGATGTCTAAGACGAGGACGCTTATCGCGTTGGTCGCGCCGGCCGGCCCTTGCGCGGGCACGAAAGAGATGAGCCACTGGCGCGTGCGCCCCTGTTCGTCAGGAATCGTGCCCGCGACTTCGAGGTTCAGCACGGGCTCGCCCGTCTCGAATATGCGGCGCGTGACGGGCTCTACCCAGTCCGCCGCGCTCGGCGCTATCTCGCGCACGGTCTTGCCTATGAAATCATCGGGCGTGCGACCCGAGAAGCCCGCGAGCGTCTCGTTGACGTGGACGTATCGCAGCGAGCCGTCGAGCACGGCGAGTCCCGCCTGCGTCGTCTCGAAGAGCGAGTCGAGCTGCCGCTCTCGCAGGCCAAGCTCGCGGCCGAGCGCCGCGCCCGCCGCGCCGCCGCCGCTCACGTTGCCCGAAGTTTTACCTCCGCCGCTTTCGCTCATCGCGCCTCTCCCAAACTGTCTCCCGCAGACTATTCCCTACGTTGCGCCGCCACGGAAAGTTGCCCGCGTCGCGGCCCGCCTGGACTTTATTACCTGTCGGTTGATGCGACCGCGCAGCGCCGTGTTGCCCCCGACGCGCGCGGCCATTCTCGCGCCTGAGAGAGATAACGAACGAGGGCGGCGTGAGGTTACAAGGCATTACTAAATGAGGTCTCCCGGCGAAAGACGCTTGAGGCCCTTGCGCTACTTGACGCGGCTCTTCTTGCGCCGCAGGAAGTCTATGAGCACGAACTGCGTGAGGTTGCCGGGCGTGGCGAAGTACGCCTTGCCCGAGGTCATCGCGGACATCTGCTTGACGAACTCGACGAGGTAGTAGTCCGACGCGAGCATGAACGTGTTGACCTGTATGCCCGCCTTACGGCACGCCTGAACCTCCCGGAACGTCGCCTCCATCACGACCGGGTCGCCGCCCATCGAGTTCTTGTAGAGACGCCGCCCGGCGTGAAGCTCCCCGAACGGTGTCGGCTGGCGGCGAGTTCGTCCCCGCCCCGAAGAGGACGCGCCCGCCGCCTCGCCTTCGAGGAAGCATGCGGTGGGCTTCCCGTCCGTCACCATCACTATCTGCTTCATCTCCTTGCGCTGCGCCTGCAAGAGCCTTCGCGCGAGCTTCAGGCCCTCGGCCGTGTTCGTGTGATACGGGCCGACCTGCGTCGTGGCGAGCCGCGCGAGCGGAAGCTCTTCGGCGTCGTCGTGAAAGAGAACTATCTTCAGAGAGTCGCCCGGATACTGCGTGCGTATCAGGTGCGCGAGCGCGAGCGCGACCTTCTTCGCGGGCGTGAAGCGGTCTTCGCCGTAGAGAATCATCGAGTGCGAGCAGTCGAGCATGACGACCGTGGCGCACGAGGATTGGTAGTCCTGCTGGTGCACGTGCAGGTCGCGGTATTCGAGGTTGAGCGGGACGGTTAAGCCCTCGCGCTTAATCGCGGAGAGGAGCGTCGTGTTCACGTCGAGGTTTATCGTGTCGCCGAACTCGTACGGCTTCGGCGACTGCGAAGCCTCTATGCCCGTCGAGAGGTGCGGCGTGTCGTGTCGCCCGACGGAACTCTTCCCCAAACTGCCTAGAAGGTTGCGAAGCGTCTTGTAGCCGAGGAAATCGAGCCCCTTCTCCGTCACCTCGAACTTAACGTTACGCGGCAGGGGCTCGCCCTCTTCGCCGTAGCCTCGGCCCCTCTGTCTCCTGCGAGCGTCCGCGTCGGCCGGCTCCTCGCTCAGTTTTAAATAACCCTCTTCGACAAGGCGCTCGATGAGTTGATTCAGCAACTCCTCCAACTGCGAGCCCTTGAACTGCCCGTTGTTCTCCGCGAGCATCTCCTCCACGTCCCGCTCCGACAACTCGCCCATCTCAAGGAGCGCCTGCAAGAGCGCCTGCCTCAGCGCGTCCAACGACGTGTCCGGGTCTTGCCTCTGCCTCGTCCAGTAGTAATCGTCGTCGAACCCCGAAGAGAGCAGGGAGTCCTGCAACAGCTCCATCAAATCGCCTAAGCTGAGCCCCGACACGTCGAAGCCCTTAAACTTGGAATAGCGTATGAACTTCATATTTCACTAAGCAAAGATATCAATGCCCTCTTATGTCTTTCTGATACAAGTATGCAAGAACTGCATCCTCCTCAAGTGATGCAAGTCGATTTCCCTCGATTGTGAGGTTATACGCACGTGTTATTCCCTCATCGGACTCTTCCCATTCTTCAGGTTCAACTAGCCCTAATTTAATTAGAACTGCCACGTCTCGTTTATCAGGCCAGATTAACTCGTTAGATGTGTTTATCAGATAAGCCCTTCCACAGAAAGGTGTGGCACAGTCCTCCGTTGAGAGGTTACGAGGTATAAATTCCAAGAGGTGCCCACCAGTTACGTAACCGTTAATGATGTTCTGTAGCACCGGCACATTAACACCGCTATAACTTAACACCTCTATTCTTCTCCTTCGCGGCTTATGCTTAACGATTCGCAAAGTGCTTGGCCGCCTTTAATCAATTCCTTAATGAAAGCCTTGTTAGACGCGATGAGAGACCCGGCTGCTTCTTGGAGGTTCTCTCTTGCTTCTCTCAGGGTCGTGCCCTGCGTGTTCGCGCCGGGCAATTCTTCGACGAAGCCGATGTAACCCTCGGGAACCTTGAGATAAACGGCATTGAGAGTTAAATCCATAGCGTCTCTCCTTAGCTGTAGCGGCCCGACTCCGTCAGGTCGTCGTATATCATGCCGCGCCTGTCCTTCTTGGCCTTCGTGGCGGCGGTGTAGCCGCCCTCTTCGCTGCGGCTGATCTTGTTCTGGGCGTAGAGCCCTTCGAGGACGAACTCGCAGGCCGAGACGAGCATCGCCTCGTCAGCGCGCGTGAAGTCGAAGGGGACGAGCGCGTTGTCTATGAGGTCGGGCACGGCTTCGAGCAGACGTACGCACTCGTCGGCGGGCGCGTTGTCGGAGAGCTTCAGGTTGTTGCCCGAGTCGAACCAGCGGATAACGTTCGAGAAGTCGAAGCCGACGAAGTAGCCCTCGAAGACTTCGCCCGCCGCGCCCTTGATGAGGTCGCGCGCAATCTTCGACGCGCCGACCTGCTCGCCCTCGTACTCCAACTCCATCTTTCCCGTCATCGAGGGCACGGCCGCGTAAACGTCGGAGACGCGCGGCACGATCTCCTCCTCGCCCGTCGAGATAGCGCGGCGCTCCGCGTTCGAGACGACCGACTCAGTGACCGTTATCGGCATGCGCTGCGAGACGCCCGAGCGCTTGTCTATGCGCTGGTCGTCGCGCGCCTCGAATGCTATCTGCTCGATGAGTTCGCGTATGAACTCGGGGAGTCGCAAGCGGCCTTCGACGCCCTCGCGCTCGACCCACGCCTCCTGCTTCGTTATCTCGACGCCGAGCTGCAAGTCCGTCGGGTAGTGCGTCGTCACCTCCGAGCCGATGCGGTCTTTGAGGGGCGTGATTATCTTGCCGCGCGCGGTGTAGTCCTCGGGGTTCGCCGAGAAGACGAGCATCACGTCCAGGGGCAGGCGCACGGGGTAGCCCTTAATCTGCACGTCGCCCTCCTGCATGATGTTGAAGAGGCCGACCTGAATCTTGCCCGCGAGGTCTGGAAGCTCGTTGATGGCGAAGATGCCGCGGTTGGCGCGCGGCAGAAGCCCATAGTGAATGGTCAGCTCGTCGCTCAAAAGATGACCGCCGCGCGCGGCCTTTATCGGGTCAACGTCGCCTATGATGTCGGCGATGGTCACGTCGGGCGTGGCGAGCTTTTCGACGAAGCGCGCATCGCGCTCGACCCACGCGATGGGCGTCTCATCGCCCTCGCGCTCGACCGCCTGACGGCCGTAGGCCGAGATGGGTCGCAGCGGGTCGTCGTTAACTTCGGAGCCCGCGATGACGGGTATCGCCTCGTCCAGGAGGTTGACGAGCTGGCGTATGATTCGGCTCTTGGCCTGCCCGCGCAGGCCGAGGAGGATTACGTTGTGGCGCGCCAGCACCGCGTTTACTATCTGCGGGATGACGGTCTCGTCATAGCCGACGATGCCGGGGAAGACGCGCTCGCCGCGACGTAGTTTGTCGAGTAGGTTCGCGCGCATCTCGTCCTTCACGTTGCGCACGCGGTAGCCCTGAGCTTTGAGTTCGCCGAGTGTT
>JBJMGR010000128.1:0-6745 GCA_045807805.1 Pyrinomonadaceae bacterium | reverse complement strand
GGCCACCGCCACAACCTCATCATGCCCGGCCGCGCACTCGACATGAGCGACGGTTGGGAGACGAAGCGTCGCCGGGGCCCCGGCCACGACTGGTGCGTGATACAGCTCGGCGCGCGCGGACACATACGGTGCGTCGAGGTCGATACGGCACACTTCAAGGGGAACTTCCCCGAGAGCTGTTCACTTGAAGTCTCGACGGGGCAGGAGCAGAGGCTCGCGCCCGGCGAGTCTTACAACGAAGAGGACTGGCGCGAGCTTCTGCCGCGCACGAAGCTTCAGGCTCACACGCGACACTTCTTTGAAGAGGAGCTTGCGCAGACGGGCGAGGTGACGCACGTGCGATTCAGAATCTATCCGGACGGCGGCGTCAGTCGCCTGCGTCTACACGGGAGCGTCGCGGACGTTGCCTGACTACAAGGACATCGAAGGCCCCACGGAGAAGCTCAACCGGCTCTCGCGCGAGGAGGCTTACGCGGAGCTTCTGAAGTGCTGCGGCTCGACGCGCTGGGCGCGCGAGACGGCGGCGCTCAAGCCCTTCTGGGATGTGACGCAGGTCGTAGTAATCGGCCATCGCGTATGGTCTGAGCTTTCAGAGGAGGACTGGCTCGAAGCCTTCCGCGCGCACCCGAAGATAGGCGAGACGAGGACGAAAGCGGCAGTGACCGAGCAGGAGCAGCGATGGTCTGAGGGCGAGCAGACGCGCGCGCAAGGCGCTTCCGACGCGACCCGCGCCGCGCTCGCCTCGGCGAATCGCGAATACGAAGAGCGCTTCGGCTTCATCTTCATCATCCGAGCCTCGGGCCGCACGGCCGAAGAGATTCTCGCGGCCCTTCACGCGCGCATCACGAACGAACGCGACGCGGAGCTTCGCGTTGCCGCCGACGAGCAGTGGAATATCACGGAGCTGCGTCTCAGAAAATTCTTCGACGCGGCGTGAGTTTAATCAACAGACCATGAGCGCAATCACGACACACGTGCTCGACACTGCGCGCGGCCGTCCGGCGGCGGGCGTGCCCGTCACGCTCGAAGCGCGCGACGGCGAAGGCGCGTGGGCTCTGTTGGGGCGTGGGTTCACGGACGCCGACGGGCGTCTGAAAGAGCTTCTGCCGCCCGAGCAGAGACTCTCGAAGGGGACGTACCGCCTGACCTTCGACACGGCTGTCTACTTCGCGGCGCAAGGGGAGAAGGGCTTCTACACGGAGGTCTCCGTCTCCTTCGTCGTAACGGAGGCGGGCGCGCACTACCACGTGCCTTTGCTCTTGAGCCCTTACGGCTACACGACCTACCGCGGGAGCTGAAAACGCAAATGAAACTTTCACCCGAAGTGAGCGAATGGCTCAACCTGCTCGCGCGTTGGTTCCACGTCTTCGCCGCGATTCTATGGGTCGGCTCGACCTACTACTTCACCTGGCTCGACGGCCGCTTTCAGGAAGAGGAGCGCGAGGGCGAAGGTAGCGGTGAGGATGGCCCCGAAGTCTGGATGGTTCACAGCGGCGGCTTCTACGTCGTCCGCAAGCGAAAGAAGCCGAGCCTCAGACGCCTGCACTGGTTCCGATGGGAGGCCGCCTCGACGTGGCTGAGCGGCATGGCGCTCTTAACAATCGTCTACTACCACGGCGGCGCGATGGTGGACACGTCCGTGCGCGACATCGGCAACTGGACTGCCGCCGCGTTCGGGCTTGGCATGCTGTTAGTGGCGTGGATCGTCTACGACCTGCTCGTGCAGTCGCCGCTCGGGCGCAACGAGCGCGCGTTCGCCGTCGTGGCCTACGCGCTCGTGATGGGCGCGGCCTACCTCTCGACGCACGTCCTGAGCGGGCGCGCGGCCTACATACACGTCGGAGCCTCCTTCGGGACGATCATGTTTTTGAACGTCTGGATGAGGATACTGCCCGCGCAGCGTCGCATGATTGCGGCGGTCAGAGAGGGGTGCGAGCCAGACCCTTCGGAGGGCGCGCGCGCGAAGCTGCGCTCGAAGCACAACACGTTCATGGTCGTGCCGCTGGTCTTCACGATGATCAGCAATCACTATCCCACCTCGACCTACGGCATCGACTATAACTGGCTCATGCTCTCCGCGCTCGTCTTCGTCGGCTGGGTCGCCGCCAAGCTCATACGCCGCGCGTGAGAGGAAAGGATGAAGGCGGAAGGATGAAGGATGAGAGCGAGACTGTCGGGCCTCAGACTATTTCCGGTCAGCACCTTCTTCATCCTCACACACCTCGTCAACTGAACCAGCACGCAATCGTGTAACGCTCGCCGTCGGTGACGGGCACTACCTCATGCGTCGTCGCCGAGCGGAACGCGACGAGCGCGCCCGGCGGGCCAGCCAGGCTCAGTCTCTCATCCTCGGAAGCCATCAGGGACGCGTGCAGGACGAGCGAGCCGCCGCCGTACGCGCCCGGCTCGCGCGACTCCGTCTGACGGTTGAGGAAGACGACCACGGAGACCTTTCGCGCCTCGCGCTCCGAGCGTATGAGGCCGCTGCCGCCGTCCTGATGCGCGACGAAGAAGCCGCCCGCGTCGTAGCGTAAGAATTGCGGCTCCTCGCAGTCACGGAGCGTCACGCCGAAATGCTCTTCGAGCGCGGCGCGGCTCTCGTTCAGTCTGCGGCGCACGAACTCTACGGTCTCGCGCACGGGCGAGAGGCGCGTGGTTCTACGCATCAGCTCGTCAACCGCGCCCGACTCTCCGCGTCCGTAGACAGAGGCCGCGCCGCCGTCGGCCGAACGCAACTCCGCGAGCAACGCTTCGCACTCGCGCGCGTCAAGGAACGAGTCGTCGAGGAACAGTTCCAACTCCGCTGCAAGTCCTGTCTTGAACATCCGTCTCCCTACGGCGACTGTCGGCTCGCGCCTATCGGGTCGCCGGGCGGCGTGGGCGGCGTGGGCGTGCGTTTGCGCGGCTCGGCGGGGCGCGCAAGGAAGCGCTCTATCTCCTCGTGCGTCGCGCGCATGAAGGTCTCGGTCGGCTCGTCGTCACCAATCGGGTTCGTGTCGTTGAGAATCACGCGCAGCCAGTGGTCGGCGACGGCGCGCACCTGCGTCGAGGCTTCCGCGTCGGCGGCCAAGTCCATCAACCGCTCGACGACGAGGCTCTGCACGGCGCGTTGTATCGCTGCGTGATAAGGGTCGGGCGGCGCGGGGGCGTGCCAGGTGCGAGCGACAAGCTCGCCCGCAACGTCTCCGAAGTCGGGGTTCGACGAGTCGAGCGCGTGGTACTGCATCAGTCGCGCGGCGCGGTGCGGTTCGAGCAGCGCGGAGACGGCGAGGTCTGCCGAGACGGTTGCGGCCGCGACGGGGTCGAACGCGGGGCTCGTGCGCTTCGGGAAAAGCTCCTGCGTGCCGCCCTCGTAGCCGAAGGCGCGCGGCGGGAGCAGGGCGAGTATGCGCGGCGGCACGGCCAACTCCTCGACCTTCAACGTGTCGAGGACGGCCGCGAGCGCCTCGCGCTGCCGCGCCGCGGGGACTATCTGCTGCACGTCCGCGGGGCTCGTTCCGCCTTCCGTCTTGACGGCGTACGTGTAGTAGAGCCCGCCGACTGATTTGACGGCGGCCTGTAGTTGATAACGATGATGAAGGTATAGCGGGAGCAGCTTCGCTTCGAGCAGCGAGAGCGGCGTGCCGCGCGGGACATTGCCGAGGCCGAACTGCGAGAGCGCGATGCGGCGCACCTCCATCTCGTGCCGGAGCGACGCGACCGGGTCCGCGCCGTTGTCCCAGAGGTTCGCGAGCGGGTGCGCCGCGCCCTCGGGCCGCGCGTCGGCGTCCGAGATGAAGAGCATCCCCGCGCGCACGCCTTCGTCAACCATCCTGTCTAAGGCGACGCTCTCATCCGTGCCGCGTGGAAACTCCGTGTAGCCGTAGCGTATCGCGAACTTGTCGTAAGCGCCTATCCCTACGGCGTACGCGTTCGACAGATCGAGCTTGCCGTCCTTTATCTCCACCAACGGCGCGGGGTAGTCCATCACGGACGCGCGCCCGTACGTGCTCGCCGCGAAGTTGTGCGCGAGGCCGAGCGTGTGTCCCGTCTCGTGGGCGGCGAGTTGTCGTATGCGCGCGAGAGACATACGCCCCGCGTCAATCGTCGGGTCGAGCGCGTCCAGCTCGTCGAGGTCTGACGACGCGCCCAACTCACACTCCGACCACGGCGCGCCCGTGCCGCGCGCTCCGCGCTCGAAGACGGGGATGAGGCCCGTGCCTATGAGATAGTCCTGTCGTATGCGTAGACTTCCGAGCGTGACGTTGCCCTTGATTATCTCGCCCGTGCGCGGGTCTGTGATGCTTCCGCCGTAAGACCAGCCGCGCGAGGAACGGTGAACCCAATTAATCATGTTGTAGCGCACGTCCATAGGGTCAGCGCCCTCGGGCAGCACCTTCACCTGAAACGCGTTTCGGAAGCCCGCGGCCTCGAAGGCGGCGGCCCACCACGAAGCGCCCTCGACGAGCGCGCTCCGAATAGGCTCGGGCGCGCCGTTGTCCACGTAGTAGACGATTGGCTTGACCGGCTCGGAGACGGCCGCGCTCGGGTCTCTCTTCTGAAGTCGGTGGCGGACTATCCAGCGCTTCTCAAGGGCTTCGGTGAACGGCGAGGCGTAGTCGTAGAACTCCACGGCGAAGAGGCCGACGCGCGGGTCGAGTCGTCGCGGCGTGTAGTTCTTGTCCGGCAACTCTACGAGCGAGTGGTGCTCGCGCACGGTCAGAGACTGCGGCGTCGGCACGGTCTCGCGCACGAGCGGCCCCATCGCGCCCTCGCCAGCGAAGGTGAGCGTCGCCTCGACCTCCGTGTTCTTGGGGAAGGCTTTGGTGTGCGGCATGTAGAGAGCACTGCGCGAGTCGTCCAGACGGTATGAGCCCTGATTCGACTCGCGCAGGCGGTCGGCCACGCCGTGCGCGTCGCTCAGGAAGAAGCCGGTCGCGTCAACGAGCACGCGCGCGCCTTCCGTCGCCTCAACACGGAAGCCCCACAGCACCGAGCGCGCGAACGACTCTTCGACCGCGCGACGCTCGGCCGCGTCCTGCGTGATGGCGCGGAAGCTGTAGTTCGACTCGACGAGCAAGACCTTCGGCCCCGCGCGCTCGAAGCGTACGACGTGAGTGCCGCCCAACTGCCCGCGGTCTAAGCCCAAAGGATTCGAGCCGACGCCCGTCGGGAGCGATACCTGATAGAGAAACTCCGTGTCGAAGCGAGAGATTTCGAGGAGGAGCCTCCCCTGCCCGGCGTCGTAGTAGAGCGGAAAGTAGCCGTCGAGCTTCTGTAGGCCGCGCGTCGTCTGCGCGAAGGTCTTCGGCGCGGGCCGCTGCTCCTGCGCCGCCGCGGACGCGTGCGCGAAGAGCGTGAGTAAGAGTGGGAGAACGAAGAGGCGTCGCATGTAAGAGTCTCCTTAGAGTGCGAGCGTTGGGAGATTCGCCGCGCGTAGCTGCGCGTTGACGGCCTCAACGTCCTTGCTCTTTAGCTGCTGCCACGATTGCAGAAGCTCGCGTAGCTGACGCTGAAACTCGCTTGACGCGGCGACGGCCTGCGTCGTCGGCGCGGCGTCCGACTGTTGAAGCACGTCGAGGAGCGAGGAGAGTTGCGTGTGTAGCTGCGAGAGATTCGCGGGCGCGGGCGCGGAGCCGGGGCCGCGCGGCGTGCCGCCGCCTTCGAGAGCGGCGGCCTTCGCGTCGAGCGCGGCTAGAGATTCGGCGAGTGCGGGCGCTAAGCCCTGACGCGCGCGCAGGTCTTTGAGCTGCGCGCGCAACTTACCCACGGCTTCGAGCGCGTCGAAGGTCGCGTTCATGCCCTCGGCGGTCTGCTGAGAGAGCGCGAGCTGCTGTTCGAGTCCCGCGCGCGTTGTCTTCACGCGCGGGTCAATCGCAACGTCGAGCGTGCGCGTGTACGTGTGTCCCGCGACCGTGAGCTTCAAGGTGTACTGACCGGGCAGAACCGACGGGCCGAGCGGGCCGCGAGGCGTGTCCATGTAGATTGCGGAGATTGGGTACTCGTGGCTGCGCGCCTTCGGCTCCGCGTAGTGCAAGTCCCAGACGAAGCGCTGCATGCCCGCCTTCGCGGGGAGCACGCGCGCGGGCCGCACCCAATAGGTCGGAACGTTCAACTCTTTTTCATCGACCGGCTCAGGCTTGTCGTCGCTTCTAAAACGTCTGACGAGCTTTCCCGCGCGGTCGAAGACTTCGAGCACGACGGGCTCTGTCGCGTCCTGCTTCAGATAGTAGTTGATGATTGCGCCGTCGGGCGGGTTCTGGCCCGCGGGCTCTTCGGGCGGGAGCGGCGTGTCTGTGTTCGCGTTGCGCTGCACGCGGAAGGCTTGCTGCGACGCGAAGAGGAGAGCGTCCGACGAGGCGACGGCTTCATCCATCTGCCGGAGCGGCGTGATGTCGTCGAGAATCCAGAAGGAGCGGCCGTGCGTGCCGACGACGATGTCGTCGCGGTGTACGACGAGGTCACGTATGGACGTGGCGGGCATGTTGAGACGAAGCGGCTGCCACTCGTCGCCGTCGTTGAAAGAGACGTAGACGGCGCGCTCAGAGCCCGCGAAGAGCAAGCCCTTTCGCACGGGGTCTTCGCGCACGACGTTGACGGGGTCGTCGGGCAGACCTTTGACTATCTCAGTCCAGGTCTTGCCGCCGTCGTGCGTGCGGTAGACGTGCGGGCGGAGGTCGTCGAGGCGGAAGCGGTTGACGGCGGCGTAGGCCGTCTGGTTGTCGAAGTGGCCCGCGTCGATGATGGAGACCTTGCTCCAGGAAGT
>JBJMGR010000127.1:0-12847 GCA_045807805.1 Pyrinomonadaceae bacterium | reverse complement strand
CGCGCCGTTCACGCAGTCGTCAACGTCCACGACGCCCCACTCGCCGTTCAAGCGCTGCCTGTACTCGCGCCCGTAGCCTGTGCTTCCGCCGTAGTTCACGTCGAGGACTGCGATGCCCCGGCTCGTCCAGTATTGAGTTTCGAGGCGGAGCGTCGTCGTCGTCGCGGCGGTCGGGCCGCCGTGGCACTTGACGAGGAGCGGCGGGCGCTCGCCCTCGGGCGCGTCGAAGTCGCGGTTTCGCGGCGGGTAGAAGAATGCGTGCGCGGTGCGCCCCGATTCGGTCGGGAACTCTACGGCCGTCGGCGCGGAGAGATAGCCTTCGTCAAGCTCGACCTCGCTCGCGCGCCGGAGCACCTGCGTCTCGCGCGTCTCCAAATCCAGCTCTACAATCGCAAGCCGACGCGTCGGCGAGCCCGCGCGGAAGAGCACGCGCCGCGCGTCCGCGCGCACGTATGAGAGTTCCGTGTAGGGCAGCTCGATGCGGCCGAGCCTCTTCGTGCGCGTGTCGAGCGTCGCGAGGCTCCAGTTGCCGCGCTCGTTGTAGGCGCAGACGATTGATTCGTCGGAGACGAAGGCGTATGTGGACATCGCGAAGAGCCACTGCGGCGTCGCGAACTCGGCCTCCATCTCGCACATCGCTTCTGCCGCGTCCCCTTCGCCGAGGCGGTAGATGTTCCACCAGTTGCTTCTATCCGAGACGAAGTAGAGCACGCCCGTGGGCGACCACTCGGGCTGAAAGATTGATTCGTCCGCTCCGCCCGCGACGCTACGCTTCGACGTGAGCGCGCCCGCTTCGTCCAACTCGCCGACCCAAAGCTCGCACCCGTCCCAGGGCATGTTCGGGTGGTTCCAGGAGAGCCACGCGAGGCGCGAGCCGTCGGGGCTCAGGCGCGGCGTCGAGTAGAAGTCGGAGCCCGACACGAGAACAAGTCCGCCTTCGTCATTACCCTCGCCGTCGAGCGAGAGACTCACAATCGTGTTGACGGCCTCGCCCATCTCGGCCGTGTGGTCTTCGCGCACGGCGAGGAGCCGTTCGCGGCGTGGGTCGATGAAAGGGTCGCTGTAACGAAACTTCCCTTCGGGCGTGATTGCCTGCGGCGCGGTCTCAGTCCTCTGGCGGTATATGCGCTGGTCTGCGAAGTTCGAGAAGTATATGACGCCATCGCGCACGGCGAAGTCGCCGCCGCCGTACTCGTGCACGCGCGTGCGCGCGTTGAAGCCCTCGGGCGTCACATCGGAGATCGCGCCGCCGGGCGCGCGACGCACGACGCAGTTGCGCCCGCCCTCGGAAGGGCGAAGCTCCACCCAGTACACGTCCTCGCCGTCGAGCGCAATCTGCCCGAGCCCGACCGTGGCCGAGACGATGAGGTCTGAGGTGATGGGCGACTTCCACGAACCGTATGGCGCTGCCGACGATTGACTCATTAACTATCCTCCATGATTAAGCTGTCAGCGTTCAGCAATCAGCTTTTCAGCTTCTATTCCTTTGCGCTCTTTGCGACTACTCCGCGACCTTCGCGGTCAAGTGAACGAACAGCCAAAACGCAGAGGGCGCGAAGAAGACGCTAAGGCCGCGAAGGGCTTTAAGCTGATTGCTGAGCGCTCTATAAATTTATCCCCCGTCGCTCGGGCGGCGGGACGTAGGCGCTGAAGTCGCGCGCGAAGCGTTCGGCGTAGGAGTCGAGAAGCTCGCGCACGCGCGCCAGCTCCGGCGAGCGCACGACGAGCCCGACGTGGTGCGGCTTGTCTACGCGGAAGACTATCTCCGTGTCGTCGTATCGGGACGTGTCCGGGCGCTCCTGCCGCGCGAGCGAGAGCGCGATGCCGCCGTACTCGCGCCGCGCGTCGATTGTGCCGACGCTGTCGCCCCGCGCGTGCGCTATCTCTACGCGCGCCCACTCGCGCCAGAGGTTTCGGCCGCTCGCGGCCTCAAGAGTCTCCGCGATGTACGCGCCGCCGACGCGCGCCGCGACTTCGAGGAAGTAGAACTCGCCGTCCCCCGCGCCGCGTATGAACTCCGCGTGCGCCGCGCCGCGCTCCATGCCGAGCGCGCGCAGAAGCTCTTCGTTCAGCCGCGTCAGTTCGGCGTGCTCCTCGGAGTCGTAGTCCAACGTGTGCGTCGTGAAGACGCCGCCCTCCTGCGCGACGCTCATCGGAGGCCGCCCGTAGCGGCTCGCGCCTTGGAAGATCACGCGGCCGTCTTCGACGACCGCGTCAACGTGGAAGACTTCGCCCGCGACGAACCTTTCCAGAAGGTAGTATGAAGACCTGTCCTGAAGCGCCTCTCGCGCGTCGAGCGCCTCAATCGTCCGCCAGACCTCTTCGGCCGTCTCGCACTTTCGTATCCCCGAAGAGGACACGTCCGAGCGCGGCTTGACGACCCAGGGCGGCGCGACGCGCTCCATATACTCGCCAATCTCCTGATAGTTGAAGAGCGGGACGAACTCAGGCACGCGCATCCCGGCGTCGCGCGCGCGCACGCGCATCGCGAGTTTGTCGCGGAAGTGGCGCGCACGCGCGCTGTCCATGCCCGGCAGACGCAGGTGCTCGCGCGCGAGCGCGACCGTCACAACGTCGAACTCTTCGAGGGCGACAAGCGCGTGAATTTTCCGCTCGCGCGAGAGGTGCGCGGCCGCGTGTATGACGAGTTCAGCGCCCGCGTCGTCCGGCAGGAGCAGTGTGTCGTCGCGAACCTCCGCGGGCCAGGACTCGCGCGCCGTACGCTCGCGCGTAATCAGAGAGACGCGCGCGCCCTGCTCGCGGCACTCGCGTAGGAAGTCCGCGCCCTTGAAGTGGCTCGCGACGCAGACGACGTTCACATCCCCGGCGGGCGAAGGCTCGGACAAAGGGCCGCCCCTCTCTGTTTGGAATCGGATTGCGGGTTCAGTATATAACGGAAGGGAGTCAGGAGTCAGGAGTCAGAAGACGACGGACGCGCGAGAAACGTTGAAGGCAGCCGAGCGCGACTGCTCAGGCTGCCTTCAGGTTCTTATTCCGACTTCCGAGTTCCCTCTTCAGTAGATGTTGAAATTGTATTCGAGCGTCACGTACTGCGAGACCGTGCGGCCGTCCTTCTCGGCGGGCGTGAAGCGTATCTGCTTAGCTGCGGATATCGCGCGCTCGGTCAGTCCGTCGGGCAGGCCCTTCACGACGACTACGCCCTGCACGGAGCCCCCGGCCGAAAGTATCGCGCGGAGACGGACGACGCCCGTGACGTTGTTCTTGCGCGCCTCTTCGGTGAAGCCCGGCTCGGGCTTCACCGTGATGACGGCCTTGCGCGTCACCTCGGTGTTCTTGAACGGGCGCGAGTAGTCTACGCCGCCGCCACCGCCGCCACCGCCGGGGCCGCCGCCGCCGTCGTGCCGGTCGCCGCCGCCCGTGTTAGCGCCGCGCCCCGGCCCGTAGCCGGTGCCGTCGCCCGTGCCGACTCCGCCGCCTGTGCCGTCGCCCATGCCGCCGCCGTGGCCCATGCCGGACGAAGGTATCGTCGCCGTCGAGCGCGGGTCGCCGTAAGGTATGTCGCGCGGGTCGGCCTTAACCAGCATCGGGTCAACCTGTATCGTCACAGGCGTCGGCAGGTGCGGCTGTGTGATTGCAGGGGGCTTCGGGTTCGCGGTCAGGATGGGAGCCACTTCCAACTGAGCGGTCGGGAGCTTGCCCTGAGACGCGGGCGTCTGATCTTGTCGGCCGCCGCCGCCGCCGCCGCCCGGCTTATCCTGCTTCGGCTTCGAGCCGCCGCCCTTGCCTTCGTTGGTGCCCGCAGTTCCCTTGTCGGGCGTCGGCTGCTCCTTCGGGACTTCGTTCTCGACGTAGCCCACGACTTCGAGGTTCTCGTAAGGGTTGACTGCCGCGATCTCCGTGCAGGGGCGTCCCATCATGCGCGCGAAGTTGCAGCGGAAGACTACGGCCGTCCACGCGCCCACGACGAGCATGAAGACTATGAAGGGCGCGACCACAGCCGGGTATGCGTAATCCTGACGGAAGAACTTCTTTACGAGAGCGCCGGAGGCGTAGCCTGTGCGCTTCGTGAAGCCCACCGGGTCGCGCTTGAACTCGGGCCAGGTCAGCTCGGCGTCGTGCGCCGCGCCCTTAACCTCCCGCACGAGTCTGCGCGTCAGCCCCTCATCTTCAAGGAAGGTCAGGTGATACTCGCCGCGGCCCGCGGGGGCCGCGTGCGACACGAGCGTCTCCTCTTCGACGTTCGGGAACTCTTCGTGGGAGGCCGAGCCGTTCCCCGAATGCGCGGACGCCGCAGTCTGGAAAGACTCAACGGCCGCGTGCGCGACGGGCTCCGCGACCGCTACGTCGAGCGGAGTGCCGTCAACCGGGCAGAAGCCGAACTTGTCGGCGAACTCCTCATTGCAAGTGGGACACTGTTTCATCTCTCACGAACCTCCCGTCGGAAAACGCGGGGTAAGCAGCCTGCTCCGTATGAAGGTACAAATTTTTGCGGCACCACACAAGTCCCGAGTGAAACGTTTCGCGTCTTTTCTTTCGGGCGAGGAAGAATGTTCGCAAATAGCTCTCCGACCTGCGTTTGATGCCGGGTCGGGCCGAAGGGCTGCCACGCCCCCGCCCGCCTTGTAAAAAAGCCCACGGCGTGGCCGCGCCAGAAGGCATTTGACGCCTCGCACGGCTGCATCTAAGATTTGCTGGAACTGTAGGCCCGTCTCCCCGCCGGAGGACTGAACGAAGCGGGCGGCTCTCTTTGACGCCCGCCCCTCGAAGGCCAAAGACCAAGATGAAAAGCTCAAGAAGTCAAAGTCCGCGGCGGCGCGGCACACTGCTCGGGTCGCTCGCGGCCCTCTTACTGCTATGCGCCTTTGCGCTCTCCGTCTCGGCACAGACGACGCCGCAGCCGCGTCGAGAGAAGCTGCTGAACGGCCTGCGCATCCTCCTGCTCAGCCGCCCCGGCGACCAGAACGTTCTCATCAAGCTACGCGTCCACGACGGCTCGGCCTTCGACCTCGCGAACAAAGAGGGCATGATGGCGACGATCGCCGACGCGATGTTCGACCAGCAGACGCGCGACTACGTGACCGATGAACTCGGCGGCCGCATCGAAGTCACGACCGACTACGACGCAGTCAACATCACGCTCGCCGGTAAAGCCTCCGACTTCAACCGGCTCCTCGAACTCGCCCGCGCCGCCGCGATGAACGTGCAGCTCACGCCCGAATCTGTCGTGCGCCTCCGCGACGCACGCGTCAAGGCGCTGCGCGACGCGCCGCCCACGGCGGCAGAGTCGGCCGACCGCGCGGTCGCCGCGCGACTCTACGGCACGCACCCGTATGGCCGAGCGATCTCGGGCACGCCCGAGTCGGTCGCTCGCGTCGAGCGCGCAGACCTCATTCTCATGCGCGAACGGTTCCTCACGCCCGACAACACAACGCTCGTCATCGTCGGCGGCTTCGACGTGAAGGACGTTATGCGCACGATGCGCCAGTCCTTCGGCAGTTGGCGCAAGAGCGACGTGCCCGTGCCGCCAACCTTCCGCCTGCCCGACCCGCCCGACGAGCGCACGCTTATCGTCAACCGCCCGAACGCCGAAGGGATTGAATTGCGACTCGCGCTGCGCGGACTCGCGCGCACAGACCGCGACGCGCCCGCCGCCCGCCTGCTCGCGGAGGTCGTGCGCGCGCGCTGGCTCGCCGCCGTGCCCGAGCTTAAGGAGCGCGCCGCATTCGTCCGTCACGACGCGTACCGCGCGGGCGGCACGTTCCGTCTGGGCGCGACCCTACGCACGCCCGCCGAGGCCGTCAAAGCTTTGGAGTCGGCGCGCGCCATTCTAAATCAGCTTTCGACTACAACACCGTCCGCATCCGAACTTGAAAGCGCGAGGCTCGCGTTCGCCGCATCCCTCAATCAGGGCGCGCAGGGCGACGAGGGCTTCGCCAACGTGTGGCTCGACGAGCACACGTATGAAACGAGTGCCGCGACCGCGCCGGAGATGATGCGCGCGGCCGCCGCGCTCACGCCCCCGGAGGCGCAGCGCGTCGCCGCACGCCTCTTCCAGCACATGCCCGTCGCGGTCGTCGCGCAGGGCGACGCCGCTCAACTGCGTTCGGAACTCGCGCGCGCGGGCGCGGTCGAAGTCTTCGGCGAAGCGGCGGAGAAGCCCCCGGCCGCCGAGCCGCAGAAGCCTAGACAGCCTGGCCTCCAACTCAAAAGGCCGAACTAACTCGCAAGCAAATCGCAAGTGAACCGCAACCAACCAAACGACCTACTCAGATAGCCTTGTCACAGAGTCCCCTGTCAGCAGAAGTTTCGAGAGAGGAACATGCGCGTCGTGTGCGCGCGATGTTCTCCGGCATCGCACGCCGGTACGACCTCCTGAACCATCTGCTGTCGGGGAACGTTGACAAGCGCTGGCGGCGTAAGACTGCGCGCGCGTTGGAGTCTTCGTTAATCGAGGGCGCACGCGTGCTGGACGTTGCGTGTGGAACCGGCGATCTCTCGCTTGTGCTCGCGGAGGCGGGCGCTGCACGGGTCATCGGGCTCGACTTCTGTCGCCCGATGCTTGAGATCGCGCGGCGCAAGGCCGATGCGGACTCGCGCTCGATTCCGTTCGTCGAGGGAGACGCGCTGCGGCTTCCCTTCGCGGACGCGACGTTCGACGCGGTGACGATAGCCTTCGGCCTTCGGAACCTCGCGGGCGTAGCCGATGGCCTGCGCGAGTTGAGGCGCGTGCTCAAAGAGGGCGGTCGTCTGGCCGTGCTCGAATTTTCGAGCCCCGTCTTGCCGGGATTCAGAGCGTTGTTCCGCTTCTACTTCACGCGCGTGCTGCCGCACATAGGCGGACTCGTGAGCGGCTCGCGCGGCGCGTACGAGTATCTACCGAACTCCGTGTCGAGGTTTCCTGATCAGAAGCGCCTGGCGGAGTTGATGCGCGCGGAAGGTTTTGAAGGGGTCGAGTATAGTAACCTGACCGGCGGCATCGCGGCGCTCCACACGGGCACGCGCGTCGGGTAGGAGTTGAAAAGTTCGGGCTCGGTCGCGCCCCCTCGCAAATGGGCAGCGGCCAGAAGACTAGCCCGGCGAATCCATCCTCTTTGGTGGTTGTCGGGGCCGCTGTGGAGGAAGCGGGTTCGTCGGGCTAGGTTTATCTAAACGGGACTTTCATCCCCGGTCACTGCACGCAAACGTACCCTCTCCGCGTCGCCGCGCACGCGCCTGCCGCCGCCGCCGAATTAGTTGTTGACATCTCACAGCAACAGGCATATGTTTCCCGCGCATTAACCTCGTCGCCCGGTTGTCGAACCAGCCTTACTGGTTTCTCATTTCTCGAAAGACTCGTCAGAGGTACACCTCATGTCAAATCCGATAGACGAAGGCAAACTTTAGAGACCTTCCGTGTGAAAGCCTATTCACGATAAGTACGCGCTTGTCGAAGGGAGGGTGTCTATACAGGATGGCACCTCTTCCGCATTCCTCAACCTCAATTAGCGCATTCGCCTCAGGCCGCTGAAGTGGCGTGAAGTGAATAAGAGAAGGATTCCGAAATGAAGAACGGAAACAGGCTGCTATTTGGCGCAATGTTTGGTCTCGTTCTGCTTTTAGCGTTGTGCGCTGGGCGGTCAACGGGCTGGGAGAGAGTGGCGAGGGCCAGTGCTCAAAACCCTCCGGTCGGTTCGTCAACGCGAACTCCACAGAGCGGCGTCCCTCAGACTTCACAGGGCGGCGTCCCCCAGAAGTCGGGAGACGGCTCCGACCGTGTGCAGTATGAGAGGGTAAGGGCGATGCACCTCGTCTCGGAGGGTGCAGGTTGGGCCATGACGGAATCAAGACTGGTATGGACTAACACCTCGGGCAGACAGTGGACGGACATTACACCGCCGCTGCCGGGAGGAAGAGTGGTCGAAGCCTTCTTCACCGATTCTTTAAAAGGCTGGGGCGTGCTGGCCGTCCCGGACGCAGGCGGGATGGACTCTCTGGCCCTCGCCGCGACCTCCGACGGAGGAAGCTCCTGGACTTTCGCGGAGCTGCTCTCTTCCACGGATTACGGCCGATACGAGGCGAGCGAACGCGTAAGTATCCATTTTGTGAATTCCGCCCATGGTTGGGCCCTGGTCAAACTACATTCCAGTTCCAATTTTAGCAGAGGCTTATTGCTTGAGAGTTCCGACGGCGGAAACTCGTGGCAAAAACTTCCGACGCCCCCGGTCGGCGGCTTCGTCCGGTTCGTCAACGATAAAGAGGGCTGGCTGGCGGGTGGGCAGGAGGCTCACCGACTTTATGTTACACGCGATAGCGGGCTCACGTGGAGCCCTGTGTCGGTGGAACCGCCCGCCGCAAGTTATAAAACTTCCGAGCCCGATTTCGACCTCCCGACTTTTCGGAATCAGAATGAGGGAACGCTGCCGGTAACATTCGTCGGCGACCGTGACGCCATCGTTGCGTTTTACGAGACGGGCGACGGTGGGCGGTCGTGGCACGTTAAGCAAACAGTCCCGGTTCCGGGCGCGGTCTCAAAAAGTAACGTGGTGGTTTCCGCGGTGGCTGCTCCGAACGTGTTCGTGCTGGCCTCACCATCCAAACTCGGTGTCACCAGCGTGAGGAATGGGAAGGCTAGCGAGCAGGGCGTCGCCGCCAAAGATTTGAGTCGGAGCGCAGTCATCTCAAAACTCGACTTCAAGGGCAGTGCCGAGGGCTGGCTGCTGGTTAACGAAGGAGGGTGCGCCGACTTCAAGGCGCGCTGTAGTCAGAGGGTGAGACTGTTCGCGACGGGAGACGGCGGCCAGACATTAAACGACATTACGCCCCCGGTTCAGTCTCACGGCATGGGATATCCGGATGCAGAGTCCTTCAACTCTGGCTCCGTCTCTGAAAACGCCGTGGCGACCAGCCGGAACCGGAAGGGCTTTGATAAATGTTCCGCCGATTCGGTCAGCAACATGCAGACATGGTGGAGCTTTAGTCCATACTTTGACGCGAACATCTACATCGGCGGCGTCAACCGGGGCTGCTCGCAAGCCAACCTAACCAGCTCATGGGTCAGCCAGACTTTCGCACAGGGGTGGAACCTGATACCCACATGGGTGGGGCCGCAGGCCACCTGCACGACGTGTACCTCGTGCAGCGTTATAAGTTCAGACCCCGCGACGGCGGCCTCTCAAGGCGTCAGCGAGGCGAACAGCGCCTCCAATGCGGCGGCGGCGCTCGGCCTGTCGAATACGATCATCTACTACGACATGGAGAGGTACAATCCCAACACGAGCTGCCAGAACTCGGTGCGGGCGTTCCTCAACGCGTGGGTTCAGCAGACGCATTCGAGAGGCAATATAGCCGGGGTCTACGGCTCGCCGGGGAACGCGCAGGACGACTGGGTGGCAATCGCCAATCCGCCCGACGCGGTATGGATTGCGAAGTGGGACGGCAACGCAAGCGTGTTCGGACTGACGCCTCTCAGTGACTCTTTCTGGACAAACGATCAGCGGATTCACCAGTATCAAGGGGGCCACAACGAGACCTACAACGGCGTCACCTTCAACATAGACAACGACTACGACGACGCGCCCGTCGCGACAGGCGCCGCGCAGAGTCAACCGAACCTCATGCCCTATCAACCCTCCGGCTGGTCGGACAAGATAGTGGCCTCCACCACCACGGGCACGACCACCGACGCCTCCACGTTCAGGACGACCGACACCATCTACGTAGACTGGGCCGAACTCAACAACGGCACCGCGGCGACGGGCGTAGACTTCTACTCAAAGCTTTACGTGGACGGCGTGGAGAAGAGCACCTGGGTCACTAACCCGCCGATGAACGCGAACACCTACGCGTACGTTTCGGACTACTCGATAGGCAGCCTGAGCGCAGGCACACACACCATCAAGATCGTGTTGGACGCCACCGGCACCATCGCGGAGAGCAACGAGTCCGACAACGAGTACACAAGGAGTATCACGGTCGCCGCCACTTCGACCGGCACGTGGAGCGGGCTGTCGGCCCCTGTTCTGATGAACAACTGCCTGCTGCTGACCGACGGGAGGGTAATGTGTCAGCGGGCATACATGAACCAGTGGTACGCGCTGACACCCAATTCGAGCGGGAGCTATGTCAACGGCACTTGGAATCAGCTTGCGTCCATGCCGTCTGGTTACAGCCCTCTATACTTCGCGTCGGCGGTTCTACCTGACGGCCGCGTTATGGTCGAAGGCGGGGAATACGACTGCACGAGCGGTAATTGCGTGGCGACGTGGCAGTCGAAAGGTGCGATCTATAATCCGGTCTCCGACTCTTGGACGGCGGTGTCGCCACCCTCCGGGTGGAACTCAATCGGCGACGCGATGGGTATTGTGTTGGCCGACGGCACGTTCTTCCTCTCCGATTCGCAATCGACAAAAACCGCCAAGTTCAACGCGAATTCTCTAACATGGACTTCGTTCGGCACGGGGTTCCAGGCTCCGATAAACGACGAATCCGGCTGGACGCTGCTTCCCGACAACTCGCTTTTGACCGTGGACGCGACCCCGGCAGACAGCAAACTGTCCGAACGCTTCAACCCGACGACCGGCGTATGGAGCAGTGCTGGCAACACGCCCGTGTCGCTCGCCGACAACGACAGCACCCACAGCAGTCTGTCTTACGAGATCGGCCCCGGCGTGCTGCGGCCGAACGGGACTGTCTTCTACGTCGGCGCTAACCCTAATATCGGCACCGCATGCTGCTCCGGGTCAGCACACACGGCAATTTTCAACACGGCGACCAGTTCATGGTCGGCCGGGCCTGATATTCCCAACAGCGACGGGGCCAACGACGCACCGGCGGCCGTCCTGCCAAACGGCAACGTACTGATGCAGCTCTCGCCGCCCAATTCGTCGAGCGTATTCGGCACGCCAAGCCGGTTCTATGAGTTCGACGGCTCGACTGTCTTCCAGGTCAACTCGCCGCCCGGCACGGACTATTCCTCGTTCGTCGGCGGCATGCTCGTGCTGCCTACCGGGCAGATTCTCTTGACGACCCAGAGTGCGGACGTGGAAGTCTACACGTCGTCGGGCGTGCCCAATTCGTCGTGGGCTCCGACCATCACGAGCCTACCATCGACGCTTCAGAGGGGTAGCACATACACCGTCTCCGGAACGCAGTTCAACGGCCTCACGCAGGGCGCTTACTACGGCGACGACCTTCAGGCGGCGACTAACTACCCGCTCGTCCGCATCACGAACAACGCCACCGGCCACGTCTTCTACGCGCGGACTCACGACCACAGTTCGATGGGCGTGGCGACGGGGAGCGCCACCGTCTCGACAAGTTTCGACGTGCCGGCCGCGGCCGAGACGGGCGCGAGCACGCTCGCCGTCGTCGCCAACGGCATAGCCTCGTCCCCGTCCAACGTTACCATCGCGACCGGCGGCATTCAGGTGACGGTGCAGACGAGCCCCTCCGGTCGGTCGTTCACCGTTGACGGAACCGCGTACAGCACAACGCAGACTTTCACATGGACGCCCGGCTCCAGCCATACAATCGCCACGACCTCGCCGCAGAGCGTTGTGTTGGGCACGCAGTACGTGTGGAACAGTTGGAGTGACGGGGGCGCGATATCTCACACCGTCTCGCCGTCAAGCAACGCCACTTACACGGCAAATTTCGGAACTCAATACTTTCTGACGACGAGTGCCGGTTCGGGGGGGACTGTCAGCCCCGCGAGCGGCTGGTTCGACAGCGGCGCGAGCGTTTCGATAAGCGCGACGCCTGGCGCCGGGTTCATCTTTAGCGGTTGGAGCGGAACGGGCACGGGCTCGTTCACTGGAACGACCAACCCCGCCGCAGTGACCATGAATGGCCCGATAACGGAGACCGCAAGTTTCACTCAGACCAACGTCTCCGGCCTACAGTATTATCCGTTGGCGCATCCCGTGAGACTGCTCGACACGAGGCCCGGACAGTCGGCATGCTTCACGCCCGGCGCGCCTTTGAGCGCCAACGTCGCCCGGACACAGGCCGCCGTCAGCACCTGCGAGGGGCTCGTCATCCCTTCCACCGCACAGGCGGTGGTGGGGAACGTGGCCGTGGTCAACACGCTGTCCGGCTCGACCGCGGGCAACCTCTCGATGTATCCGACCGGCATCGCGCGGCCGCTCACAGCCAACGTCAACTATGTCGCCGGGCAGGTCATCTCCAATGGCTTCAACGTGAGGCTCGGCTCGGATGGGGCCTTCAACCTCTACGCCGTCAGTTCGCTCGACGTAGTCGTTGACATCACAGGCTACTATGCGCCTGTGGGGCAGGGCGGGTTGTACTACCACGCACTGCCGCGCCCGGTAAGGCTTCTGGACACGCGCATCGGCGAGTCGGCGTGTGATGCACCGGGCGCACCCCTCCAAGCCGGCGTTGCCCGCACGGAGACGGCGCGAACTACCTGTAGCGGGGTGGTGATTCCCTCCGACGCTAGTGCCGTCATCGGGAACGTGGCCGTGGTCAACACACAGGCGGGTTCGACCGTCGGAAATCTTTCCATGTACCCGACCGGCATCACGCGGCCGTTGACGGCCAACGTCAACTACGTCGCCGGGCAGGTCATCTCCAATGGCTTCAACGTGAGGCTCGGCTCGGACGGGGCTTTCAACCTCTACGCCACCTCGACGACGAACGTCGTCGTTGACGTGACGGGTTACTTTAACGGGAGCGCGGCGGCGGATGCTAACGGCGTAGCGGGATTGCTCTACTACCCGTTGTCCACCCCTATGCGCCTACTCGACACGAGGCCCGGACAATCGGCATGCTTCACGCCCGGCACGCCGCTCGCGGCTAACACTGCACTAACGCAGGTCGCGCGCGTCACGTGCGGGAGCAATACGGTGCCGAACTCCGCACAGGCGGTGGTGGGGAACGTGGCCGTGGT
>JBJMGR010000126.1:0-15766 GCA_045807805.1 Pyrinomonadaceae bacterium | reverse complement strand
GACTCGCCTTCGGCTTCCACCGCGCGATGGATCACGCGGGCGCGGTCATCGGGCCGCTCATCGCCTACGCGGTGCTGAGCTACCTTACGGCCGGGCGCGGGCTGCCGACCGCGGAGAACTACAAGACGCTCTTCCTGCTCGCGGCCGTCCCGGCGCTCTTCGCCGTGCTCGTCGCGAAATTCGCGGTGCGAGAGACGGGACACGCCGCGCGCCCCGCCTCCGCGACGGACGCGACGCCCCCCGCCAAGCCGCGCTTCACGCTCCGTGGCTTCGACTCGAACTTCAAACGCTTCCTCGTCATCATCGCCCTCTTCACGCTCTCGAACTCTTCGGACGCGTTCCTGCTCCTACGCGCGCAGCAGGCGGGCGTGGGCGCGGCGCTGATACCGCTCCTCTGGGCGGCGCTACATGTCTCTAAGGTCGTAAGCTCCGTGCTCGGCGGAGACCTCTCGGACAGGCTCGGGCGGAAGACGATGATAGTCACGGGCTGGGCGCTCTACGCGGCCGTCTATCTCGCCTTCGCCTTCGTCTCGTCGGCGACCGAGGCCTGGATTCTCTTCCTCATCTACGGCCTCTACTTCGGGCTGACGGAAGGGACTGAGAAGGCCCTCGTCGCAGACCTCGTGCGCCCCGAGCAGCGCGGCACGGCCTACGGCCTCTACAACCTCGCCTTCAGCATCACGGTGCTCCCGGCCTCTCTCCTGATGGGCGGCATCTGGGACTGGCGCGGCGCGCCCACGGCCTTCGCCACGAGCGCCGCCGTCGGCTCGACCGCCGCGCTCCTCCTCGCCTTCACTGTGAGCCCTTCGGCAAACGCACAAGTGAAAGGGCAGTGACGAGCGACGAGCGACGAGTGACGAGTTGAAGACAGCTTCACTCTCGTCACTCGTCACTCGTCACTCGTCACTCCTTCCCTCACTTTTGCCTTTTGCCTTTTCACTTTTGCCTTATAATATACAGCGTTCGTGTCGCACGTCTGCTCGCGCGGGGGACGCGGCTGCCCTCCGGCCCCTCGAAGCGCGAGACTCCCGCTCTCATTCCGAGCCTCCAAGACGAACTCCGGGCAGTGTGTCTGGCCGAAATCTTATGCCAACCGATAACGACATCTTCGTCTCTTATGCGCACGTGGACAACAAGCCCTTCGACAACCCGCAGGGGTGGGTCGATAGCTTCGTCCACCGCCTGAGCCTCCGGCTCGAACAGCTCATAGGCAAGGAGCCCGCCGTCTGGCGCGACACGCGCCTGCAAGGCAACGAGTACTTCTCGGGCTCAATCGGAGACGGCATCTCCTCGACGCGGCTGCTGCTCTCAATCATCTCGCCGCGCTACGTCAACTCCGACTGGTGCCGCGGCGAGTTGAAAGAGTTCTGCCGTCGCGCCGTCGAGACGGGCGACGCGTCGTCGGGCAACCTCTCGCGCCTCTTCAAGGTCGTCAAGACACACGTTGACGAGTCGGACATGCCCGAGGAGCTTCGGGGCCTGCTCGGCTACCACTTCTACGACTTCGACGAGCGCGGGCGGGCGCGCGAGTTCCGGCCCGACGACCCGCCAAACAAAGACCAGCGCTACTGGGACAGGCTCGAAGACCTCGCGCTCGACATCGTGAAGGCGCTGAAAACTTTCGGCGGCGCGACCTCGCCCGCCGCGCGAGCGGGCGCGGGCGCGAGTGCGGAGGAGGGCTCCGAGGCTCTGCCGTTAGAGAAGAAGGTCTACCTCGCGGAGACGACGGCCGACGTTACGCCCGAGCGCGACCGCATACGTCGCGAGTTGCAGCAGCGCGGCTACTACGTCCTCCCCGACCGGGAGCTTCCGCGCAGCGCCGCCGAGTTCGAGCGACAGGTGGCCGAACACCTCTCGCGCTGCGCCCTCTCGGTTCAGCTCGTCGGCTCGACCTACGGCCTCATCCCCGAAGGCGAAGAGGAGCGCTCAATCATACGCATACAGGAGGAGCTGTCCGCGCGACGCGGCTCGGAAGACAGCTCCTTCTCGCGCCTCATATGGATGCCGCCCGGCTTAGAGCCGCAGGGCAATCGCCACCGCGCGTTCGTCGAGGCGCTGCACACTTCACTCGGCGCGGGCGCGGAGCTTCTACAGACTTCGGTCGAAGACTTGAAGGTGCGCGTCGTCGAGAAGTTGACGCAGCGCGCGGACGCGGCGGCGCGCGAGCAGCAGCAGCAGCAATCGTCCGGCGAGAACGGCGAAGGCGAAGGGCCGCGCGCCGTCTATCTCATCTGCGACAACCGCGACGTGGGCGACGTGATGCCCCTCGAAGACTATCTCTTCAATCAGGGCTTCGAGGTCATCAACTCGGCGGTCGTCTCCGAGGGCGACGACGCGGCGCAGTCGCACCGCGAGAGTCTCCTGAACTGCGACGCGGCGCTCATCTACTACGGCAACGCGAATCAGATGTGGCTGCGCTCGAAGCTCTGGGACTTGCAGAAGGCCAAGGGTTGGGGCCGCACGAGCCCGCTCGCCGCGAAGGCCGTCTACGTCAGCGGGCCGCAGACCTCGGACAAGCAGCGCTTCCGCACGCACGAAGTCCCGCTCGTCATACAGAACTTCGAGGGCTTCTCGCCCGACTCGCTCAAGCCCTTCGTCGAGGCCGTGCGTTCTGCTGAAGGAGGCGCGCGATGAGCGAGACGCAGTTCGAGCGCACGGGCAACCCCTTTCCGGGGCTGCGCCCCTTCGAGACCGACGAGTACAACCTCTTCTTCGGACGCGAGGGGCAGTCGGACGAGCTGCTCGCGCGCCTGGGCCGCACGCGCTTTCTCGCCGTTGTCGGCACTTCGGGCAGCGGCAAGTCTTCGCTCATACGCGCGGGGATGATGCCCGCAATCTACGGCGGATTGATGCCGGGCGCTGGCTCCGCGTGGCGCATCGCGGTCATGCGCCCCGGTTACGACCCCATCGGCAACCTCGCGCACGCCCTGAGTCTCGACGAAGTGCTCGGCTCGCACGAGGTGGACGACGACGTTGAGGCGACTATCATCGAGACGACTCTCAGGCGCAGCACGCTCGGGATGGTCGATGCGGTTCGACAGGCGCGTCTCCCCGACTACGAGCACGTACTCGTCGTCGTCGACCAGTTCGAGGAGCTTTTCCGCTTTCGCTCGATGCGCGCCGCAGACCCCGGCACCGAAGACGACGCCTCGGCCTTCGTCAAGCTCCTCCTCGAAGCCGCCCGACAGCGCGAAGTGCCTCTCTACATCGTGCTCACGATGCGCTCCGATTTCCTCGGCGACTGCTCGCAGTTTCAAGGTCTCCCCGAAGCGGTCAACGAAGGCCAGTACCTCATCCCTCGCATGAATCGCGACGAGCGCCGCGACGCCATCACGGGCCCCGCGGCCGTCGGCGGCGCGGAGATGTCGCCGCCGCTCGTCAACCGTCTGCTCAACGACGTGGGCGACAACCCCGACCAACTCCCCATACTTCAGCACGCTTTAATGAGAACGTGGGAGCGTTGGGCCGCGCGCGCGCGCGGAGGCGAGCCCGTGGGCTTAGAAGACTACGAGGCCGTCGGCACGATGACCGACGCGCTCTCGCGCCACGCCGACGAAGCCTTCAATGAGCTGCCCGACGAGCGAAGTCGGCGCGTGGCGGAGTTGGTCTTCAAGGCGCTCACAGAGCGCGGCGGCGACAATCGAGAGATACGTAGGCCGACGCGCCTGCGAGAGCTTTGCGAGATAGCGGAGGCTTCGGACGAAGAGGTTGCGGCTGTCGTCGAAGTCTTCCGCGGCGAAGGGCGCTCCTTCCTCATGCCGCCCGCCGTCGTCCGCCTCGACCTCGACACCGTCATAGACATCTCGCACGAGAGCCTCATACGAAACTGGGGCCGACTCAAAGAGTGGGTTCGCGACGAGGCCGAGGGCGCGCGCATCTACCGCCGCCTCGCCGAGGCCGCGACCGCATACAGGGCGGGCGAGGGCGGCCTGCTCGACGACGTGACGCTCGGATGGGTTCAGCGTTGGCGCAACCGCTACACGCCGAACCGCGCGTGGGGCCTGCGTTATCACCCGGCCTACGACGACGCCATATCGTTCCTCGAAGAGAGCCGCGCCGCGCGCGAGGCGGAGGCGCGGGAGCGGGAGCGGCAGCGGCGCGAGGCGGTCGAGCGCGAGCGTAGAGAGCGCGAGTTGGCCGAGCGGCACGCGGCCGAGTCGGCGCGACACGCGCGGCGTCTGCGCGTGCTGGTCGCGGCGATGGGCGTGCTGTTCGCGGTCGCGGCCGTGGCCCTCGTCGCCGCAATCATCCTGGAGAAGCGGGCCGAGGCCGCGCGCCGCGCCGCCGAGACCACGCGTCAGAAGTTGCAGATGATTCGCACCGCGCAGGCGAACATACAGAGCTACGAGATGGAGCAGGCCGAGCGTCAACTGGACGAGCTATACAGCATCACCAACGACGACGAGGAGGGGCGCGAGAACCGCGCGTGGGTACTCTACAGTCTCGGAGACCTCAACCTCCGGCTCGAACGTCACGACCGCGCCTCCGCCTTCTTCGAGTCGGCCCTGCAGACCGAGATGCAGATACACGGCAAGCTCGGGCTCGGCTCCGTCGGCACGCTCGACAGCCTCGCGCACACGCTCGAAGACGAGGGGAACTACCAGGCGGCGGCCACGCGCTACGAACAACTCACGCAGCTCCTCGACAGCGTCTCGAACGAAAAGGGCAGGTACTATCGTCTCAACACCGCAAACGTCCACGTAGACCTCGCGGAGCTTTACGTCAAGCAGGCCGCGTCAGCTTTGGACGGCGGCGACGAGATACAGAACGCCTTGCACGGCGACGACGCCGCCGCCGCCGCGCCCGCGTCCGCCGCCGTGCGCGCGAAGGCCGAGCCGCACTACCGCGCGGCCGTGCGGATCTGGGATGACGTTCTAAAGGACGACCCCGACGCGCTCGCAGACCAGTATGTGAGGGCGAGCGCCTTCTTCATGGACAAGCTCGGCGACAGGAAGACCGCCGTCGAACTCGCGACGAAGGCGGGCCAACTTCGTCGCAGCACGGGCACGCCCGTCGTGCGCAAACCCATCGGCCCGCCGAACCCCGGCGGCGACACCAACATCCTGACGCAGCTCGCTTCGGAAGGCACGGGCTACGTCCTCTTCAACCGCGACTCGGCGGCCGTCTACGGGCGGCCGGAGCTAATCGGCCTCATACAGAAGGTCGCGGCCGTCTGGGCCGTGCGCCACCCCGAACAGAAGATAGTCGTCGCCGACCTCAGCCTGCGCGGCGGCGGCCCCTTCCCCTCGCACGGAGGCGACCATCAGGACGGCCGCGAAGTGGACATCTGGCCCGTCACGAACAACGGCGACGCGGAGCCGACAAACATCTACGCGCCGAACTACTCGCGCGAACTCACGGTGGAACTGATAAACCTCTTCAAGCAGACGAGCCCGACGGCCGTCGTATACTTCGACGACCCGCCGCTCGTCTCCTCAAACCTCGTCAGCGCCACGCTCGACCACAACAACTATATGCACGTCATTCTTCCTTAAGTTCAAAGTTACAGGTTGCAGGTTCAAAGTTTGAAGACGCGTGTTCTTAACTTTGAACCTGCAACCTGTAACTTTGAACTCATAAGTTCATCCTTCATCCTTTTCCTCCATACTTCCCTTACACCCTTTTTTCGGTTAGCTTACTCGCACCGACTTTTTGAGCATGAGCGCCGAAGTAGAGGGTCGCACGTGTACCCTTCAAGCTCCGACCCGGTCAACGCGAAGCAGCGATGGAAGAACTCAACTACAAACTAATCGAGAACGCCGAAGAGGTCGCCGCCGCGTGTGAGCGTCTCGCGCGCTACGCGGAGCTTGGCTTCGACACCGAGACCACTTCGCTCTCACCCTTTGAAGGCCGCCTCCGCCTCGTGCAGCTCGCCGCGCCTGGCGAGCCCGTCTACGTCTTCGACCTCTTCGCCCTCGCGCCTTCGGGTCAAGCCGCGGACGCGCCCGCGCTCGAACCCCTCCGCCGCCTGCTCGCCGCGACGCGCCCCGTCAAGATCGCGCACAACTCGAAATTTGACGCGAAGTGGGTGCGCCATCATCTGGGCGTCGAGCTTTGCGGCGACTTCGACTCGCGCGCGGAGAACAGAAACGAGGTTGAGCGCGGCGGACTCTTCGACACGCTGCTCGCGAGCCAGCTCATCTCGGCGGGCGAGCAGGAAGACCGCCACTCGCTCGCCTCCGTCGCCGAGCGTTACCTGAATCAGGCCGTCGATAAGACGCAGCAGGTGAGCAACTGGGGCGGAGAGCTATCCAGCGCGCAGCTCGAATACGCCGCGCGCGACGCGGAACTCATGCTGCCCCTTCGATTGAAACTCATCGAGGCTCTGCGGGCGGCCGCCCTGACGCGAACGGCGCAGCTCGAATTCGAGTGCGTCACACCGCTCGCCGCGCTCGAACTCGCGGGCGTCTATTTAGACCAGCCCTGCTGGCGCGCCAAGCTCAAAGAGATAGAGAAGCAGCGCAACGAGCTGCATGAACTACTTCAAGACGAGCTGGCCGAAGAGCCCGCGCAGCAGTCTCTCTTCGGCCCGGCGCGCGGCGACATCAATCTCGATTCGCACGTCCAGCTCACGCGCGCCTTAAAGCGCGTGCTCCCGGAGGGCGAAGAGATTCCCGACTCGACGCGCAACTGGAAGCTCGAACCGCTGGCCTTAAAGTTCAACGTCGTCCGCCGCATACTCGACTACCGCACCCTTCAGAAGACTCTCAAGTTCGGCGAGACGCTCCTCGAAGCAATCAACCCCGACACGGGCCGCATACACTCCCACTTCCATCAGATCGGCGCGCCCACGGGCAGAATGAGCTGCACAGACCCGAACATCCAGCAGGTGCCGCACGCCTTCGACATGCGCCGCTGCTTCCGCGCGCCGGATGGGTGCAAGCTCGTGGATGCTGATTACTCTCAGATAGAGCTGCGCATACTCGCCGACTTCACGGGCGACAGCGGGTTCGTCGAGGCGTTCCGCTCGGGCGCCGACCTTCACCGCACGACCGCCGCGCAGGTCTTCGGCGTGAAGCTCGAAGAGGTGTCGAAGGAGCAGCGCGACTTCGCCAAGCGCCTGAACTTCGGAGTGGTCTACGGCATCGGCGCGCGCCGCTTCGCCCTGCTCACGGGGCTGAAGGAGACGGAGGCCGAAGACCTCCTCCGCCGCTACTTCGCAACCTACCGAGACCTCGACGCGTGGCTGCGCGAGGCGGGCAACAAGGCCGTGCGCGAGCGCACAGCGCACCGCACGGTCGCGGGCCGCCTCTTCCGCTTCAACTTCGACCCCGAAGACCGCCAAGCCTCCTCGCTCGCCCATCGTGGCGGCAAGAATTCGCCCATACAAGGAAGCAGTGCGGATATCATCAAGCGCGCGATGAGGCTCCTGCACGACCGTCTGAAGGGGACGGGCGCAGCTATCGTCAACGTCGTGCACGACGAGATAGTCGTCGAATGCCCCACGGCCGACGCGGACGCGATGGCCCTCGTCGTCAAGGAAGAGATGAAGCGCGCGGGCGAGGAGTACGTTAAGGCCGTCCCCGTCAACGTCGAGGCAGCGGTCACGGACGAATGGGTGAAGTGAAGAAGTAGGCGGAAGGCGGAAGGCAGAAGGCAGAAGGTAGTAGGCAGTAGGCAGACGAAGCAGCAGTCAGCGCAGTCACCGTCATGCTAATGAAGGCAGTCGAGAAGCAATGGGCCTCTCGACTGCCTTCTGCTTACTGCCTTCTGCCTACTGCCTACTGCCTTCTGCCTTTCCCCGCCAGGCGAAGTAGACGGGGAGGCCCGTGAGGACTATCAGGAAGCCCAGGCCGGAGGTGCCGGGCGCGAGGTAGACGAGGTCGAGCGTGAGGAGCGTCGCGAGGATTATGTAGAGCGTGGGCACGAAGGGGTAGCCGTGTGTGTGGTACGGGCGCGGGGCTTCGGGTGACTTTCGGCGCAGCACGAGGACGGCCCCGACCATGAGTACGTAGAAGACGAGGTCTGCGGGGATGATGTATTCGAGCAGTTGTGTGTAGACGTTGCCGTAGGTGACGACGCTCGCGCCCGTGCTTGTGATAGCAGTCTCCGTGACTGTGCGCGGCAGAGTCAGAAGTGCGGCCCACAAGCCTTGAAGGAGGAGCGCGAAGGCGGGCACGTGGCGGGAGTTCAGACGCGCGACGCGGCCGAAGAAGAGCCGGTCGCAGGCCATCGCGTAGTAGACGCGAGCGCCCGCCAGGATGAGGCCGTTGTTGCAGCCGAAGGTCGAGACCATGATCGCGGCGGCCATGATGACCGTCGCCGAAGGGCCGAGCGCGGACTGAACTGTCGCCGTCGCGATGCTGTTCGCGGGCCTCTGCATCACCGGGAGCGGGAGCGTGACGACGTATGCGAGGTTCGCGAGCAGGTAGAGCAAGACGACCACGGCGCAGCCCGCGAGCAGTGCGCGCGGGAGGTTGCGGCCGGGGTCGCGCACTTCACTGCCCGTGAACGTCACGTTGTTCCACGCCGACTGCGCGAAGAGCGGCCCCGTCATCGCTCGCCCTAAAAGCATCACGAGCGCGAGCCCGCCCGTCGCGGTCAACGACCCTTGCGCCCCCTGCGGCGTCCAGCCGTTCGCCTGAGGAGCCCACCACGCGGCGGTGTGCGCCGCGCTCGAATGGTTCCAACCCAAGACGAGCCCCACGAGTATGAGGCCCGCGAGCGCGGCCGTCTTCGTCACGGTGAAGGTGTTCTGTATGAGCTTGCCGATTTTGAGGCCGCGCGTGTTCGTGTATGTGAGCAGGAGTATGAGGAGCGCGGCCGTCAACTGCTCGGTCGAGAGCGAGACGGCGTAGCCCTTCGACAGACGGAGCGGCCCCGCGAGGTAGTGCTCCGAAGAGACCCAGGGCACGAGCACGCCCGTGAAGCGCGCGAACGCGACGGCCACGGCCGCAATCGTCCCCGTCTGCACGACGAGGAAGAGCGACCAGCCGAAGAGGAAGCCGAGCGGCGGCCCGTAAGCCTCGCGCAGAAAGACATACTGCCCGCCCGCCCTCGGCATCATCGCCGCGAGTTCAGCGCAGCAGAGCGCGCCCGTTATCGTCAGCAATCCCGCCAGAGCCCACGCCGCGAGCAGCCACCCCGGCGCGCCCACCAGACGCGTGCTCTCGGCCGAGGCGAGGAAGATGCCCGACCCGATCATCGAGCCGACGACTATCATCGTCGCGTCCGTGAGCCCGAGGCCGCGCTCAAGACGCTGCGGCGCGCCCTCCCTTTCAACGGTACGCGTGGAGACTTCTGCCTGCATAGAGTTCCTCTTCTCCCTACCTTTCCGAGACGACGGGCGGCGCATGTTGTTACGCGCGCGCGCCGTCTGTCAAGAACTTCGCGCGAAGGTTTCCGTGGGCTTGACAGTCTCGCCGCGCGTTCCATACTCTTTTCAGTTGAGGGGGCGACGACGACGGCCCCGTGCTTTTGACTAATGCGCCCCGCCTGCCGCACACTCTCACGGACACCGAACACCCGTACAAACAAATGGTCAAAGAAGATATAAAGAGACTCGTAGAGACGAAGCAGGCGCGCGTGGGCGTCATAGGGTTGGGATACGTCGGGCTGCCGCTCGCGGTCGAGTTCGCGCGAAGGGGCTTGCGCTCCGTCGGCTTCGAGGTTGACGCGCGCAAGGCCGACTCGATTAACCGGGGCGAGAGTTACATCCCCGACGTGCCTTCCGAGGCGCTCGCGGCAGTCGTCTCGGCCGAACGCCTACACGCCACGATTGACTTCGACGAGCTTTCGTCGTGCGACGCGATAATCATCTGCGTGCCGACGCCGCTGCGTAAGACGAAGGAGCCAGACATCTCCTACATCCTCGCCGCCTCCGAGGAGATTACGAAGCGGCTGCGCCACGGCCAGCTCGTCATACTCGAATCCACCACGTATCCGGGCACGACCGACGAGGTGCTGCTCCCGATGTTCGAGGCGAAGGGCTTGAAGTTAGACTCCGACTTCCTGCTCGCCTTCTCGCCCGAGCGCGTAGACCCCGGCAACCCGCAGTTTCACACGGACAACATCCCGAAGGTCGTCGGCGGCTGCACGGACGACTCGACCGAGGTCGCGGCCGCGCTCTACGGCCTGATAGTCAAAGAGGTTCACCCCGTCACTTCGGCGCGCGTGGCCGAGGCCGCGAAGCTACTTGAGAACACCTTCCGCGCCGTCAACATCGGCATGGCGAACGAGATGGCACGCCTCTGCTACCACCTCGGCATAGACACCTGGGAGGTGATACGCGCGGCCGCCACGAAGCCCTTCGGCTTCATGCCCTTCTACCCCGGCCCCGGCATCGGCGGCCACTGCATACCCTTAGACCCGCACTACCTTTCGTGGAAGGCGCGGCAGCACGGCTTCGACTCGCGCTTCATAGGCTTGGCCGAGGAGGTCAACTCGCGCATGCCCGAGCACGTCGTCACCCTCGTCACCGACGCTTTGAACGACGAGCGCAAGAGCCTTAACGGCGCGCGCCTGCTCATACTCGGCGTCGCCTACAAGAAGGACATCGACGACGTGCGCGAGAGCCCCGCGCTCTCCATCATCGACCGCCTGCGCGCGAAGGGCGCGGACGTTCACTACCACGACCCGTTCGTCTCGGAGGTGCGCTTCGACGACGCGCACACGGAGGCGGGCGGCGAGCCGCTGCAAAGCGTCCCGCTCACCGCCGAAGAGCTGCGCGCCGCCGACTGCTGCGTCATAGTCACAGACCACAGCGACATAGACTACAAGAACGTCTGCGCCCTCTCGAAGCTCATCGTGGACACGCGCAACGCCCTCTCCCGCGACCTGCGCAAAGAGAGCTGCGCGAAGATTGTCAGACTATAAGCACTCAGCGGTCAGCTTTCAGCTTTCAGCCGGAGACATCAGAGATTGAATGCTGACGGCCGAACGCTATGGCTGAAAGCTGACCGCTGAGTGCTTAAATGCTTAAAGTCATCAACGTCGTGGGCGCGCGGCCGAACTTCATGAAGGTCGCGCCCGTGGTCGAAGCGATGGGGCGGCGCGGGGGAGAGTTCGCGCCGCTCGTCGTGCATACGGGGCAGCACTACGACGCCCGGATGAGCGACGCCTTCTTTGAAGACCTCGGCCTGCCCGAGCCGGACGAGTACCTCGGCGTCGGCTCCGGCTCGCACGCGCGGCAGACGGCGACCGTCATGCAACTCTTCGAGCCTGTCGTTCTGCGCGAGCGTCCCGACTGGGTTCTGGTCGTGGGCGACGTGAACTCGACCTTAGCGTGCGCGCTCGTCTGCTCGAAGCTAGGCGTGAGGGTCGCGCACGTAGAGGCGGGCCTGCGCAGCCGCGACCGCTCGATGCCCGAGGAGATCAACCGTCTCCTCACAGACCAGCTCGCAGACCTTCTGCTCACGCCCTCCGCGGACGCCGACCGGAACCTACTCGCCGAGGGCATCCCGGCCGAACGCATCAGGCTTGTCGGCAACGTGATGATCGACTCGCTCCTCAAGCACCTCGCCGTCGCCGAAAGGTCGCGCGTGCGGGAGGAGTTGGGAGTCTTGGGGCGAGACTACGCGGTCGTCACACTCCACCGGCCTTCAAACGTAGACGACGCGGCGACGCTGCGCCGAATACTCAACGCGCTCGAACGCGTGGGCGAGCGTCTCCCCGTCATCTTCCCCGCGCACCCGCGCACGCGTAAGAGCCTCTCGGAGTTCGGGCTGTTGGAGGGACTTCGCACGAGTGGCCGCGTGCGCGTCGTCGAGCCGCTCGGCTACGTGGACTTTCTTCGGCTCTACAGCGGCGCGCGCCTCGTGCTCACCGACTCGGGCGGCATACAGGAGGAGACGACCGCGCTCGGCATCCCTTGTCTGACGCTTCGCGAGAACACGGAGCGCCCCGTCACGGTCGAGTTGGGGACGAACCGCATCGTCGGCACGGACGAAGCGCGCATCGTCTCGGAGGCCGAGGCCGCGCTCGAACGCGCACGCACGGCCGAGACTCCGCGCGTGCCGCCGCTCTGGGATGGGCGCACGGCCGAACGCATACTCGACGCGCTCGCCGAAACAGGTCAGAACCGGCCACGGTAGCGGGCGGTTCTGACCTGCGCCGCATTTCCCTCCTCTCTTTACCTTCCGACGCTTTACCTGCGCGCGACTTTAAACTTAAACTGCCTTCGAGCCTCGCAAGGTTGTTGACGCCGAAGCGGCTGAGCGGCCCCGATGACGTTCGCATTCTTCGACGACCTATCGCTCGACTTCGTGAGCTATCACGCCGCGGTATTCGTCGCGGTGGTCGTCGTGCTTTTGGCAATCCAGTGGCTTCTGGACACGCGGCGGCGCTGAAGGCGCGTGTCCTTTATCAAGGGGGGAAGGTTCATGAAGAGAGCACTCAAGTGGGCGGCGTTGGTTATCCTCGTGCTCTTCGTCGCGGCGCAGGCCTACAGGCCAAACCTGTCGGGCCCGCCCGCCGACGAGACGAAGAGCATGCGCGCGACGGCGCAGCTTACGCCTGAGGTCGGCGCGATCTTCGACCGCGCGTGCAACGACTGCCACTCGTCGAAGACGGACTGGCCGTGGTACAGCCAGATCGCGCCCGTCTCCTGGTGGCTGAAGAGCCACGTTGACGAAGGCCGCCACGAGCTTTCCTTCTCCGAGTGGGGCACATACCCGCAGAGGAAGGCTTCGGTCAAGCTCAAAGAGATTTGCGAGCAGGTCGAGGCGGGCGAGATGCCGCTCAAGTCTTACCTGCTCCTGCACCCCGCGGCCAAGCTCTCCGACGCGGACAGGAAGGCCATCTGCGAATGGACTGAGCAGGAGCGAAAGCGCACGGCCGCGGCCGCCGCCACCCAAGTCGAGCCGCAGGCGCAGGGCGCGGAGAGTCAAGGCACAAAGGGGGAGCGATGATTGAACCTTCGGAAGACGTGCGGGAGACTTCCGTAGCGCGTCTATCGGTCGAGGAGATTGCGAACTGCGTGACGCACGGCGTGGGGCTCGCGCTCAGCGTCGCGGGACTCATCGCGCTCGTCGCGCTCGCGTGGGCGAACGGCGACGCGCTGCACGTCGCGAGCGTCAGCGTCTACGGCGCTTCGCTCGTCACGCTCTACGCGGCCTCGACGCTCTATCACGGCGTGCGGAGGCCGCGCGCGAAGGGCTTCTTTCAGGTCTTAGACCACTGCTGCATATACCTTCTCATCGCGGGCACGTACACGCCCTTCACGCTCCTGATGCTGCGCGGCGGCTGGGGCTGGACGCTCTTCGGTCTCGCGTGGGGCATCGCGCTCGCGGGGATTCTCTTCCGGCTCGTCTTCGGCACGCGCTACAGGGCCGTGGCCGTCGCCTCCTACGTCGCGCTCGGGTGGCTGTGCATCGTGGCTATCAAGCCGATGTTACTGCTCATCCCCACGGGCGCGCTCGCGTGGCTCGTCGCGGGCGGAGTCGCCTACACGTCGGGAGTCTTCTTCTTCGCCTCGAAGCGCCTCCGGCACGGGCACGCCATCTGGCACCTCTTCGTCCTTGCGGGGAGCGTCTGCCACTACTTCGCCGTCGTCCTCTACGTCATCCCGCCCAAGTCCTGAAGCACACGACCTTCAGCCGGGGTGTAGGCGTCGCCCTGTTCGGCGACGCGGCGCAGTAGTTCGATGCGTTCGCGCAGGGCGCGCGTGAAGCAGTCTGCCTCTTCGGGTGTAGCGCCGCTGACGAGGAGACCTTCGCGGAGTTGTTCGTCCGTGACGCGGCCCAGGTAAAGCATGAGCCAGCGCACGTCCTCGACGGTGACGCCTTCGATAACCTCGTCCGTACGCTGGCCCGTGTAGCCCCAGCTTAACCGGCCGCCCTCGACTCCGCGCACGAAGTCGGCGGTCTGCGACGCGAAGCCCTCGCAGTCCCACTTCGAGCGCGTCAAGGGGCTTCCCCACTTCCCCATCGAAGCGCCCCAGTCGATGATGAGGTAGCGCGCCTCGGAACCGCCGCCCGGAAGCTGATACTCGAAGACCGCCGTGTTCGAGCCTCGCGCAACGTCGCGCACGTCCTTGTTGTCCCAGTTCGCGACGAGCATCAGCAAGACCTTCAGGCCCGCAAGCTCGCGCGTGCCCGCGAAAGGATTGTCGTCCCAAGACCAGCCGTGCTCGTCGAAGAGCTTCCGCACGCCCGCCTCGTCCAGCTCGAAGCGCGCGTCAACGAAGCTCATGTCATCCTTGACGCACGTGCGCGCGCGCCCCAAATCTTTCGCGCCGTCAATGTGCCCCTCGGCGACGTAGTACGCGATCTCGACGTGGTAGCCGACGGCCCACGCGAGCCGCACGGCGAACGTCTCGCTCTTGACCTCGTCGCCCCACTTCACACGCCACACGCGTCCGCGCGCATCGCGCACGGACATGCAAGGGTTCGAGCCCGTCGCGTGCTCCTCCACGAAGCGGAAGGGCGGCGCGGGCGCGCCTTCGGGGCCGCCGGGGCCGCCGCGGAAGTCGAGTTGCTCCACGCGGCCGGGGTCGTGCCAGAGCGAGTTGCGCCGCGCGCGAAGGGGTCGCTCGCGCGCCGCCCAGACACGATAGCGCGACACGGCCCACCAGAAGAGGTAGACGACGATGACGCCCGACGCGGTGCCTATCGCGACGATGTAGAAGATGGTCGTGGGCTTGGGCATCCCCAGCCCGACCGAACAGATGTGAGTCACGGTCTGACTACTATACCAAAGGACTAAAGGACTGAGTGGAAGAGGCGGTGCGCGCCTGCGTCGCCAACCCGCTCTACTCGCTCATCCCAACCGCGCAACGTCAACTCTTAATGGGAGCGCCCTTCAAAAGCAGGGCATCAACCCTCGTACTGCTCGTCGCTGACCTTCTCCATCCACTCGACTACCCGGCCTTCGAGCGCCTCCTGGATGGCGATGTGCGACATCGCGGTCGTCGAGGTCGCGCCGTGCCAGTGCCTCTCTTTCGGCGGGCACCAGACCACGTCGCCCGGCCGTATCTCGACCTTCGGCCCGCCCTCGCTCTGCACCCACCCGCACCCTTGTGTGACGATGAGCGTCTGCCCGAGCGGATGCCAGTGCCACGCCGAGCGCGCGCCCGGCTCGAAGGTCACGAGCGCGCAACTCACGCGAGCAGGCTCGGCCGCCTGCATTAGCGGGTCGACGCGCACGTTACCGGTGAAATACTCCTCCGGCCCCTTCTGTGACGGCTGCGAGCCGCCTCTTTTGACTTCCATCTTCTGAAATACCTCCACTCCGTCTACTTCCCCAACCAGTTCATTGACCTGCCTCCGCGAAGACCTGCCGCGCGATCTGATTACCGTCAAAGCCGGCGACTCAAGGCTCGACCATGACCTTGAGCGCCTCACGCTCGTTCATCGCGCGGTAGCCGTCGGGCACCCCTTCGAGGCCGACGGCACGGTCGAAGACGCGGCCCGGCTCTATCCTGCCTTCGAGCACGTCGGGCAGCAACTCCTCGATGTAGGCGCGCACCGGGGCCGGGCCGCCGCTCACCGTGATGTTGCCGTAGAAGGTGGGCTGAGCCGAGGGGACGGCCTCGTAGTGCGGGACGCCGACGCGGCCGACCGCGCCTCCCGGCCGCGCGATGCTGACCGCCGTGAGCGCCGATTGCTCCGTGCCGACGCATTCAAGAACGGAGTGCGCGCCGAACCCGTTGGTCAACTCGCGCACGCGCTCGATGGCCTCTTCGCCGCGCTCGCTCACCACGTCCGTCGCGCCGAACTCCTTTGCGAGCGCGGTGCGGTCTGCGTGACGGCCCATGATGATGATCCGCTCAGCGCCGAGCCTTCGGGCGGCGATGACTCCGCACAGGCCGACGGCGCCGTCGCCGACG
>JBJMGR010000125.1:0-24257 GCA_045807805.1 Pyrinomonadaceae bacterium | reverse complement strand
GACTGCCCCGTGCCGCGGAAGTTTATGCGGAGCGTCGCGAGGCCCGCGTCGCCTAAGGCCCGTGCGGCGCGGAAGACGACCTTGTTGTGCATAGTCCCGCCGTGAAGCGGGTGCGGGTGGAGCACGAGCGCCGCGCCGCGCCTCGGCCCCCGCGGCTCCTTCAGTATGGCCTCGATGCGCCCGTGCGGCGCGGGTATGAAGAGATTTCCCGCGGGATACATGATAGTAAGCAGCAAGCAGTACGCAGTAAGCGGTGAGCAGTCCGAAAGCCCGCCCGCGCCGTCTCTTTTAACAGAATCGTTTCGCGATGGCTAACGCGCTCGCCGACCGCCGACCCGCCGCAAACGGCAACTCACGAATTCACTCGCCTTCAACTGCTTACTGCTTACCGTTCACTTCTTATCGTCTTTCTTGACTTGCCGCGCCGGAAAGCGGTAGGTTGTTTTTGCAAGCAAACACAGACGAACCTCTACAATTCGAGTGTCTCGGGCGCGCGCTTCTTGTCCCCGCGCCGCCTTCAGAGCAAGCGAGTGAAGGGAGAGCGATGTCAGACCCCCACCCCCGCGACCCGTCAGACGTGCGGGCGCACGAACGTAGTTGGAGAGAGAGCGCGTGGGCGGGCTACGCGCTTGCGGCGGCGGCCGTCGCGGTCTCGGCGCTGCTGACCTACGCGCTGCACTTCGCGTTAAGTTCGCCGAGCGCGCGCGTCACCTTCGCCTTCTTCTACCTCGCGGTCTTCGTCTCGGTCTGGTTCGGCGGGCGCGGGCCCGCGCTCTTCTCCATCGCACTCTCGGTCTTCGTCGCAGACCTGCTCTTCCTCCCCAACAACCTCTCCGCGCCCGACCTCTCCGGCATCATCCCCAACCTGTTCTTCATCGGCATCGCGCTGATGGCCGTCCTCCTGCTCGAACGCAGCCGCCGCGCGGAGCGGGAGGCGCGAGAGGCGCGCGGCTCGCTTGAGACGACGCTCAAGAGCATCGGCGACGCCGTCATCTCGACGGACGCATCGGGCCATGTCGTCTTCATGAACCCCGTCGCCGAGCGCTTGACGGGCTGGACGCTCGCGGACGCGCGCGGCCACGCTCTCCCGGAGGTCTTCCGCATAGTCAACGAGCAGACGCGCGAGCCCGTGGAGAGCCCGGTCGAGAAGGTCTTGCGCGAGGGCGGGGTCGTCGGGCTCGCGAACCACACCGTTCTGCTCGCGCGCGACGGCCGCGAGATTCCGATTGACGACAGCGGCGCTCCCATCAACGACGCGCACGGCCACACGTCGGGCGTCGTCTTAGTCTTCCACGACATCAGCGAGCGCAAATTCGCCGAGGCCGAGCGCTCGTTCCTCGCGGCCATCGTCGAGTCTTCGCAGGACGCCGTCATCGGCAAGACGCTCGACGGAACCATCACGAGTTGGAACGAAGCGGCCGCGCGTATGTACGGCTACACGGCGGAGGAGGCCGTGGGCCGTCACATCTCGCTCGTCGTTCCCGAAGACCGCTCCGTAGAGCTTGAAGAGATAATGTCGCGTCTCAGGCATGGCGAGCGAGTTGAGCACATCGAGACAGTGCGCGTCACGAAGGAGGGCAAGCGCAAGGACGTTTCGCTCACCATCTCGCCCGTACGCGACGCCTCGGGCCGCTCTGTCGGGGCCTCGACCATCGCGCGAGACATCACGGAGCACAAGCGCGCCGCCGAGGAGCGCACGCATCTATCACTCACGGTCGAGCGCGAGCGGCGGCGTCTTCGCAACCTCGTCGCCGACGTGCCCGGTGTGGTGTGGGAGGCTTGGGGCGCGCCCGACGCGGACTCGCAGCGCATAGACTTCGTGAGCGACCACGTCGAGAAGATGCTCGGCTATACGGTCGAGGAGTGGCTCTCGACGCCGAACTTCTGGCTCTCAATCGTCCACCCAGATGACCGCGAGCGCGCCGCCGAGGAAGCGCACGCGATATTCGAGAGCCGTACGGGCGGCGTCAGCCGCTTCCGCTGGATGCACAGGGACGGACACGACGTGCCCGTAGAGTCGCAGTCGGGCGTCATACTCGACGAGCGCGGCGAGCCCCTGGGGATGCGCGGCGTGACGATGGACATCACGGAGCGCAAGGCGGCCGAAGAGCGCCTGCGTTTCATCGCGGAGGCGAGCCGCGTGCTCGCCGCTTCGCTCGACTTCGAGGCGACGCTCGAACGCCTGGCGCGCCTGTCGGTCGCCTCGCTCGCGGACTACTGCCTGATAGACCTCGCCGACGCGGACGGCACGGTGCGCCGCGTCGCGGCCTCGCACGCAGACCCGGCGCGCCAACATCTCGTCGAGCGGCTTCGCGAATACCCGCCCGACGGCGCGCGCGGGGCGGGCGTGGCGAGCGTCATTCGTGCGGGCGAGCCGCTGGTCGTCAACGAAGTGAACGAAGAGGCGTTCGCCTCGATGACGCGCAATGATGAGCACGCGCGCATCCTGCGCGAGTTGGGGCTGAAGTCCTTCGTCGCCGTCCCGCTCGTCGCGCGCGGGCGAACCATTGGCGCGCTCACCTTCGCCTCGACGCGCGTGCGTCGCGACTACACGGCCGAAGACGTATCTTACGCGCAGGAGATAGCGTCGCGCGCCGCGCTCGCCATAGAGAACTCGCGGCTCTACAAGCGCGCGCAGGAGGTCAACAGCGCGAAGGACGAGTTTCTCGCCACGCTCTCGCACGAGCTTCGCACGCCCCTGACGCCCATACTCGGCTGGACGCACATGATTCGCTCCGGGCGACTCAACGAGGCCGAGGTGGGGCGCGGCGTGCGCGTCATAGAGAAGAACTCCCAATCGCTCTCGCGGCTCATCAACGACCTGCTCGACATGTCCTCGATACTCTCGGGCAAGATGAGACTCGAACGCGAGCCCGTCGAGCTTTCGTCGGTCGTGCGCGAGGCCATAGAGACCGTGCGCCCGCAGGCCGAAGCGCGCGGCGTCGCGCTCGAAGCCGCGCTCGGCGGCGCGACGGCCACCGTCTCGGGCGACCGCACGCGCCTCGTGCAGGTCTTCTGGAACCTACTCAACAACGCCGTGAAGTTCTCGCCCGAGGGCGGGCGCGTGCGCGTCTCTCTGAAGACGGACGGCGGATGCGAAACGAACGTCAACGTCGAGGACGAGGGAGAGGGCATCACGCCCGACTTCCTCCCTTACGTCTTCGAGCGCTTCCGGCAGGCCGACATGGGGACGACGCGCGAGCACGGCGGACTGGGCATAGGGCTCGCGCTCGTCAAGAGCTTCGTAGAGGCCCACGGAGGCGCTGTGCGGGCCGCGAGCGCGGGCGCGGGGCGCGGCAGCCGCTTCACCGTCACGCTGCCCGCGCTCGGCGTCGAAGCGGCGGCGCGTGAATCGAGCGACCTGATAAACGGCGGCGAAATCCCTTGCGTCGTGGAGGTGTGCCACGTTCTTCTGGTCGAGGACGCGCCCGACACGCTCGACATGCTGCGCGTCGTTTTCGAGTCGCGCGGCTACGGCGTCAGCCCTTGCGCCGACGCGGAGGAGGCGCTGCGCGTTGCCGAGTCGGAACGGTTTGATATAATCGTTTCCGATATCGGTCTCCCCATAGTTGACGGCTACGAGTTGATGTCGCGCCTGCGCGACATCGAGCACATGCGCGAGGTGCCCGCAATCGCGCTCACGGGCTACGCCGCGCCGAGAGACGCCGAGGCCGCGCTCGCCGCGGGCTTCGACGCACACGTCGCGAAGCCCGTTGACCCTTCGGCGCTGTTAGAGCAGGTCGAGGGGTTGGTGCAGCGCAAGGGCGACGGCGCTCGGTGACGGGCGAACCTATCTCTCCCGGAATGAAGCTAGAGAAGGCCGAGTCGAATCTACAGAAGGGGTTCTAAGTGCCCGCGCCCTTCAAGGCGGGCGCGGGAAGTGATTTAATGTTTCCGATAAGCGTTAACGAAGATGGCGGAGGCTACCAACGCGCATCCGCGGCGCACGCCGCGCACAACACGACGCCCGGCTCGCGCGTGCGCGCCAGTGCGGAGTCGAACGAGGCGAGGCCCGCGTGCAGGCGCGTGCTCGTCGTAGACGACGCGCCCGACGTGACGGAGATGATAGCCACGCTCATACGCTTCGCGGGCTACGACGTGACGACCGCGCTCTCCGCCACCGAAGCCTTCGACGCGGCGCGCGGCGACCGCTTCGACGCCGTAGTCTCCGACATAGGCATGCCCGGCATGAACGGCTATCAACTCGCCGAAGCGCTGCGCGCCCTGCCCGAGTACGCGCGCACGCCCCTCGTCGCCGTCACGGGATTTACGATGTACGACGACCGCGAGCGCGCGCGGCTCTCGGGCTTCAACGACTTCTTAAGCAAACCCATCAACCCCTCAGACCTGCTCGACATTCTGAAGCGCCTCTGCGGTTAAGAGTCGGAACCGGGAGCGGTAGCGACCGGGTATCAAGCTCCGGGACAGGTCTGCGCGGAGCTTGATACCCGGTCGCTACCGCTCCCGGTTCCGACTTTTGCCTTCACCCCGTTCGTGTTATTTTCGTGGACTTGATTCGGGGCCGAAAAACTCGCGGCCTTGTCTGTGAGTGGGGGCTGAGTTATGGAGAACATCGAAGGCGGCGGCGTTCGCGCCGAAGAGCCCGCGGTCGTGGTCGAAGGGGCGCGGCCCGAAGAGGCGGCGGCGGCCGACGCACAGCCGTTCGCGGGCGAGAGTGTGAGAGGCGGCAGACTCGCGGCCCTCTTCAACAGCCGCGCGACGCTCTACGTCGCGGGCGCGCTCCTGGTCGGCGCGGTCTTCTGGTACTTGCAGTTCTCGACCGCGTCGGTCTGCTGCGGAGACTTCGACGCCTACTACCACTTCCGCTGGAGCCGCATGCTCTGGGAGCGTATAAGCGCGGGCGACTTTCGCCACTTCCCCCCGACCTTCGACGCCCTCCCGCTCACGACGCTCAACGCGCGTGACTACGTTGACCACCACTTCCTCTTCCACATCCTACAGATTCCGTTCACATGGTTCTCCGACATGCAGACGGGCGCGAAGATCGGCACGTGGCTCTTCGCGTGCCTCGCGGTGCTCTCGTGCTACTGGCTCGTCGTGCGAAACCGCCTGAGCTACCCGCTCGTCTGGCTCGTGGCGATAACGGGAAGCGCCGCACCCTTCCTCTATCGCATGAACATGGGCAAGGCGATGAGCGTCTCCATCGTCCTGCTCGTCGCGGGGCTACACCTGCTCTTCGAGCGCAAGTACAAGTGGCTCCTACCGCTCTCTTTTGTCTTCGCGCTCACTTACGACATGTTCTTCCTGCTCTGTGCGGCGGCGGGGCTGTGGCTGCTCGTCGTCATATGGCAGGAGCGCTGGTTCACACGCGAGTTCTGGTGGGCGCTCGCCGCGCTCGGGCTGGTCTTGCTCGGCTCGATCCTCGGCTTCGTCATCAACCCGTACTTCCCGCACAACTTCCAACTGCTCTACGAGCACCTACTCATAAAGGTCACGGCCAAAGACTTCTCGACGGCCGTCGGCTCGGAGTGGTACCCGTACACGACCTGGGAGTTCTTGGGCAACTGCGGCGTCGCGCTCGTGGCGATGGTCGCGGGCTACATAGCCTTCAAAGACTCGGAGACGAAGACGGGTCAGCGCTCTCTCTTCCTGCTCCTCTTCTCGACGTTCCTCATGCTCGTCAACATGCGCTGGCGCAGGTTCGCCGAATACTTCCCGCCCTTCGCGGTGCTCTTCGCGGCCTTCGCGCTCGACCCGCTCATACGCCGCGCTCGCGATATGTACACTTCGCGCGAGCCGTTGGCAGCCGATGAGGCTACTAACTCGGACGACGCACCCGAGACGGAGGCGCGACGGATGCCCGCGCGCGTCGAGAACGCGCGAGCGTGGGAGTTGATTCTCGTCGGCACGGCCTTCGTGATGCTCGCCGCCCCGCTCGTGTGGTACACGCTCGTCACCTCGCGGGACATCGCGGATATGGCGAAGCCCGACTACTACCGCGGCGGCGTCGAGTGGATGAAGGGGAACGTGAAGAAGGGCGAGTTAATCTTCAACACGGACTGGGACGACTTCCCCAAGCTCTTCTTCTACGGCCCCGACTTCGCGTACGTCTCCGGCCTCGACCCGACCTACCTGCTCGACAAGAACCAGAAGCTCGCGGAATTGTACGGCAAGCTCACAATCGCCAAAGACCTCAAAGATGACGAGGTGGCGAACCTCGGCTCGACCATCCGCGATAACTTCTGCGTGGGCGAGGGCGCGTCGCGCCGCTGCGCGCGCTACGTCTTCACAGACCGCGAGCACGAAGACTTCTACAACGACGCGCTCGACAGCGGCTGGTTCGACGTGTCCTACGAAGACGCGGACTGCGCCGTCCTACACATACGCGACGAGAAGGGCGCGCCCGTCCCCGACAACGTCGCGCCCGGAGGCGGCGACCAGAACAACACGGACACGGACAACGACAACGCCCCCGACGACGAAGACGGCGACAACGACAACACGCAGGGCAACTGAGAAAGCCCGAACAGAACAGACGAAGGGCGAGGCGCGCGTGAAATAGTCTTCACGCGCGCCTCGCCCTTTCGAGTTAGACCTCCGCGCACTCTTCGTCACTATTCGCGCGGCTTGACGGCGAAGACCTTCACGCTCGCGGCGAAGTCGTTAACGTTGTAGCGCGAGAGAAGTTCGTTCAGGCTCTCGTGCAACGCGACGCCGTCGGCAGGCTCAACGGCGGGCGCGCAGCATGTGGTTATCGCCAGCGCGGGCTTCGACTCGGCCTGCGCTTCGGCGGGCGCGCAGCACGAAGTCACCGCCGCCGCCGCCCTCGCCGTCTCTGTCGCGGCGGGCGCGCAGCACGAAGCGGCGGCCACCGGCAGACTCTTCGACTGTTCAGCCGCCGTCGCAGACTCTTCCGTCATCGCGGGCGAGCAGCAGCCCGACTGCCCTTCGACCAGAGAGTAGGCGTTCAAGTCAGCGCCCGAGTCTATGACGGCGACATCTTTGAAGCCCGCCTCCGTGAGCCACTGCCTGTACTCTTCAATCTGAATCGCGCCCGCGACGCAGCCGACGTATGCGAGCATGTCCGCGCTCAGCTCAAGAGGCAGCGCGCGCCTGAGCGCGATGTCGCTCACGGCCAGACGCCCGCCGGGTTTGAGCACGCGCGCTATCTCGCGGAAGACCGCGCGCTTGTCCGGCGCGAGGTTGATGACGCAGTTGCTTATCACGCAGTCAACGGACGCGTCTTCGAGCGGCAGTGCGTCAATCGTCGCCTGACGAAACTCGACGTTCGAGGGAGCGCCGCCTTCGAGCTTCGACGCGTTGCGCCGCGCAAGCTCAATCATCTCGGGCGTCATGTCGATGCCTATCGCGCGCCCCGTCGCGCCGACCTTTCGCGCGGCCAAAAATACGTCGAGCCCGCCGCCCGAGCCGAGGTCAACGACCACCTCGCCCTCGCGCAAAGATGCGGTCGCCAGGGGGTTCCCGCACGAGAGCCCCATGTTCGCGCCAGCGGGGATGGCCGCAAGCTCTTCGGCCGTGTAGCCGAACGCCTCGGCCACCGCGCGCACGCCGCTCTGCTCGCTCGACAGGCCGCTCAGAGCGACCGCGCCGTACCTCTCCCTCACGACCTTCTCTATCGAATCAGACATAAAGCCTCCTCTACTATTCGCTCCGATTCGTCCGCTCGCCTTCGCGTCGGAGCGGACTCCACACGCCGTCCCTCTCCCGGCCGACCGCGGGGCCGCCGTTGGCTCTTGCCTTCCGCGCCGCTCCGCCTTAGAATCATATTCGCTTTCGCGAATGTGTCCGCATACTACTCTCGTCGAACACATTCGTCAAGACGTATGTGAGATTTTTTTTCGACGCCCTTCCGAGATGTGGGACGGCGCGAGCGCATCGCGCGGAGGGACGGCCGCTGGCGCGACACCGTCCTGCTCGAACGACGCAGCCGAACAGTGGGGGTTGATTGAAAGATGGCAAAGAGTGACACGCGGATGGAGCTTCTCTTCAAGGCTCTGGCCGACCGCACGCGTTTGCGGCTTCTGAACCTGATGGCGGCGGGCGAGGTCTGCGTCTGCTTCTTCGTCGAAGTGTTGGGGACGAACCAGCCGAAGATTTCGCGCCACCTCGCATACCTGCGCCGCGCGGGCGTGGTCGCCGCTCGACGCGAGGGTAAGTGGATGCACTACCGCATCGCGACGCCCGAAGACTCTCACGCCGCGCGAGTCTTCTCGGAAGTCATGACGTGGCTCGGCGAGGAGCGAGAGATGCAGAAAGACCGCGCGCGCATGCAGACCATCTGCTGCGCGCCGCGCATGCCCGTCCGCCTGCAAGGCGCGCCGCGCCCCTCCGGACTCAACGCATGACGCGCGTGCGCCGGAACGAGTGACGAAGCCTCGCCTTAAGCTTCAGACAGGGAGGACAAGTGATGGCAACAGTGATCGACTCTGCGCTGCGTGAGCAGTTGCTCGAAAGGCGCGAGAGGTTGGAGACGGCCGCCTCGTCCGGCGGCGAGGAGGGGCAGATACGACACCTGCTCGAAGAGGTTGACGCGGCGCTCGCGCGCATGAAGGAGCAGACCTACGGACTCTGTCTGGCCTGTCAAGACCCCGTCGAGGCCGAGCGCATCCTCGCAGACCCACTGGTCTGCGTCTGTCTGGGCTGCCTGAGCGTCGAGCAGCGCCGCGCGCTCGAAGATGACCTGGAGCTTGCGGCGAACATACAGGCCGGACTCCTTCCGCCGCGCTCGCTCGCGCACGACGGCTGGCAGGTCTCCTACCACTACGAGGCCGCATCGCTCGTCTCCGGCGACTACTGCGATGTCGTCCGTGCGGACGACGGGAGCCTCTACTTCATGCTCGGCGACGTGGCGGGCAAGGGCGTGGCGGCGTCGCTCCTGATGTCGCAGCTTCATGCGATGTTCCGCGCGCTCATACCCGTCGGCCTCCCGCTCTCGCACCTCGTCGCGCGCGCCAGCCGAATCTTCTGCGAGAGCACGCTGCCGACGCACTACGCGACGCTCGTCACGGGCCGCGCCGACTCGTCGGGCGAAGTCGAGATATGCAACGCGGGCCACCTCCCGCCGCTGCACCTACAGCGTGAAGGCCGCGCGACGCTCATAGAGGCGACGGGCCTCCCCGTCGGCATATTCTGCAACGAGGAGTTCACCTCCTCGAAGTTCCGCATGAGTCCGGGCGACACGCTCTTCCTCTTCACCGACGGTCTCTCCGAGACGCGCGACACCGCGGGCGAAGAGTACGGCACAACGCGGCTTCAGAGTCTACTCTGCGAGCACAAAGAGCTTCTGCCCGCGGACCTCATACGCGCCTGCCTCGGCGACCTCGACGCCTTCTGCGCCGGAGCGTCCAGACACGACGACCTGACAGTCATGGCCCTTCGTCGTTCCTGAACAGAACCGCGAGCGGTAGCGAGTGGGTAGGTCTACCACAAAGACACGAGAGGCACAGTTAACATTTCAGCTATCTGTGCCTCTCGTGTCTTTGTGGTTAATCCCCGTCACGACCCGCTCGCTACCGCTCGCGGTTCTGTTATGCCTTCTGCAAGCGCAGCACCGCGACCTCGGGCCGCGCACCGATGCGTACGGGCACGCTTATCATGCCTGTACCGCGCGAGACGTAGAGCTGCGTGCCCTCTTCCTCGTACATCCCACGCAGGTACTTCAGGTGCTTCCACACGTACACCGCGGGCGCGCCGACCACAGGCAGTGACACCTGCCCGCCGTGCGTGTGCCCTGAGAGTATGAGCGAGACGCCGCGCGTCTCAGGCACGTCCAGAGCCATCGGCTCGTGCGACAACATCAACGTCGGCCTCGACGCGTCCAGGCCACGCACAGCGCGCGCGAAGTCTGCCTTCCCCCATCCCCAATCGTCCGTGCCCGCCAACTGCAACACGTCCGCCCCGCGCCTCAAGCTGGTATTCTCGTTCGTCAGAACCTCAATGCCCCGGCGCGCGAGCGCCTGACGCGTCAAAGGCCCGTCCGTATTATGGTCGTGATTCCCGAGCACGGCCCACACGCCCTCGGGCGCTTTCAACTCCGCCAGCGCCTCAGCGCAAGGCTCGACGTAACGCCGCAGCGAAGTCGTGTAATCACCCGTCAACGCGACCATGTCCGCCCGCGCCGAGTTCGCCAACTCGACCACACGCCGAACCTCCTCGATAGGCACCAACCGCCCGTGATGCACGTCCGACACCTGCGCGATCCGAAACCCCTCGAACCTCTCCGGCAAATCTCTGATGCTAACGACCGTCTCCGTCAACTCATAATCCCAAGCCTCAAACACACCCCCATACCCGGCCGCCCCCGCCGTCCCCACAAACGCGGCCGCCCCCGCCCACTTCAAAAACTCTCTACGCGTCAGACTCAACTCGAACCCCACACTCTTCAGACCCGCCTCAACCCACACTCTTCGCCCTTCGTCACTCCGGACGCTCGCCGCCCCGAACTTGTCCGCCGCTCAATCTCAGCCTACGGCATCGGCCCAAGCCTGGACTCATCGAACGATGGCCCCGAAGCCTCACGTACCGTCTCCTGTAACTCGCGGCGAACAAGTCATTGACACCTCCCCCGCGTGGGAGTATGTTGTGTCCGCTTCTTCATACAAAGGCTGAAATACTCACGAGCCTCTGCTTTCCCGCACACTCGCCAGTTCAGCCCAGACAGCCAACCAGCGCTCGGATAAACACCTCGCAAACTTGTCCGTCGCTCTACCCTCTATGGAGACTCACCATGAAGCAGACCTCTCTGACACTAGCACAAAGACTCGCCGGGTTGTCCATCCTTTCACCGAACGCGTCGGGCCGCACGCGCGCCGTGCCGCTGCGTACGCTGCTTCTCCTGCCCCTCTTCCTTCTCGCGACCTCGGGCGGCTCCGCCAGCGCCCGCGGTGTCTGCCCGGCCGTCGGGAAGGACACGGACTGCGGCATAATCATTACGGTAACGGACACGGGCGCGTCTCTTTCCGTTACCGGACAGCCCCCTTATGACGACATAGAAGACACTCTCGTCGGGGTCGTCAACAATAGCAGTCAGCCGATTCGCTCTCTGGGATTGAACGCCACGCTCGCGATCTTCTCCTTCGACGGCGATGGCATCGACACCTTCGGCATCCCCGGCAACTCCTCCGACAGCACAGGGTACGGCGGGCCGAACGCCTTCTTCACAAAGATCAACTCCGGCCAGACGGCAGGCATCGTCAACTTCATCGTGCCGATAGCACCGAAGGGCGGGACTTCCTATTTCTCACTAGAGGAGGCAATCACCTCCGCCACCGCGTGCTCGTCGCTCATCAACAACGCCCTCTTCGGCCCCACTCTATCAGACAGCACCCGCAGGATAACCGCCACATTCACGCCAAACCTCATGAAGACTTTGAGCGAGGCGGCGCAGATTTGCGGCTTCAAGGATTTCGACTGGGTGCAGATGGTCACCAGGCTCCCCGACCCGAGCCCATACTACGCGAGGAACAACGGTTTCCCTTACCACCTGACGAGCGCCTCCGTCCCTTTCAACGACCCGCCCGCCGGAGGCGGGTATGACGGCCACGCCGTAGACAACAGCTACCCTTTCTACTTGGACGCATTCGGCCCCGAGTTAAAGATGCATCAAACGTCCAACACTCTCGACTTCGCCGACCGCCCGAGCGACTCCTGTCTCTCGGACTCCGCGGGCAAACCCGGCGCCGCCTACCTTAACAACCCCGCCGTCCGCGCGAAGTGCGGAAATGCCACAGCCCCGGCGGGCAGTTCGATAGCATTTAAGACCCACCTCGCCGGCGTTCTGTCTGACGGCACCGCCCAAGACCTCGACATCGGTTTCACATGGAAGGACGACTTCAACGGAACTTCGGGAGGTATTTCGACGACGAAAAACGACATGCCGATTGACCCCGGTAGCGGAGTCGGCGGCGTTACCGTCCTGAGCGTGGAGCAGATCACCAACTACAGCGGCGTCAGCGTCACCACGGTGAATGGCAGCGCGGTGCTGCCCGCCCTCACGGTGGACGACGTAACGATCATGGAGCCTTCCAGCGGCTCGGCCAACGCTGTCTTCAACGTGTCGCTATCGGCCGCGTCCACGCAGACAGTGATGGTGGACTACTTCACCTCGAACGGCACTGCGACGGCCCCCGGAGATTACCAGAGCGTCAACGGCACGCTGACCTTCGCGCCGGGCCAGACGGTTCGCTCCATCATTGTGCCCATCAACAGTAATACGGCGCAGCAAGGCAACGAGGTCTTCTTCGTCAACCTGACGAACCCGACAAACGCTACGGTCACGCGCGGGCAGGGTCAGGGGATGATCGTCGATGACGACATCACCAGCGTCTTCAATTTCAGCACTCTAGCCGTGAGCGCCTCGGAGGGCGACGGCAGCGCGACCCTTACGTTGGTGCGGACGGGCGACACCACGGGCGCGGCCAGCGTCAGGTTCGAGACCAGCGACCTTACGGCAAAGCAGAAGAACAAGTACACGTTCGGCTCGGGCGTGATTAAGTTCGGGCCGGGTGAAACGTCGAAGGACGTGAAAGTCCTGCTCGTCAACAACGGCTTCGTCGAAGGCGACCAGAACTTCCAGGTCGCGCTCTCGAACCCCTCCGGCGGCTCCGGCCTCGGAAGCCCCAGTTCGATTGTCGTCACCATCCTTGACGACGACACCGCCCCGGCCTCGGCGAACCCGATTGACGACGCGCAGGCTTTCGTGCGGCAGCAGTACCTCGACTTCCTCGGGCGCGAGCCGGACGCTTCCGGCCTGAGCTTCTGGGTCAACAACATCACCTCGTGCGCCGACGATCATTGCCGCGAGGTGAAGAGGATCGACACGTCTGCGGCCTTCTTCCTGTCCACCGAGTTTCAGGAGACCGGCGGCAACGTCATACGCACGCAACGGGTCGCTTTCGGCCGGCAGTCCGCCGACGCCTCGTTGCGCGTTCCCTACCTTCAGTTCATGCGCGACGCGCGCCAGGTCGGCCAGGGCGTCGTCTTCGGCCAAGCCGGGGCCGACGCCCTGCTTGAGCAGAACAGGCAGGATTACGCCCAGCAGATAGTCAACAGCCCGGCCTTCCTCGCGCGCTTCCCCATCACCCCCGCCGCGCAGTACGTCGATGCGTTATACGCTTCGGCCGCGGTGGCCCCGACCGCCACCGAGAGACAAGCCGCCGTCATCGCCTTCGGCCTGGGCGGCACGGCGGGTCGCGTTGCGGCGCTGCGTTCGCTTGCCGACTCCGACACCCTCCGTCAAGCGGAGTTCCGGTCGTCATTCGTCCTGGCCGAGTACTACGGCTACCTGCGCCGTAACCCGACGGACGCCCCCGACTTCAACGACGCGGGTTACCACTTCTGGCTGAACAAGCTGAACGCCTTTAACGGAGACTTCCACGCCGCCGAGTTGGTCAAGGCGTTCATCGCGTCAACCGAATACCGCCAGCGCTTCGGTCAACCTTGAGTTACGTCGCCGGTGGTATTGGCCCCCTACGTCGAGCTTATCAGAGCCGCCCACGGAGACGCGCGTGACCGTGGGCGGTCTTGATAAGCTCGACGCAGGGGCCAACGAAACTTGTTATCGCTGTCGTGCTCCGGGAGTCGGAGATTACTTTTGAAGGAAGGTGGAAGATGCGGCTGACTAGTGGCGAAGAGTTGGCACGCCCGGACGCCGCCCTATCCCTACACACAGTATCCGCTGCCTCTGACGAAGATTCTGAGGCGTGAAGAACCTCCCCGATAACCCTTCCCTTTTCACCTATCTTCTGGCCCCCGAGACCTCCGTCAACGCCGAAATTAAGCGGCTTACCCCTACAGACGCATAAGTTTTTGCGCGGTGCGAACGGCCGGGGCGCGGCTTGACAATCGGGGTCGCCTAGTTAGAATAGGGCTTCGCCTTTTGCGGAGATGTGGCCGAGTGGCTGAAGGCGGCGGTTTGCTAAACCGTTATAGGTCAAAAGCCTATCGCAGGTTCGAATCCTGCCATCTCCGCCATCAAAATTCGCCCCGCGACAGGTTACTTGGATGCAACGTTCAGGTAACCTTAATTTATTTACGCGCACGCGCGCGCGCCCACGCGAGTCTGCCGCTCTTTCAAAATTCGTCTTTCGAGGAGAAGCGCACAATGCCTGAGTTCCTTTGGGACGGAACGCTCTCGCACCTGACCGCGCTGCCCGGCCTGCCATTGGCGGAGAAGATTCTGCGGCCCGTTCTGGTCTACGCGGCGCTCGTCGTGCTGCTGCGCGTCTTCGGCAAGCGCGAACTGGCGCAGCTAAACCCCTTCGACCTCGTCGTCTTGCTCTCGCTCTCGAACACGGTTCAGAACGCGATCATAGGCGACGACAACAGCATCTCCGGGGGCCTCGTCGGCGCGGTCGCGCTCCTCGGTATCAACTACGTCGTCGTGCGATTCATGTTCAAGCACAGGCGGCTCGACCAGTTGCTCGAAGGCGAGCCGACGACGCTGATAGAGAACGGTAAGATCTGCGAGACGGCGCTTGCGCGCGAGCTTCTGACCGTGGGCGAGCTTCAGACCGTGGCCCACAGGCAGGGCTTCACGCGACTCGAAGACATAGAGTGCTGCGTGCTTGAGCCCGGCGGCGGCTTCTTCATCGAAGGCCACACGCCGCCCTCCGAAGAGCGACGCCACCGAGAGCTTCTAGCGCGCATCGAAGACCTGAGCCGCCAGATAGAAGAGATGAAAAGGAGGGAGGAGTAAAGGATGAAGGATGAAGGATGAAGGATGAATAGAAGGCGATTTGTGCTTTCTTCATCCTTCATCCTTCATCCTTCATCCTTCCTATCATGTCTGTCCGCGTTCGCTTCGCACCGTCTCCGACGGGCTATCTGCACATCGGTTCAGCGCGCACGGCGCTGTTCAACTGGCTCTACGCGCGCAAGGAGGGCGGCAAGTTCCTCCTGCGCGTGGAGGACACGGACGTTCAGCGCTCGACCGACGAGTCTACGCGCTCGATACTCGAAGGGCTCGCGTGGCTCGGCATCAGCGACTATGACGAGGAGATAGTCTTCCAGTCGCGAAACGCCGACGAGCACCGCGCGGCCGCGGCCGCTCTCATCGAAGAGGGCAAGGCTTACCGCGACTTCACACCGAAGGGCGAGCGCGCGGACGCGAACGTCAAGCAGGAGATAGCCGAGCGGGCGCGGGAGCGCGGCGCGACCGAGGGCGTTGACCACCGAAGTAACCCTTACCGCGATCTGTCGCTCGAAGAGTCGAACCGGCGCGCCGAAGAGGGCGAGCCATACGCGGTGCGGCTGAAGGTCTCGCGCGAAGGCGCGACGCGCTTCGTCGACGCGGTCTACGGCGAACAGTCGCGCGACCACACGGAGATCGAAGACCTCGTGCTGCTGCGCTCGGGCGACCTCTCGCCGCTCTACAACCTCTCGGTCGTCGTGGACGACATAGCGATGGGCATCACGCACGTCATACGCGGCCAGGATCATCTCACGAACACTCACAAACAGGTGCTCATATACGAGGCGCTCGGCGCGACCATCCCCGTCTTCGCGCACCTGCCGCTCATACTCGCGCCCAACAAGGCGAAGCTCTCGAAGCGCAAGCACGGCGAGGTCGTAAGCTTAACGACCTACCGCGACCGCGGCTTCGTGCCCGCCGCCTTCACGAACTTTCTCGCGCTCCTGGGTTGGTCGCCCGAAGACGGCGCGGAGCTGATGTCGCTCGCGGAGCTTGTAGAGAAGTTCTCGCTCTCGGGCGTACACCGCTCGAACGCGGTCTTCAACTTCAGCGAGTCGGACGCGCGGCTCTGGACTGACCAGAAGGCGCTCTGGATGAACGCCGAGTACATACGCACGATGCCGCCCGACGTGCTGCTGCCGATGGTCAAGAGCGAGTTCGAGTCGGCGGGGCTCTGGCGACCTGAATACGAGGCGGGCGAGCGCGAGTGGTTCGCCCGCACGATAGACTTAATCCGCCAGCGCTTCTACACGCTCAAGGACTTCTCAGGTCAGGGGCGCGCGTACTTCTCGGACGAGTTCGAGTTCGACCCGCAGGCCGTCTCGAAGAACTTGAAGAAGGAGCCGCGCCTGCGCGAGCTTCTGCCCGCGTTGGCCGAGAGGCTTGAACGTGTCGAGCCGTGGACGGTTGAATCCGTCGAGACGGAGCTGCGCGCGCTCGCCGAACGAGAGGGCGTGAAGGCCGGACTGCTCATCAACGCCTCGCGCACGGCTCTGACGGGGCAGGCTGTCGGCCCTTCGATGTTCGACGTGTTCGACGTGATAGGCCGCGAGCGTTCATGTGCGCGACTTCGCGCGGCGGCGAACCTCGTCTGAACTATGCTGATGAGTTGCAAGTTCCAGGCTGCAAGTTCAAAGTTAAGAGCTTCGCGCCTCCAAACTTTGGACTTGTAACATGGAACTTTGAACTTGGGATGAGGTGGCTTGGTAATGATTAAAAGACTCTTCTTCGTCGCGGCGCTCTTCGCCGCGCTCTCTTCGGCGGCCTACGCGCAGAACTCGAACACGAGCACGACGGGCGGCGTTCCAGCGGGCAGACCGCGGACTCCCACGCGCACGCCTCCCGCGCGCACGACTCCGACGCCCGCGCGGACTCCCGTGCCCACACAGACTCCCGTGCCCGCGACGCGGCGCGGCGCGGCAACGTCGGCCGACTCCGCGCAGTCGCGCGCAGTGCGCGACGCGTTCGACTCGCTCGTTGACGGGATACGCAAGGCGGACGCCTCGGCCGTGATGGCGCTCTACTGGAACTCCCCGCAGCTCTCGGTCTTCAACAACAACGGCACGGTCACACGCACATGGGAGCAGGTTAAGAGCAATCGCGAGAGCCTCTACGGAAAGGTCTCGGACGTGAAGCTCGACGTGCGCGACGTGCGCGTCAAGACGCTCGGCCCCGTGGCCGCCGTCGTCACGTGCCTCTGGGAGCAGACGCAGACCGTCGAGGGGCAACAGGAGCACGCGACGGGCAGGCTCACGGTCATCTACCAGAAGGTCGGGGCCGCCTGGAAGATAGTCCACACGCACACCTCGCCCGACCACCCGAGCCCGTCGAACCTTCTCCCTTCCGAGCGCACTACGGAGACGGACGCGACGCGCCCCTCCCCGAAGCCTTAATCGTTACGGAATCGGCGTTGAGGGACTTAAAAAGAGGGGGGCGAGCCACGTCACGCCAATAACGTGGCTCACCCCCCTCTTTAGCACTTCGGGCCTTCTGCGCGCGGGTTCGATCAAGCCCGCGCGGGAGAGTCGGCACCCGGCCGGCCCGCAACACAGCGGTCATTATACATCAGACGCGCGCGTTCGCGTAAAGAAATGTCCGGTGGCGGCTAGACAGCAAAGCCCGATTTAAGTATAGTTTGTCCCGCTTGAGGTACCTCAATTTCAAAGTAATTCAGGAGAACGATCTATGCGCAAGACTTTAGCACTTCTGGCGTTGGTCGGCCTTGCCGGCCTCGCGGCGTGTGGTGGCGGTGATAACGCCAACAACACGAACGCGACGAACGCCAACAACAGCAACACGACCATGAACGCCAACAACGCCAACACCGGCGGGACGACCATGAACGCCAACAACTCGAACATGTCCGGTAACAGCAACATGTCCGGTAACAGCAACATGGGCGGCAACAGCAACATGTCCGGTAACAGCAACATGGGCGGCAACATGAACCGCAACATGAACGGCAACATGAACAGCAACATGGGCGGCAACATGAACCGCAACACGAACGGCAACAGGAACTCGTAAGCCAGAGTCCGTTCAGAGAAAGTTTGAAGGCGCGTAGTCGCGACTACGCGCCTTCCGCTTTTTTAAGGCACGCGCGCCGTGTGTACGAGAACGCGAGAGGGCCGCCGATTCAACGGCGGCCCTCTCTTTTGCACGCAGCCCGGTGGACTGTTCGGATTAGCCTCTCTGAACTTGGTTCGCTTCAAGGCGTCGAGGACGCCGTAAAACTTTCGCTTCAGGGATTTCGAGGCCGCGTGCTTCGCGTATCGTGCGTGGTGCTAATCCCTGTTCAGGAGACTTCAGCCACCTCACTGTGATTTGAATTCATATGTTTTCGGATCACCTCCTTTCCAGTGTTGAGGCGATGATAGACGAGCGCGTTCGCACCGTCAACGATTTTTTTCTAAGGCCCACACTCACGCCCTGACGAAGACCTCGCGGCCCCCGACGAAGACGGCGCGCGCGTGCTCGACGCCGAAGAAGTATGAAAGCTCTCTGTAGTCCTCGCAGTCGTGCGCGACGAAGTCCGCGCGCTTGCCCGTTTCGAGCGTGCCCGTCTCGTCGCCCCGGTTCAGGCTGTACGCGGCGTTGACCGTCGCGGCCGTCAACGCTTCGGCGGGCGTCATCTTCATCTGCGTCGAGGCGAGCGAGAGAATCATCGTCATCGAGGGCGTTGGCGAAGAGCCGGGGTTAAAGTCCGTCGCGAGTACGAGGGCGAGCCCCGCGTCTATCATCGCGCGCGCCGCGGGGTAGCACGCCGAGCCGAGCGCGTAGACAGAGCCGGGCAGAAGCACCGGCTGCACGCCCGCGCGCTTGAGTAACGCGATGCCTTCCGCGTCCGTGTGTTCGAGATGATCCGCGGTCTTCGCATTCAACTCGGCCGCGAGCGCGGCACCTCCGCCGCGCGTGAGTTGGTCGGCGTGGACGCGGAGCCCGAGGCCAAGAGCACGCGCCGAAGAGAGGACACGCCGGGACTCTTCGACCGTGAAGACACGCTCCTCGCAGAACACGTCGCAGAACTCCGCGAGCCCTTCCGTGGCGACGCGCGGGAGCATCTCGTCAACTACGAGCCCGACGTACTCGCCGCTACGCCGACGGTACTCGTCAGGCACTTCGTGCGCGCCGAGGAACGTCGGCACATACGAGAGTCGGCCGCGCGCGTTCAACTCGCGTACGACGCGCAGCATCTTCAACTCGTCTTCGGTCGTCAGACCGTAGCCGGACTTCGCCTCGACGGTCGTCGTGCCCGTACGCAGGAACCACTCCTCGCGCCGTAGCGCCGCCGCCAACAACTCTTCCTCCGTGGCCGCGCGCGTGCGGCGCACGGTCGAGCGTATCCCGCCGCCTCGCGCGGCAATCTCCTGATAGGTTGCGCCCGCGGCCCTCTGCTCGAACTCGTCCGCGCGATTACCCGCGAAGACCGGGTGCGCGTGCGCGTCAACGAAGCCGGGCGCGACGACGCGCGCGCCCGCGTCGAAAACCTCGCACGAGCCGTCCATCAGAGACTCAATCTCAGCGCGCGTGCCGACGCGCTCGATGCGACGCCCGCGTACGAGCATCGCGCCGTCTTCGATTATCGAAAGCTCGCGCATCTCCGCCCCCGTGCGCGGGCGGCGCGGCCCCGCGAGCGTCACAAGCTGCGAGCAGTTGACTACGGCGAGCGCGTCCGTCATGTAAGCTCATCTCACCACGGAGAGACCGCGGACACGGCTAAATCAATTTAAAAGCTGTGTCCGCGGTCTCTCCGTGGTCGAATCCTCCCTCTCTAAACTCAAGCAGACTTCCCGCGATGGCCCAGACGATAGAGCGATGCGCCCGCGAGGTTGAAGACGATGGTGACGGCGACGAGCTTGAGCGCGAAGGCGCTCGCGCTCTCGACCTCGACGATGGGGACTATCGTGAGCGCGATGCCGAGCAGCGACACGACCAGCCCCGAGGCGGAAGCGACGCGCAGCCACAGCGGCGCGCGCAACCCCACGCGCGAGGCCGCGAAGAGAGGGATGGCGAACAGCACGACGTAGGCCGTCGCGTAGAAGATTGTGGCCGCGTTGTCGAGCAGTTGGTTCGCCTCCTGCATTCCGACGCCCATGATGCCGAAGAGCCCGAAGCCGAGCGCGAGCGCGCCGACGAGCACGATGGAGTTCACAGGCGTCTTGTAACGCGCGTGCAGGCGCGTGAACCAGGCGGGCAGAAGGTTGTCCCAACCCGCGACCATCGGCAGGCGCGCGTTGGCCGTCAGGTAGATGCTCATCAGCGCGACCTGACGGCCGATGAGCGCGAGTATGACGAGCGGGACGAAGTTCGCCACGACGCCGAAGGAGCCGAATCCACGCGTCAGAACCTGCGCGATGGGGCTTATCAGATCGACCTCTTCGGGGCGCACGAAGGCGAGCACGGAACTCGTGCCGAGTATGAACATCAAGGCGATGATGGGCGCGGCGATGATGACCGAGCGGCCTATGTTTCGCGCGGGCGCTTTCGACTCGCCCGCGAGTATTGCGACGTACTCGAAGCCCGTCAGCGCGCCGAGCGCGAGCTTGCTGTAGATGTTGAGGCTCGTCTTGAACAGCTCCGTGTTCGAGAGCGAGAAGGCCGGGAGCGCGAACGTGAACGGGTGATACTCGGCGAGCGTGCCGCGTGCGAGGCAGAGGAACGGCAGGAGTATGAGCGCGAGGAAGGTCACGGAGAGCAGCACTCCGCCCGCGTTGTGAACCCACTTGCCGAGGGAGAGGCCCCGCGTCGAGAGCGCGACCATCACGCCGACGAGCGCGAAGCTGAAGAGCGTGATGAACGTCTTGCTCTCGGCCATCCAGCGCGCGCCGAATGCGTAAGAGAGGTTTGTCGCCACGAGCAGCCCTATACCCGACATCACGAGTATCGCGAAGACCCAAAGGTTCCACGCGACCATGTAGCCGACGAACTCGCCCAAGCCGAGCTTCGCCCACTGGTACAGGCCGCCTTCGAGCGGCATCAGGCGATTGAGGTATATGACGACGGCCGCGAGCGGAAGGTAGAAGGTCGCGATTGCGAGCAGCCAGAAGAACAACTGCTGGTCGCCGAGCTTCGCGGCCGTCCCGACCCACACAGTCCCCACGACGAAGACTATCTGCGTCAGCACGAGGTCTGCGAGCCCCAACTCCTTCCTGAAGACGGCGCTCCGCCCCTCTACCCTCTCCTCCTCGCGCCTGAACTCGGCCGAAGCGTTTCCGTCTTCTTCCACGTTCGACTCCTTTGGGAGTGATGAGTGATAAGTGATAAGAAGAAGACGAGGAGAACGCCTCTTCTCTTCCCTCCTATCACTTATCACTTATCACTTATCACCCCGAAGATGTGTGATCGTGTACGATGCGCCAGCCCGCGTTGGTGCGCCGGAAGATTAGTGTGAAGCGGCCGTGGGGCGTCGTGCCGCCGTCGGCGAGTGTGAGTTGCCAGCGCCCCGTCGCCATGAAGTAGAACTCGCTGAGGGGCTTTAGCTCAAGCTCTGTGAAGGTGAGCGTGCCCATCTTCTCGCGCGTGTCGTAGCGCGACTTGTAGCGTTCGAGCACGGTCTGCCAGCCGCGCGTGACGGTGTCGCCGGAGACGAAGGTCGTCGTCTCCTCCTTCGCGTAGCCCTCCATGTAGCCCGCAACGTCGCCGCGATTCCATGCGGCCGCCTGCGCCTCTATGACAGCGCGCACGGCCGAGGCGTTCGCGTCCTCCCTCTGCGAGCGCGGCGCGCGCTTCTGGTAGCCGAAGACTACGGCCGCGACCGCGACGAGCGACGCGAAGGTGAAGAGAACTTTTCTGCTCATAGGCTCTCCGAGGCTCCTCTCGTTTGAGGCGGGTCGGCGCGAGAATACGCGTAGAGTGGCGCTGAGTTCAAGGGTCAGGGCATCAGGTCGGAACCGCGAGCGGTAGCGACCGGGTCGTGGATATGACGAACGGGCCGCTCGGCGTAGCGTATACCCACTCGCTACCGCTCGCGGTTCTGATTAGAACTTCCTAAGCCCTTCGAGGTGAGCCAAGCGCGAACGTCGGCTCGCATCTCGGGCGCGAACTCGTGTGCGGCGTCGTATGCGCGTGTCTCGACATCGCGTGCGCGCGTGCGAAGACGTTCAGCATAGTCCGCCACGCGCTCGGGCGTGTAGAACTCGTCGCGCGTGCCGGAGAGGTGTAGGACTGACGCGCGGGTCTCGCCGTACGCGTCGCACGTCTCCCAGTCGCCGGGCATGCCGCCGCAGATGCCTACGACGCCGCGCAGGACTTCCGTGTGCGTGAAGGCGAAGCGGTAGTTGAGCGCGCACGACTGCGAGAAGCCCATGAGGAAGATTCTGTCGCGCTTCGCGACGCCCTCCGCGACGAGCGCGTCGATCAGGTCGAGGAGCGCGCGTTGATGCATCGCGATTGAGTCTTCGGGGTGGAAGTTCGTGAGCCAGCCGAAGCCGTAGCGAAGAGGCCCGCCCGTCTCGCGCGGCTCCTTCAAGTGCTGGTGCGGGCCTTGCAGCGCGGCGACGGCGAAGCCGACGGGGGCGTGCTGCCTGGCCTCGCGCATCATGTGCGACTTGCTGCTGCCGTAGCCGTGCAGCGCGAGGAGCAGAGGTGCGGGCGTCTCGGCGGGCGCGTGCAGGTCGTAGTAGAGCTTCACGCGCGCGTCGAGCGTGCGTTCGTCGGTCGGTCTGTCGGAGGCGTTCGTTTCCATCAGGCTTGCTCTCATGCTTCACAGTCCGAAGAGGCTAAAGGCGAAGCGCAGGACGGCGGCGCCGAGTATGACTAGAAAGGCGTTGACGCGGAAGCGCATGAGCACGAACGCGGAGGCGACCGCGAGCAGGAGGCCGACCCACGTGTGAATCCCCGCGCGCCCGACGCTCCAGGCGGCGGCGACGAGCAGGCCGACGACCGCTGGCGTCACGCCGCGCAGGAAAGCCTGCACCTGACGGTTCGCGCGGAAGCGCCTGAGGGAAGAGCCCGCGACGACCGTCAGCACGAGCGACGGAAGGAAGATGCTCACGGTCGCGACGAGAGCGCCGAGCGTGCCCGCGACTCGATAACCGATGAAGGTCGCCGTGATTAGAACGGGGCCGGGAGTCACCTGCCCCAACGCGAACGCCTCGACGAACTCGCGGTGCGTGAGCCAGCCGTGCCCTTGTACAACCTCCGCCTCGATGAGCGGCACCATCACGTAGCCGCCGCCGAAGGTCACCGCGCCGATGCGCAGGAAGATTGAGGCGATAGTCAGGAGCAGCCCGAGCTTCGCCATGATGGGCATCGCCGCGAGCAGCGCGAACGAGCGAAGGCGCGTGGCCGACCTCTTCCCCCTCACCCTCTCGCCCTTAACGTCCGCGCCTTCGTCCGCGCCGTCCGCGCCGTCCGCATCTGCCGCGTCGTCTCCGCGCGGAGTCTCCGTGGACTCTCTCTGCTCCGCGTCCTTCCTCGCGCGGCTCCACTCGCGCACGCGCTCTCTCATCTTCGCCGCGCGTCGAGCCCCGCGCCCCGGCCGCTTCTCTTCCGTGGCCGTCTCCACGAATCCGACGCCCGCTTCGCGCACGTGCTCGTCGGCTACCGCGCGCGTCAGGTAGCCGCCGACGAAGGCGCGCGCCTCCAACTCGTTGAGCTGCGTACGCCGCAAGGCCGCACGCCGACGTATGCGACGCCAACGCTGCCAGCGGCGCTCCGCGAACGAGTCTATGTATATTCCCGCGAGCCCGGAGACGAGCACGACCTCGATCACCGTCGCCCCGAACACTATGACCGCGAGGCCCGAGAAGACAGCTATGTACCACTGCCACGACTTCGCGAGCGTGCTGCGGCCGATGCGCCAGGCGGTGACTGCGATGAGCGCGACGACGGCCGCGTTCAGCCCGTGGAAGAGTCTTTCGGTGTCGGGCAGGTCGCGCAGGTGGCGGTAGAGAATCGCGAGCAGAATCATCAAGAGCATCGAAGGCAGTATGAGCCCCGCGACCGCGACGGTCGCGCCGCGCCAACCGCGCAGGCGCAGGCCCACGTACGCCGCGACGTTGTTCGCCATCGAGCCGGGAAGGCTCTGCGCGAGCGCCAGGCCTTCGGCGAACTCGTGCTCCGTGAACCAACGCCGCTTCTGAAGGGTGAGTGTGCGCAGTTGTGCTATGACCGCGAGGCCGCCGCCGAAGCCCGTCGTTCCGACTTGCAGGAATGAGAGGAAGATGCCGCCGAGGGTCGCGGTGCGCGACAGGCGCTTCAGGCGCTTCTGCCCGTAGCGCACGCTCCGCCTGATTCGCTCGCTTCGTTTGTCCGTGTGCTCCGCCACCGTCTTGCCGCGAGTCTAGCACACCACCGCGCGTTCGTTCGCAAAGTCTTCGGCGGCGCGCGTCAACGCCTGGCCTCTTCGGCTCTCAAATCGCGGAGCAGTCTCTCGAACGCACGCTCGAAAGCGTCGTGCTCTTTCCAGTTGGAGAAGTCCGGGATGAAATACTGGCGCACCTCGGACGCCAAATCTTCGCCCGTGTCCGCGTCGAAGCACTCCCACGCTTGCAGCGTCTCGTGGTCAACAAGGCGAATCGGGAAGAGCTTGCGGCGACTCTCTTTATACATGGTGAGATCGGTTGAGGTTTGTTTTTTTTTATTG
>JBJMGR010000124.1:0-7694 GCA_045807805.1 Pyrinomonadaceae bacterium | reverse complement strand
CCACGCCGAGGCCGCGCAGCGCCGACAGAATGTGCTCGACGGTCGAGAGCATGACGCCCGTTCGCATGAGCGTCGTCGCGTAAGAGCAGTGCGCGATGCACTCGACCGATGCGGGAATCTCGAAGTCGTCGAGGTCAGTCCGTATGAAGACGTGGCCCGTGTCCGGCGGCGCCGGCCGCAGGCGTAGGTGAACCGGCACGGCCGTGTGAAGCCCGAGCCCGCTCGTCTCAACGGCCGTCGCGAGTGTGGTCTGTTTTATCAAGGCTGTACTGATGAACCCTTTTCCGCCTCCGAAACGCGAGAGGCGCATGATGTATGAACGCTCTTATCGATGGCAACGTCTGTGCCGCCCGACTTGAGGTGAAAAGTCTCGCCCTTTTCGTTACCCGCGCATACGACGGCAGTCTTCCTGTTGCGCGCGGGCAACACAAAGAGCGACCGCGTGTGGCACATGCGCCGCAGAACCCGGCAGAGAGAGCGCGTCGGCGTACACAAAGCGAGCCGGCCGCGCACGCGCGCTTCTTCCTGAAGTCGGGCGGCATAAGAGAGCATTAACCACAGAAGCATAGAGGCACAGCTAAATCCAAATGCCGTGCCTCTGTGCCTCTGTGGTTAAATCACTTTCGGCCGGGTAGCCCCGAAGCCTTGTCACACGCCGTCGTCATTCCTTATCATCGAATCAATGCCTCCTAAAAAATCGAAGTCGAAAGAGCCGACCGAGCGCGTCTTTCTGATTGACTCTTTCTCGCACATCTTCCGCGCGTTCTTCGCGCCGATGGGCGGGCGCGCGGAACCTTTGAGGACGAGCGGCGGGCAGGTGACGCAGGCCGTCTTCGTCTTCACGAGCATGCTGCGCAAGCTCCTTGCGGACGAGCGACCGCACTACATCGCGGCCGTCTTCGAGTCGGGTGTGCCGACGTTCCGCCACGAGTTGAGCGCCGACTACAAAGCGAACCGCGTCGCGCCGCCCGAAGATTTAGAGTCGCAGATTCCTTACATCGTGCGGGTCTGCGAGGCGTACAACATCCCCATACTCAACGTCCCCGGCTTCGAGGCCGACGACGTTATCGGCACGCTCGCCGTACAGTCCGCCGAAGCTGGCCTTCAGGCCGTCATCGTCTCGAACGACAAGGACATGTGCCAGCTCGTCGAAGACCCTTGGGTCGTGTGCATGCGCAACAACTCGCAGAACGTGAAGCGAAAGGAGCCCGTCCCGCCCGTCGAGTGGTGCGACGAGGCTTGGGTCGAGAACAAGTTCGGCGTGCCGCCTCGTCAGATAGTTGACCTGCTCGGGCTGATGGGCGACTCGGTGGACAACATCCCCGGCGCGCCCGGCATCGGCGCGAAGGGAGCGGTGCAGATCGTGCGCGAGTTCGGCTCGATAGAGAACGCGCTCGAACATTGGGAGGGGGTCAAGCACAAGACTTATCGTGAATCCTTGCGCGACAACCGAGAGATAATCTTGCAGTCGAAAGACCTCGCGACGATACGCACCGACGTTAACATCAAGCTCGACCTAGACCGCCTTCGCTGCAAGGCCCCCGACCGCGCCGCCGCCTATAAGCTCTTTCGCGAACTCGAATTTCAGAATCTCACGCGCGAGTTCGCCGACGCGGCCTCCGAAGTTGACGTAGGCGCTGTGGCGAAGAACTACAAGCGCATCACGAAAATCTCCGAGCTTGAAACCCTCGTGCGAAAGCTCTGGGACGTAGACCACTGGGCGTTCGCCGTCGCCGACTCGTCCGAGGCGGGCGCGGGCCAGCAAATCTCCGTGCGCGAAGAGACGCCGCCCAAAGGTCTCGCAATCTCCTACGCGCCGCACACTTCAAGCTTCATCAACTTTGAAGAGTTCGAGGGCGGACAAGGGGCAGCCGTCTCGATGCTTCGCGACGTGCTCTCGAACGGCCTGCTCTCGAAATCGGTTCACGACCTCAAGCGCGCGCACGCGCTACTCTTGAACGCCGGAATTGAGCTTGAAGGAGTCGCAGACGACACGCTGCTCGCCGCCTACCTCTTAGACCCCGTACGCAGCCGCTATGAGTTGGGCGACCTCGCGCGCGAGGCCGTCGGCTCGGAAGGTTGGAGCGAGACGCCCGGCGACGGCTGGACGCCCGACGACTGGCGCGCGGCCGAGACGGCAGACCTCACCGCGCAGGTCGCGGACGTTCTACACGGCCGCCTGCTCGAACAGGGGCTCGAATCAATCTACAACGAGATAGAGCTTCCGCTCGCGCCGCTGCTTCACCGTGTAGAGCGCGCGGGCCTTCGCGTTGACACGTCAGTCCTCGGAGAGCTTTCGACGCTCTTCGGCGCGGAGCTTGAGAAGCTGACCGCTGAGATTTACAGGCTCGCGGGCCGCGAGTTCAAGATCAACTCGCCGAAGCAGGTCGGCGAAGTCCTCGAACAACTCAACATCAGCACGGGTCGCAAGACCGCGACGGGCCAAGTCTCCACGAGCCGCGCGGTGCTGGACGAGTTGGCCGCGCAAGGTTTTGAGCTTCCGCGCCTCCTCATAGAGTTCCGCGAGCTTGATAAGCTGAAGGCGACATACACCGACGCGCTCCCGCCGCTCATCGGCCCCGACGGGCGCATACACTCGGAGCTGAATCAGGCCGTGACCGCGACGGGCCGCCTCAGCTCAAGCTCGCCCAACCTTCAGAACATACCGATACGCACGGAACTCGGCCGACGCATACGCCGAGCCTTCATCCCCGATAAGGGGAACGTCTTCGTCGCGGCCGACTACTCGCAGTTGGAGCTGCGCCTGCTCGCGCACGTCACGCACGACGAGCAGATGCTCGACGCCTTCCGCAACGACGAGGACATACACGAGCGCACCGCGCGCCTCGTCTTCGGCGCGAAGACGAAGGAGGAGCTTAAGGAGCGCCGACGCTTCGCAAAGATTATCAACTTCGCAATCGCATACGCCGTCGAGCCCTTCGGCCTCTCGCAGCGCGTCGGCATCTCGCGCAAAGAGGCGCGGCAAGTGATAGACGACTACTACAAGACCTACTCCGGCGTGCGCCGCTACATGGAGGAGATTCCCGAGAAGGCGCGCGAGTCAGGCGTCGTCCGCTCGATCTACGGCCGCATACGCCCCGTCCCGACCATCAACGACCGCAACGGCAACATACGCGCCCGCGCCGAACGCGAAGCCATCAACATGCCGATACAGGGAACCGCGAGTGACATCGTCAAGATTGCGATGTTGAAGGTCGAAGAAGCTTTGCGCTCCGCTGGCTTGAAGGCGCGGATGGTGATGCAGGTTCACGACGAGTTGTTGGTGGAGGCTCCGAAGAAGGAGGCGGAGCAGGTGAAGGAGATTCTGTGCCGCGAGATGGAGACGGCCGTCGAGCTGGACGTGCCGCTCGATGTCGAGGCGGGCGTCGGCGAGAACTGGATGGAGGTGAAGAAGTAGTTCAAAGTTTGAAAGTTCAAAGTTCAAAGTTAAGAGCTTCCGACTTTGAGCCTTAAACTTTCAAACTTTGAACTTGCAACTTTGAACTCTGAATGCCTATGCGCGACGATAAGAGCGACGAGGGGCGGGTCGTCTACAGCAGGCCGGGCGAGGCGGGCGATGGCGGTGGCAGCGCGGCGCGTCGGGTACGCGCGTGGGCGGCGGGCGTCGGGCGCGACTCGCTTTGGGGCGCGCTCGTGCCCCTGTGCGTGGGCTTCGTGCTGCTCGTCGCGCTTGTCTTCGGGCTCGGAGTGATGAGCGAGCGCGAGGTCGGGCGGACGAGCTTCGACACGCGCGACGACGAGCGAAGACTCTCGCTCATGACGGGCACACTGCTCAACCTGCGCCTGGCGCTCAGCCGCCTCGACACGGAGGCTCGCCTGCGCGCGAGGGTCGAGGCGGGGACGGGCAGTGTGATGCTGCCGCCGATGGACTTGCGCCTGCGCAACGAGCGCGGCGAGGTCGAGAAGCTCCTGCCGGACTTCGATAAGCTGCAACTAAAGGACGCGGCGAGGAAGCGCGCGGTGCGCGAGCGCATAGACGCGTACATAGCACTTACGAAAGACCTCGACGAGTATTCGCTCAAAGGCTTCCCGGCCTACCGCGACCTCGACGAGCTACTCAAGTCCACGATGTCGGAGGTCTCCGAGGAGCGCACGGCGCTCGAAGAGCGGCGGCTCACCGCGCTCGGTAACACGCGCGGCGAGATAACCTTCCTGATGTGGCTCGCGGCGCTGACGGGGCTCGTCGTGGCGACAGCGACCTTCCTCGAAGTATGGCGGAGGTTTCGCCAGATGCGGCGCGGCTACGAGGAGCTTCGGCGCGAGCGTCAGTTCAGCACGCAGATGCTCGAAGGCATGCCTTTGGCCGTCGCGGCCATAGACCAGCGCGACGGTATACGCTCCGCCAACGCGGCCTTCTTCGACGTGTTCCCCGACGCACGAATCGGCGCGTCCATCCACGACAAGTTCACAGGCCCCGAGGGCTTGAGGCTGCTCGCCGCCGCAACCTCTACGCGCGTCAACCGAACGGCCTACCGCGGACGCTTCCGCATGCCCGCCGACGCGCGCGAGCATGTCTTCGACGTTTACTCCTCTCCGTTGGAGATTGAGGGCGAGCGCGGGCAGCTTCTGACGCTCGTTGACGTGACCGAGGCGGTGGAGGCCGAGCAGGTCTTACGCAGGCAGGAGTCGCTCGCGGCTGTCGGTCAGGCCGCCGCGCAGGTCGCGCACGAGATAAAGAACCCCTTGGGGAGCATACGCCTCGGCGTCGCGATGCTCAAAGACATGACGCGCGACCGCGAGGCCATCACTACCATAGACCTCGTCGAGCGCGGCATCGAACACCTCTCGAAACTCACGCTCGACGTGACGCAGTTCTCTCGACGCCGCGCGCTCTCCGTCTCCGACGTAGACCTCTCCGACTTGATAAGCGACAGCCTCGACCTCATCACCGAAAAGCTTCAGGAGAGGCACACGCCCGTCGAGCGGCGTCTGACAGACGAGCCCGTGCGCGGCCATTGGGACGAGGATCAGTTAAGGCAGGTCTTCGTCAACCTTCTCGCGAACGCCGTCGATGCGAGCCCCGCTGAGAGCCCCGTCACCATAACGACCGAGCGCGCGGACGTGGTCGCCGCGAGCCGACGCAACGGCGAAGGCGGAAAGACCGTGGCGGGCGCGCGTGTGAGAATCGAAGACCACGGCGAGGGCATGGACGAGCAGACATGCGCGCGCATATTCGAGCCCTTCTTCACGCGCAAGAAGAAGGGAACCGGGCTCGGCCTCGCCATCGCGCGCCAGATAATCGAGCAGCACGGCGGCCACATCAGAGTCGAGAGCGAACCCGGCCGCGGCACGCGCTTCACCATCGAACTCCCGCTCAACCCCGACCCCGCCTGAATGGAGTTGCACGGTCTAAGAAGATTTATTCACCTAGCTTGAGGGGCATAGTTATGTAGCTGCCTTATGGATGAACAAATCCGCTAAGCCCAAAAACAAACAAATTGGAAATTATTCCGATCAGCATTGCACCTATTATCAAAGACCATATATTCCTTCTACGGTTGACTAGAATTTGATACCACTCTTCTGCATCCCCCCATAGGAAAACTGCAGGAGGGTAACAACGGGTAAGATAAATGAAAGCTATTAGAATAATAATAATGGGTGAAATTAGGAGTAGTAAACGCCAGTCACGAAATACGCTAGCTGATGACAGCCTTGCCTTTTGTTCTTTGGATTTTTGTTCGGCAAGAATATTCTTTAGCTGTCGGGTTAGGACATCAGCAGCCTGATCATTCGTGAGAGCTTGGTTATCTCGGAGCTTTGCTTCCAACTCTTTCAAGTCTGATTCTGTTAGCCACATAGTATTCATAGGAGAAGATGTAGTTAGAGGTTGTTCAGTACTATCCCCTGAACGTGAGAATAAAGATAAGACTAAGGGGAGCCCAATACTAAACAGTACTGCAAGCAAAGCAATTAGAATAGGGATATCAAGGCGTCGTATCTTATACATAAAGCCGCGTTGTAAAGTACGCTCAACTTGCTCTTCAGCCACAGACATAGTATCCATCGCCCATTTTGTGTTTTGGCTTTCTATGGTAATGCTTATATCTGTTGGAAGTTCACCATCAAAATCGATTCTAACTTGATGCTCAGGGATTGTTGCTCCTAGCGCATTTACTGCACATTTAACTGTAAGCTGTTTAATACGATTCCTATGAGAATTATCCAATTCAAAAATTTCAGCTAATGAGTTTGTCTCAAATGTCTTGTGGCCACTAAGATGTGCTTCAAACTGTTCGCTAGTTTGTAAGCCAAATTCGTTAAGCTTTTCTTGAACAATGCCAATTAGGCGATTTACTTTTGATTTTTCGACTATAAACGCTGAGTTATATTCTTTATATATCGTTCTCATTGGTTTTCCTAAACAGGCTTATTTATTGGGACGAGAGGCAAGAGCAAAGTCATTGTATCATTAGTCCAATTGTTTGCCGCCTGCGGTCACTTCCAAACAACTTTGACGGGCGGGGTCAGAAGGTCTCCGTTCCAGCAGTAATCATATTTTGACGGCGGCGATTGCTTCCGCACACGCGACCCCGTGCGCAGTGTCAGCCCCGTCCTCGCACGACCAGATTGCCGCGAGTATTGATTGCGACAAGCCCCAGCCTCGTATGCGCTCGCGCTCGAAGCCTAACTCGTCGGACAACTGTCGGACGCGGCGCTCCATGACGCGCGCGAGGTTCGGCCAAGCGAGCATCCGTCCGTTGGGGTTTCGCAGGAGCGCGCCGACTTCATACGCGGGCTCGCCCACGACGCCCTTCGGGTCTATCGAGAGCCACGACTCGCGACGCGCGGCGAGTATGTTCTCGTGATGCAGGTCGCCGTGCAGCAGCACCGGGTCGGCCGCGGAGTCGTTCAGGTCGCGGAAGAGCGTTTCGGCCTCCTCGAAGAGGCGCGAAGGGATAGGCCCTGTCTTGCCGCCGAAGAGCGCGCGGTGTCTACGGAAGCCCTCGCCCCAACGCGCGACGGAAGGGAAGTCGTGCGCGTCGGGCGCGGGCCGCCAGAGGCTTCGCATGACGTAGGCGGCGAGGGAGGTCGCGCCTTCGTCGTCCGTCTCGCACATCTCCGCGAGCTTCGTCCCCGGCTCAAGGTGTTCAAGCAGGAGCGCGCCGCGCCCCGCGTCCGAGTCGAGCAGGCGCACCGACCCGCGCCCGTCGAACAGACGCAGCGCCTCGCGCTCGGTCGCGGCCTCCGCGTCGGGGAAGCAGAGTTTGAGCACGAGCCGCGCGCCGTCCGCGCGCTTAGCAGTCGCGACGTAGTTGTAGGAGAGCGGGAGGAAGGGCGGCCCGACTTCGAGAGACCAGCGCGCCGCGCACGCCCCGACAATGGCGTCTAAGCTACGCAGCCACGCCTCGCCCTCCGCGCCGCGAAAGGCGACGACCGCGCGCGCGAAGTCGTCGGGAATAAACGTCAAGGCTGAAATTAAACCGCCGTCTCGCGTACGAACGTGATGTAGTCCGTGTCTGCGGGCGCATGCCCTTCGGCGCGCAGAGCCTTCGCGACCTGACCCCTGTGATAAGTGCCGTGCATCGAGACGTGCGTGAGTATCTCGCCGACGGGCGTGCGAAACTCCGTGCCCTTGAAGTTCCTGTAGACCAGCGGCGAGCCGAGGTCTTCTTCGCCGAGCGAGTCGATGTAAGACGCGTAGCTCGCGCGAAGCTCGACGGCGAGGCTCT
>JBJMGR010000123.1:0-46413 GCA_045807805.1 Pyrinomonadaceae bacterium | reverse complement strand
GACTCCGACTCCCGTCATGAACGAGTTCGAGGCGAAGCTCTCGGGCGCGGCCGTAAACGGCGTGACGCCGAAGGGCGAGGCCGAGTTCAAGATTGAGGGCGCGAATCGCGAGTTCAAGGTGCGCGTCGAGAACGTCAATCTTCCCTCGGGCACAGTGCTCGACGTGCTCGTTGACGGCGCGAAGGTCGGCACGATAACCGTCGCGCCGAGCCTGCAACGCAGCGAGTCGAAGCTTAAGACCGAAGACGGCCAGATTGTCCCCGCGGTCAACTCACGCACGCGCGTCGTCGCGGACGCTTCGGGCGTGACGATTGTCGCGGGCTCATTCTCGAACATACCGCCGCCGCCGCCGACGCCGACGCCGAACCCGAACGCGACTCCCACTCCGACGCCCGCGCCGGGCGGCGAAGTACGCATAGAGGCGCGTCTCGCGGGCGCGGCGATTAACGGGCTCACGCCGACGGGCCACGCGAAGTTCCGCTCGCGCGGCGGCAACCGCTCGCTCGAAGTGGAGGTGGAGAAGGTCAATCTTCCCGTCGGCACGATTCTCAACGTCTTCGTTGACGGCGCGAAGGTCGGAGAGCTGACGATAAACTCGACGCTCGAAAACGAGTTCGAGGTCGAGAGCGAGCACGGGCAGCTCGTGCCCGACGTGACGAACGTCTCGACGGTCGTCGTCTCGAACGTGCAGGGGCAGACCATCGTCGGCGGCGTCTTCAACACCGCGGGGTTGGTCACGCAGCTACCGAACGACATCGACGCCACGACCTACTTCGTCGAGCAGCAGTACAGAGACTTCCTCGGGCGCGAGGCGGACGACTCCGGCCTCGGCTTCTGGTCTTCGCAGATTGCGGACTGCAAGGGCGACGCGGCCTGCGTGCAGCGAGCGCGCGTCAACACCTCCGGCGCGTTCTTCCTCTCCATAGAGTTTCAGGAGACGGGCTACATGCTCTACCGCTTCAACAAGGCGAGTTTCGGCGCGATGCCGGGCCGCAACGCGTTCCTCGTCTGGATGCAGACGGCGGCGCAGGGCGTGGTCGTCGGACGCGAGGGCTGGCAGCAGGTGCTCGAAGATAACAAGCGCCGCGTCGCGGAGGCTTGGGTCGAGCGCGCGGAGTTCCACACGCGCTTCGACGGCATGAGCGACGACCAGTTCGTCGCCGCGCTCTTCCGGAACGCGGGCGTGCAATCAACTCAGGCGGAGCGAGACGCGCTCGTCGCGGGCCTTCGCTCGCACACCGAGACGCGCGCGACCGTCCTGCGCAAGGTCTCGGACAACTCGGAGTTTCGTCGCAACGAACAGAACCCCGCCTTCGTACTCATGCAGTACTTCGGCTACCTGCACCGAGACCCGGACGACGCGGGCTTCAACTTCTGGCTCTCGAAGCTCGAACAGTTCGGCGGCGACTTCCACAAGGCCGAGATGGTTCGCGCCTTCATCGAAGCCGACGAGTACCGCCATCGGTTTGAGTGGTGAGACGATAAGACAGAACCGCGAGCGGTAGCGAGCGGGTAGTGTTTACGATGAGAGACTTCATCTCGTAACCACTACCCGCTCGCTACCGCTCGCGGTTCTGTCTTCGTCTTATTCAGGCAGCGTCCACGTCTCGCCAATCTCGGTTAAGGCGACGCGCCAGCGCTCTTCGCCAGCGGCGGCGAGTATGCGTCGGCGCGGCTCTTCGACGGGCTCACGGCTGAGGCGGAAGGTCGAGTGGTGCATGGGTAGAATGTAGTCCGCGCCCATCTCGCCACGCATCTGCCAAGACTGTTCGGGGTTGGCGTGAACGTAGACGTAAGGGTCGTAAGCGCCGATGGGAAGAATGGCGAGGTCAACGTGCGTGCCCCTGTGCTTGAGGTTGGCGAAGGCGCTCGTGTAGGCCGTGTCGCCGCCGAAGACGAGCGCGCGGCCGCGCTTCTCTACTAAGAAACCGCCGTAGCCCCGGTGCCTGTCTGTAAGCTTTCGCGCGCCCCAGTGGTTGACCTCAATCGCCTCGACGCGCGCGCCCGAGACCTCCGTAGACTCGCCCCACTTCAACTCGTCCGCGCGCGCGAAGCGTCGCACGAGGTCTCGGTTCCCTTCCTGCACGACCGCTCGCGCACGTCTTGGGAGTCGGCGCAGCGTCCCCATGTCGCAGTGATCCATGTGCGCGTGCGAGACGAGTACGGCGTCGAGCGCGGGCAGTTCGTGTATGCCGAGCGCGGGCCGCACGAGTCTACGCGGCCCAAGCGTCACGGCCCCGACGCGCACGCCCACGCGGGAGCGGAGCGCGGGGTCTGTCAAGAGCCACGTGCCGTAGAAATTTATCAGCACGGTCGCGTGACCGAGCCACGCGACCGTCAGACGCTCGTCGCTCCACTTCTCGGGCTCCGGCCTGTGCGGCGCGGAGAGCATGGGCGTGCGCGACTCTTCCACGCGCTCGCGCACGAACTTGCCCGCGAAGCGACGCGCGAAGCTCGTGTAGGTCTTCAAATCTTTGACAGTAACATTCATCGTGGGGGTTTAGATGCGGGAAAGGGGGAGAGGGTAGCCGGTAGCTGTTAATGCGAATCAAAGGTAGCAGTTTTCTTAGCGTTCTTCGCGCTACTTAGCGGCCTTTGTGTTTAAGTCCTGACTCTTTAACCGCAAAGCGCGCAAAGTAGTCGCGAAGAGCGCAAAGAGAGTCCCTACCTTTGATTCGCATTAACGACTACTGGCTACCGGCTACTTCTCTGTTGTATTCTCCGGCTCGTCCGCGGACTTTCCACCCCTTTTGAGCCGTACGAAGGAGCAACGAAACGCGATGCGCCCCTACGTCAAGACGCTGATTCTCTGCACGCTCGCCGCCGCGCTCGCCTTCCAGACGGTGCCCGCGGCGGCGCAACGCAAAGGCACACAGGCCATGAGCAACACGAACGCGGCGGAGAGTGCGCTGCAAAAGCTCCTCGAAGACGAGTGGGAGTGGACGATGCGCGAGAACCCTTCGTGGGCCTCGACGCTCGGCGACCGACGCTTCAACGACCGATGGGAGGACGCGAGCCTTGAGAACGTCGAGCGCCAGCATCAACACAGGCTTGAGACGCAGAAGCGCCTGCGCACGATAGACCGCTCGAAGCTCAACGAAGCAGACCGCCTCAACTACGACCTCTTCGAGAAAGACCTCGCCGCCGACATAGAGCAGCACAGGTTCAAACTCTACCTACTGCCCGTCACGCAGCGCGGCGGCATACAGACCCTGGACGAGTTGACGGAGCTTCTGCGCTTCCAGACCGTCAAGGACTACGAGGACTGGATTGCGCGCATGCGCGCGCTCCCCATCTACGTCCGGCAGACCATCGCGCTCATGCGAGAGGGCGTGCGCGCTCGTATCCTCTTCCCGAAAGTCGTAGAGCAGCGCGTCTCCGCGCAGATAGAGAAGCAGTTCGTCTCGCGCGCCGAAGAGAGTCAGTTCTACAAGCCCTTCCGAGAGTTCCCCGCCGAGGTCACGGAGGCAGACCGCGCGCGGCTCGCGCAGTCGGCGCGCGAGGCCATAACTCGGAACGTCATCCCCTCATACCGCGAGTTGAAGGACTATTTCACGAAGGAGTACCTGCCCGCCTCGTTCGACAGCGTCGGCGTATGGCAGTGGCCCGACGGCGCTGCGGCCTATGCCTTCCTCGCGCGTCGCTACACGACTACGAGCCTGACGCCCGAGCAGATTCACGAGAAGGGCCTGAGCGAAGTCGCGCGCATACGCGTCGAGATGCAGCGCGTGATGAACGAGGTGGGATTCCGTGGCTCGCTCAAAGATTTCTTCAAGAAGCTGCGCACGGACGAACAGTTCTACTACAAGCGCCCCGAAGACCTGCTCGAAGCCTACCGCGCGACGGCGAAGCGCATCGACCCGAACCTCGTCAAGGTCTTCAAGACTCTGCCGCGCACGCCCTACGGCGTCGTCCCCATCCCCGATGCGATAGCGCCCGACACGACGACGGCCTACTATCAGCCGCTCGCGGCCGACGGCTCGCGCCCCGGCTACTACTACGTCAACCTCTACAAGCCCGAGACGCGCCCCCGGTGGGAGATGATGGCGCTCTCGCTTCACGAGTCAGTCCCCGGCCATCACTTGCAGATTGCGCGCGCGGCCGAGTTGGGCGAGCTTCCGAAGTTCCGACGCTACGGCGGCGGCTACACGGCCTTCGTCGAAGGGTGGGGGCTCTACGCCGAATCTCTCGGCGAGGAGATGGGGCTCTACGACGACCCATACTCGAAGTTCGGCCAACTCACCTACGAGATGTGGCGCGCCGTCCGGCTCGTCGTTGACACGGGGATGCACTACTACAAGTGGGACAGGCAGAAGGCCATTGACTACTTCATGGATAACGCCGCGAAGACCGAGCTGGACGTTACGAACGAGATCGACCGCTACATCACAGACCCCGGACAGGCGCTCGCATACAAGATAGGCGAGTTGAAGATTAAAGAGCTTCGCGCACGCTCGCGCGCCGCGCTCGGCGACGACTTTGACGTGCGCGAGTTTCACGACGTAGTGCTCGGCTCCGGCGCTGTGCCCTTAGACGTGCTGGAACGTAACGTTGACGAGTGGACTAGGAAGCAGAAGGCGCAAGGGAGAGGGCGCGCGAGCAGACAGTGAGCGACGCGTCTAAAGATTCCGTCAACGATACGGCCTTCGTTCCCGATCTGCTCTACTCGGGCGGGCGTTTCCGACGCGGGCGCGCGCTCGTGTGCGGCCGGGCGGGGCGCGTCGTGCGTGTTGCGCGCGAGGATGATCTGGAGGAGGGCGTCCGAGTAGTGCGGCTGCGCGGGCGTGCGATGCTCCCCGGCATGGTCAACGCGCACTCGCACGCCTTCCAGCGCGTGATACGGGGCCGCACGGAGTATCGCGGGGCTTCGACGTTTGCGGGCGCGCGCGACTCCTTCTGGACTTGGCGCGAGCAGATGTACGCGGCCGCCTCAAGCCTCACGCCAGAGGACATCTACGACGCCTCGCGCATGGCCTTCCTTGAGATGGCGCTCGGCGGCATAACGACGGTGGGCGAGTTTCATTACCTACACCGCACGCCCGAAGGCTCGGAGTATGAAGACCCGAACCTGCTTGCGAAGCAGGTTGTGCGCGCGGCGCGGGACGTGGGCGTGCGAATCGCGCTGCTCCGCGTGGCCTACGCGCGCGCGGGCCACTCGAAGGAGCCCGACCCGCGGCAGCTACGCTTCATCGAGGCGGACGCAGAGACCTACACGCGCAACACGGAATCGCTCGCGGGCGACCTCGCGCGCCCGGAGTCGAATGAAGACGCGGGCCTTGATGTCGGCGCGGACATTAGCGGCGCGACGGCTCGCGCGTGGGTCGGCGTCGCGCCGCACAGCGTGCGCGCCGTGCCCGTCGAGTACCTACGGCATTTGCGCGACTTCGCGGACGCTCGCGCGCTTACCGTCCACATGCACGTCGCGGAGCAGCCCGCGGAAGTCTCTGCGTGTATGGAAGAGACCGGACGAACGCCCGTCGCGCTGCTCGCCGACCTGGGGCTACTCGGCCCGCGCTTCACGGGCGTGCACGCGGTTCACGTAACGGCCGAAGAGATCGGGCAGCTTCGCGCCGCGCGCGCGCTCGTCTGCGCGTGCCCGACGACGGAGCGCAACTTGGGCGACGGCGTCGTGCCCGCCGACGCGCTCTTTGACGCGGGCGTGCCCCTTGCGCTCGGCACGGACAGCCACGCGCAGATAGACCTGCTCGAAGACGCGCGCGAACTCGAATATCACCTGCGCCTCCGGCGGCTCGAACGCAACGTGCTCGCGCCCGACGCTTATGAAAGTGAAGACGACGAAGGCTCGTCGCGCACTTCGTCTCTCGCCGCGCGACTCTTCGAGTGCGCGAGCGTCGCGGGCGCGCAAAGCGTCGGCGCGGACGCGGGCGAGTTCACGGAAGGGCGTGCGGCGGACTTCTTCACAGTCGACCTTGAAGACCCTTCGGTGGCGGGCGCTTCTACGGAAGACCTTCTGCCCACAATCGTCTTCTCACTCTCGCGCGCAGGGGTGCGCGAAGCGGCCGTCGGCGGCCGCCTCATCGTCGAAGGCTCGCGCCACGCCGCGCAGGACGAGATCGTCTCGCGCTTCACGGCACTCCAAAGAAGACTCTGGACGTGAAGGCGCGCGATTAAATTACTAAACCGTTAGACGCTTCAGTTTTTGGGCGGCGAGATTGCGAAGAGTTTATGAGCGTAGAAGCAACACTCTCACAGTTGGTGGCGATTGACTCGACCTCGTCGCGCTCGAACGGGGCGATCATCGAGTTCGCGCTCGCGCGCGTCGTCGCGGCGGGTATGCGCGCGCACGTCACCTCGTACAGAGACGAGCGAGGCGTCGAGAAGTTCCAGATGCTCGCCTTCGCGCCGAGCGAGACGGAAGAAGTTGAACTCGCGCTCGTCGGCCACACGGACACGGTTCCGTTCGAGGCTTCGTGGACGGAGGCGCTCGCGCTGACCGAGCGCGAGGGCAGGCTCTACGGGCGCGGCGCGTGCGACACGAAGGGATTCATCGCGGCGGCGATAACCGCGATTGAGGAGACGGACGTGCGCGCGCTCCGGCGACCGCTCGCGCTCGTGCTTACGGCCGACGAGGAGGTCGGACTCGTCGGCGCGAAGCAGCTCGCCGAGTCGAAGCCCTTCCGCGTCCGCCATGCGGTAGTCGGCGAACCGACGAGCTTGCAGCCCGTGCGCGCGGGCAAGGGCTACTGCCTCGCGGACGTGACCGTGCGCGGGCGCGAGGGGCACAGCGCGTACCCTGCCTTGGGCGCGTCGGCCATCATGCGTGCGGCGCGGCTCGTCGCGCGCGTGGAAAAGATCGCGGAGGAGCTGAAGGTGGACGCGCACGACTCCTTCGACCCGCCGCAGACGACCGTCAACGTCGGGCTCATCGCGGGCGGCACCGCGAAGAACATCATCGCGGGCGAGTGCCGCTTCACACTCGAATGGAGGCCCATCCCCGGACAGAGGCCCGAGCACGTCGCGGAGTTAATCGAGCGTGAGGCGGAAGTACTCCGCGCCGAGGACGAAGGCTTCGACTGCTACGTGCGCGTCCAAAGGCTCGACGGCGGGATTGAGACCGCGGAGGACGCGCCGCTCGTCGTCGCGCTCGAAGGGTTGACGGGGAGGAGCGCGGGCACGGTCGCCTTCGCGACGGAAGCGCCGCAGTTGGCCGAACTCGGCGCGGACGCGGTCGTCTTCGGCCCCGGCGACATACGCGTCGCGCACCGCACGGGCGAGTTTGTCCCGGCCTCGGAACTCAACGAAGCGGTCACAATCCTGCGCGGCGTCATCGAACGCTTCTGCGCCGCGGAGCATCCATAGAGTGCGGTCAAAAGTTCAGCGGATTCCCTTTTAGGTCTTATTCAGTTAGGTTCTATTCAGTAATGTTCTCATCCAACAAGTCACAGAGCCTTTTCGCGCGCGCGTGCGTGCTCGCGCTCCTTTGCGCCGTCGTGCTCGGCTGCGCGCTCAACGCTTCCGCGCAACAGCAGCAGCAGCAGCCGTTCACGAGCGAAGAGTTCCTCGCGCTCGTGCGTCAACTCCCGAAGAGCCCGCAGGCGAAGCAGGATTTAGTCAAAGAGATTCGGCGGCGCGGCATCGCGTTTACGCTGACGGGCGGCATGCGCTCGTTCGTCGCGACCAAGAGCGGCAACGACGAGGAGCTTCGACGCGTACTCGAAGAGGCCGAGCGCCGCTTCCGAGACCCGGCGCACGCGCCCGCGCTCCCGCCCGCGGCCGAGGCCGAAGAGCTGATGCGCAGGACGCGCGAGGAGACGCTCAATGCCGTAGACCAGATGCCCGACTTCGTCGTGCGCCAACTCGTCACGCGCGCGGTCGCCCTGGGCACGTCGCAGAACTGGCGCACGAGCGACCGACTCGTCGTCGCCGTCAGCTACCGCGCCTCGGAGGGCGAGCGCTACCGTCTGCTCTCAGTCAACGGGATGTCGAACGCCTCGGCGGACGAGCGCGGCGACTACCGGCAGGCGGGCGGCGCAATCTCTACGGGCGACTTCGTCGTCATGCTCAAGGCCATCTTCAAGGACGCGGCCGTCGCGCACTTCAAGCCTTTAGACACGGACACGCTGCGGGGGCGGCGCGCGATAGTCTACGAGTACGACATCAATCTCAAGGACTCGGAGTATGTCCTGAGCCACGGCGACGCGGCGGAGGACTCGGTCGTGGTCGCGCACCGGGGCAAACTCTGGGTTGACCGCGAGAAGGCGCGCGTGCTGAGAGTCGAGAACGAGGCGTACGACATCCCGCGCACCTTCCCCATGCGCGCGGCCTCGACCGCGCTCGACTACGACTGGGTGACGATTACGGGTCAGGGCGAGTACCTCCTGCCCGCGCGCAGCGTCGTCGTGATGACCGTCGACGAGCGCGGACAGACCGCGCAGTTTCGCAACGACATACGCTTCCGCAACTACCAGAAGTTCGGCACGGAGCTGAAGATCATCGAGGACGACGACTTCGTCGAAGAGCCCGCGCCCTCGACGCCCAATCAGGAAGCACCGCCGAAGCCGCCCGAGAAGAGGCCCTGAAAACAGAACCGCGAACGGTAGTGAGCGGGTAGTTTCACCACAGAGACACAGAGGCACGGCTAGATTCAACTAGCCGTGCCTCTGTGTCTCTGTGGTGGTGAATCCCTAACAGCTACCCGGTCGCTACCGCTCCCGGTTCTGTTTATGCTCTTACAGCTTGAGTTGTCCGGCCTCGACGACCGACTTGCCGTCGAGCATGACGGTCGTGCCGGGGAGGCTTACGAAGTAGCCGTAAGGGCTCTTGTTGTCGCCGCCCGCCCAGAGGTTGTTGCCGATGCCGACCGTGACCGTGCCCGCCGGAACCCACGTCGCAATCTGGCTGCCCGCGGGCAGCTTGACGTTCGGGTTGATGCCGAAGTCGATGACGGCGAAGAGGTCTTTGCCCTCGCCCGCCGCGTCGTACCCGGCCTTCATCAAGTCGAAGCCCGGCCCCGAGCCCGTTATCGAAGTGAGTCTGCCCGCCGAGAAGGTCAACACGAGGTTGTCAACCTCCTTGCCGTTGTAGTAGTCCTTCGCGCGCACGACCTTGCCCTCGGCCGTGCCCGGCACGGGCGCGACGTAGACCTCGCCCGCGGGCAGATAGACGCTCTGCCCCGCCGCCGTCTTCGCGTCGTCCGCGGAGATGATGCCGTCGCTCACGCCGTACTTGCGACCCTCGACGCGCACCTTCAAGTCCGTGCCGCCCGAGTCAGTGATGTGTATCTCTCTGCCCGACGTAAGGGCCGCGCTCACCTGCGCGCCTCGCGCCTGCAAGTCCGTGTAGTCAACGTTGACGCCGCCCCAGAAGGTCTTCGAGAGGTCGTCGGCCGACATCGAGTAGCGCGCGGCGAGCCAGTCGTTCGGGTAGAGTCCGTTGTCCACTTCGACCGAGCGGACGTTGTGCTTGATGAAGGCGTCTTGTACTGACTCGTTGGCCTTCGCGCGCACGGCGAGGCGCTTCGGGTCCGCGTCGGCGAAGAGGCCCTCGGCCGAGTTGCGGCCGACGCTGATCGTCACGTTGACGACCTCCGCGAGCTTGAGGTCGCCCACGTCCGTCTGCGTGTCGTACTTCTCGGGAACGTCCGTGTACAGGCGTTTCGCCAGGCGGTCTGTGCTTACGGTGACGAGCGCGAACGCACCGGCCTTTCGCACCTGCACGGCGAGGTCTTCGAGCAGCTCGATGTTCTCGGGGCCGCTTGAGATGAGGACGACCTCGCCCTCCTTGACGGCGGCGCTCTGCGTCACCAGTCGCTCGGCGAGCTTTTCGAGGTCGGTCGGCGGTGCTTTCATCGCGGGCTTCGCGGCCTCGGAAGCGAGGTTTTGCGGCGCGACCTGCGCGGGCGGCTGCGGCGCGCAGGAACTTGCGAGCATCGCGGCCGCGACGCAGGCGAGGGGGGCAAACAGTCTCTTCATGTCGTTTCGGACTCCTTTTCGGAAGGTGGCTGTCGGTCTAACGTCGGCGAGGGCGACCGCACGGCCGCGCTCTCGTGTTTGAACTTCTGGCGTTCGGGTCTCGGGTCTACTTACGAAGAAGCTCCCGCGTGTGGATTGCCGTTTGTGTGTGGGTTGACCTTCTATTCCAAACGCGCGCGGAAGTCAATTATTTCGTACGCAAGCGTGCCCCGACGGCGTTATCATCACGTGCGTGCGTGTGTGCCTGTATGAGCGACTGTTGGGCGAGGCATGGAGTGCGATTGACGAGCCCGTGCGGCGTCTGCACGAGCGCGGGAGCGGGCCGTGCGGCGAGGGGCTGTTCAAAGTGCGGCGCGGCAACTTCATCGCTCGCGCGCTCGCACGCATGTTCCGCCTGCCCGCGCGCGGCGAGGGAGTGCGCGTCCGTCTCTCGGTCGCGCACACGGAAGACGGCGAGGCGGAGCGTTGGCACAGGACGTTCGAGGGCCGCTCCTTCGACACTCTGCAACGCGAGGGCGAGGGCCGCATGCTCTCGGAGCGCGCGGGGCCGTTTGAGCTTCTCTTCGAGCTGAGAGAAGAGGGGGGCGCGCTCGTCTACAGACAGGCGCGCGCCGCGCTGCGAGTCGGGCCTCTGCGCGTGCCGCTCCCGCGTGTGCTCGCGCCGCGCGTCGAGGCGCGCGAGCGCGGCGCGGACGACGGGCGGAGTGTCGAAGTCTACGTGAGTTCGAGCGCGCCGCTCGTCGGCTTGATGCTCACGTACGAGGGGCGACTGAGTTTGGAGTCGGACGAGTTTGAACGCGCAGGTCTAAGTTGCGCGCGGGGGTCGAAGGATTGATGAAGTTGAGGTTGATTGCGGAGGTTGAAAAGGCTTGACGACGGCGCTGTGGCTGCTCGCCATTCAGGGCGTGCTCGGGGCGTTCGACACGCTCTACTTTCACGAGTGGCGCGCGCGACTCCCCGGCGCGGGACGCACGGCGCGCGCCGAACTCGCGCTCCACGCCGCGCGCGACTTTATTTACGCGGTCGTCTTCGCGACGCTCCCGCGCGTCGAGTGGCGCGGCGCTTGGGCGCTCGTGTTCGTCTCGCTGCTCGTCGCCGAGATAGTCATCACGCTCAAAGACTTCGTCGTCGAAGACCGCGTGCGGAGACCTTTGGGCGGCGTCTATCCCGGCGAGCGCGTGACGCACGCGTTGATGGGGATACTCTACGGCGCAGTGCTCGCACACCTCGCGCCCGTACTCTTCTTCTGGTGGCGCGAGCCTACTTCATTCGCCGCGCGCGTTGAATCGATTCCACAAATGCTCTTATGGGCGCTCACACTCATGGCCGTGGGCGTCGCGCTCTCGGGCGCGCGAGATTTGTACGCCGCGCTCATGCTGCCCGGAGGCGGTTGGCCGTGGGAGAACGTCGAAGAGACTGTGAGGCGCGAGGGATGATCGCACGTCGAAAGTTTCACCGCGCGGTCTTCCGAGCGGCGGGCGCTTACAACATCGCTTGGGGCTTGTACTCGGCGCTCGACCCGCAGTGGCTCTTCCGCTTCTCCGGTCTACCATTGCAGAACCACCCGCAAATCTTCGCGTGTCTCGGCATGGTCGTAGGGCTCTACGGCATCATCTATTTCGAGGTGGCGCGCGCGCCCGAGCGCGGCTGGCTGCTCGCGGCCGTCGGCCTCGCGGGAAAAGTTCTCGGCCCCGTAGGTCTCGCGCAACTCATCTGGAGCGGCGCGTGGCCGCCCTCTACTATCGTGCTCTGTCTGACGAACGACCTCATCTGGTGGATTCCGTTTTCGCTCTACCTGCGCGACGCATGGCCCGAGTTCAAACTCGACCTCAAGCGTGACCGCGAGGACTATCTTAAAGGATAGACCGACCACACGAACGGATAGGACTTCGGCCCCCGGTTTCGAGCGTCCGGCGACGCCTCGGCCGCGACCGCCTCGCCTTAAATCCCATTCTATTTGGTAAATCCCACGGCCGAATGAGTCACTACAGCGCGCGGGCACGCCGCTTGTTTAAGGACGCGGCGGGCGACTCGAACCCGAGTCCGCCACCGGCTCAAACGTCACAACCAAACGAAAAGGAGACTCAGCAATGACCATCTCGTACCGCCGCCTCGCCTTCCGAACGGCCTTCGGCCTCATCTGCGCGACACTGCTTCTCACCGCGTCCTTCCTCGGGGGCGGAAAGGCCGCCGCGCGCGCCTACACCGCCACCCCGACCAGAGACCCGTCAACCTTCTACTGCCCGTACGAGGGCGAGTACGTGAGCTTCAACTGGACGACGCCGATGCCCTACGGCGGGTGGCTCGGCCAGACCGCATACTACAAGTCTACGGCCGTTCAGGCGTACGACGCGAAGCCGCTTGGCGGCGGCGGGCTCAACTGGGGCTTCCAGGCGCAGGACGGCTCGTTCGTCTGCCGCATGTACGTCTCGTCCGACCAGAACAACATCAATTTCGTGAACTGTAGGCCCTTCTCGAACTGGTCCCTCACGAGCTGCTTCGCCATCTCGTAGTGCGCGGCGCGCGCAGACGTAGCGAAAGAGGGGCGGCGAAGACACTTCAGTCTTCGCCGCCCCTCCTTCGTACGTACCAGCGTGCCTTTAAGAGTCAGCCTGCCCGGCGTAAGCCTTCGTGCTCGCGTTCGAGACGACGGGTGCGTGCTCCGTGAGCGCGTCGTCTACGAGCTTGCGCTGCTCCAACTCGTGAATCGTGTAGGAGCCGGTGGCGGGGCTCGCGGATGCCGCGCGCCCGACGTAGAAGGGGCGCTCGCAAGCGGGCAACAGTCCCGCGAGCCTCGGCTCGACGAAGTGCCAGCCGCCGTAGTTCTTCGGCTCCTCCTGCGCCCACACTAGCTGCGTCGCTTGCGGATACGAGGCGAAGATTTCTCTTAGGGCGCGCTCGGGGAACGGGTAGAACTGTTCTAGGCGCACGATGGCGACCCTTTCATCTCCGGACTTCTTGCGCGCGGCCGCGAGGTCGTAGAAGACCTTGCCGCCGCAGACGACTATGCGGCGCACGGCTTCGCGGTTCCGCATCTCCGCGTCGTCGATGACGGGTCGGAAGCCGCCCGCGGTCAACTCCTCAATCGAGGAGACGGCGGCCGGGAGACGCAGAAGACTCTTCGGCGTCATCACGACGAGCGGGCGCGCGCTCGGCTGCCTGACCTGTCGGCGCAGTAGATGAAAATACTGCGCGGGCGTCGTCGGGTAGCAGACCTGCATGTTGTTCTCGGCACAGAGTTGGAGGTAGCGTTCGAGACGCGCGTTAGAGTGCTCCGGGCCTTGTCCTTCATAGCCGTGCGGCAGCAGAAGCACGAGGCGCGACGGCTGCTGCCACTTGTCAACGCCGGGCGCGATGAAGGTGTCGATGATGACCTGCGCGCCGTTGGAGAAGTCGCCGAACTGCGCCTCCCACATCACGAGCGCGTCGCCCGCCACGACCGAGTAGCCGTACTCGAATCCCACCACGCCCTGCTCCGAGAGCGAGCTGTCGAAGACCTCTACGAGCGCGCGGCTGTTGCGCGCGGTCATCTCCGAGAGCGGAGCCCAGGGCTGTCCGGTTCGCGTGTCGTACATTATCGCGTGGCGGTGACTGAACGTGCCGCGGCCCGAGTCCTGACCCGAGAGCCGCACGCGCGTGCCTTCAAGTCCGATTGAGCCGAAGGCCATCAACTCCGCGAAGCCCCAATCGAGAGGAGCCTGCCCCTCGCCCATCTTCGCGCGGCGCGCGAGCTGGCTCACCATCTTCGGATTGATGTTGAAGCCCTCGGGCACGACGGCGATGCGGTGCGCGATGTCGCGTATCACGTCGGCGCCGACGGGAGTCTCAAGAACGTCGGAGCCGTCCTCCTCCCGCACCTCGGGCGGAAGCTCTTTCATGGGAGCCTTCCGAGCGACGATCTCTTTGGCGCGCGCGTGGAAGCGCTCGTAACGCTCGGTCGCCTCGCGCATCATCTGCTCGACCTCCTCTTCCGTGACCGAGCCTTCGGCGAGGAGTCGCTGCGCGTAGACCGTGCGGACGCCGGGGTGCGCTTTGACGCGCGCGTACATAAGGGGCTGCGTGTAGCTCGGCTCGTCGCCCTCGTTGTGGCCGAGGCGGCGGAAGCCTATCAAATCGAGCACAACGTCCTTGTTGAACTCCTGACGGAAGTCGAGCGCGATGCGAAGGACGCGGAAGGCCGCCTCGGGGTCGTCGCCGTTGATGTGGAAGATGGGTAGCTGCGTCATCTTCGCAACGTCGGTCGAGTAGATGGACGAGCGGCTCGCCTCGGGCGACGTGGTGAAGCCTATCTGGTTGTTGATGATGATGTGGATAGTCCCGCCCGTGCGGTAGCCGTGAAGCTCCGCGAGCTGCAACGTCTCCATCACGATGCCCTGCCCCGCGAAGGCCGCGTCGCCGTGAAGGAGCACGGGCAGAGCGCGGTCGATCACATCCTCGCGCTTCGTGCCCTCAAGCTCCAGCGCGTCCTGCCGCGCGCGCACCATCCCCTCGACCACCGGGTCAACGAACTCAAGATGGCTCGGGTTGGGCGAGATGGTGATCTTAACCTTCCTGCCCGACGCGGTCTCGCGCTCGCCCCGCGCGCCCTGATGGTACTTAACGTCGCCCTCGTCGGCGGGAAAGTCCGGGTGAACCGAGCCCTCGAAGGCCGTGAAGATACGCTCGGAGAAGTTACCGACGACGTTCGCCAGGACGTTCAAGCGCCCGCGATGCGCCATGCCGAGAGTTATCTCCTCGACGCCCTTCTCGGCCGAGCGTTCGACCAACTGGTCGAGCAGAGGGATTATCGTTTCGCAGCCTTCCAAAGAGAATCGCTTCTGGCCGAGATACTTCGTGTGGAGGAAGCGCTCGAACTGCTCCGCGCGCACGAGACGCCCGAGCAGAGCCTTCTTCGTCTCGGGCGTCAGAGGCTCCGGGTAGACGAGTTCGACGCGTATGCGGTCGCGTATCCAGAGCTTCTGCTCCTTGCTCTGTATGTGCCGGTACTCGGTTCCGACCTTGCCGCAGTATGCGCGACGCAGAATGTCTAAAATCTCTCGCAGCGTCGCGTCGTGCTTGCCGCCGAGGCCGCCCGTGATGAACTCGCGGTCTAAGTCCCAGATGGTGAGCCCGTAGGTCTCTATGTCCAATTCCGGGTGATACTGAACCGGCAGCGCGTTCAAAGGGTCGATGTCCGCGATGAGGTGGCCGCGCACGCGGTATGCGTTTATGAGTTCGAGTACGCGCGCCTGCTTCTCGACCTCTTCGCGCTCGTCGTAGCGGCCGAGGAGCGCGGGGTTGAAGTCCTTCGACCAGCGCATCGGCTGATAAGGGATGCCGAGGTCTCGGAAGATTTTAAGATAGAAGTCGTGCTCGCCGAGGAGCAGCGCGTGTACGTATGCTAGAAAGGCGCCCGACTCCGCGCCCTGCACGATGCGGTGATCGTAGGTCGAGGAGATGTTCAAGACCTTGCTTATGCCGAGTAGCGAGAGCCCCTTCGGCGTCATCGCCTGATACTCGGCCGGATACTCAATCGCGCCCGTCGCGATGATTGCGGACTGCCCAGACATCAGACGCGGGGTGGAAGAGACCGTGCCGATGGTTCCGGGGTTCGTCAGAGAGATGGTCGTCTCCTGAAAGTCCGCGACGGCGAGCTTGCCCTCGCGCGCCCGCTTGATAACGTCGTCGTAGGCCGAGAGGAACGCGGCGAACTGAAGCGCGCCCGCGTTCTTTATGTTCGGCACCAGGAGCGTGCGCGTGCCGTCCTTCTTCTCCATGTCGATGGCGACGCCGAGGTTGACTTCGGCGCGGCGCATGCGCGTGGGCTGCCCTTCGATGACGGCGAACCCGTCGTTCATCTGCGGGAAGCGCTCGACGGCGCGCAGGATTGCGAACGCGATGAAGTGCGTGTAAGAGGTCTTGCCGCGCTTGTGCTCTTTGAGATACTGGTTGACGAGCGCGCGGTTCTCTTCGAGGACTTTGACGGGGACCTGCCGGTTCGACGTGGCCGTCGGCACCCCGAGCGACGCCTCCATGTTCTCGACAATCTTGAGCGCGCCGCCGCGTATCGGCTGAGCCTCGCCTCTTACTTGCGCGGGCGCGGCCGACTGCGGCGCCGGTGACGACGCGGCCTGCGCCTGTGCAGAGGGCCGCGCCTGTCCCGAAGACTGCGACTGCGCGGAAGGCTGCGACTCTTGAGCGGAAGTCGTCCGCGCCGTCTGAGTCTGCGCCGCACTCGACTGCTCGGGCCGTCCGTCGCCCGTAGACTCGGGCCACGCGGACGCCGCCGCGCCGTTACCGTCCGAAGACGCGCGCGCGCCGTCGCCGGATGGCTCGCCCAGAAGCTCCGCGAAGTACGCGCGCCAAGCCTCGTCCACGAGCGAAGGGTTGCTCCGGTAGCGATTCAGCAAGCCCTCGACGTAGGTCGCGTTCGCGCCGAAACTCTCCGCGATTATCTCCGACAACTCAGGTCTGTTAATCTCTTCGCTCAAGGTCTATCACCTCACGCCCGTTTAATGCGCGCACGCGCCGCATCGAACGACCGGCCCGCGCACTCTCTCTTAAATCTTACTGCTGAAATTTACCTTATAGCCTATCACCAACCACACACGTTTGCACACACACGGCCCGCGGCCTACTCCGCGCGCGCGGGCGCGTAAAGATTGCCCCGCGTTCGCGCTCGCGGCTATGATGCCGTCTTGACTTCGAGACGAAGGAGACCGACGCCCTTGACGGATTCGACGACGGACGCGAAGAGTATCAAACGAACATGAATGGAGAGAAGTATTTCGAGGCGTTCATGCAGTCGGACATGCTCGCGGGTCTTCGCGAGCATGTCCGCTACGCGCGAGGCGATGCACCGAATGATGGTCGATAACTTCAAGGCGGCCGAGTACATCAACAACGGTTGGCCGCAGTCGCCCGAGCCGCCGACCGCGGAACGGCTCGCGCGGGTAAAGCAGCCCACGCTCGTCGTCATAGGCTCGCTCGACGGCCGAAACCTTCAGAGCATCGCCGACACGCTCTCGACCAGAATCCCAAACGCGCGCAAGGTCGTCATCCCAGACGCGAGCCACCACCCGCCCGTCGAGACGCCCGAAGAGTTCAACCGCATCCTGCTCGACTACCTCGGCAAGGGATGAATCTCGTCTTCATCTACGGCCCGCCCGGCGTCGGCAAACTCTCCGTGGCGCGTGAACTCGCGCGCGCCACCGGCTACAGGCTCTTCGACAATCACGTCAGCATCGCCTGTGCCGAGTCGGTCTTCGACTTCGGCACGCAGCCCTTCGGCAAGGTCATCAATACGATTCGCATGGCGGTCTTCGAGGAGGCCGCGCGCGCGTCCCGTTCACTCGTCTTTACCTTCGTCTACGCCAATCCCGAGGACACGCCCTTCGTCGAGCGCGTCTGCGAACTCGTTGAGTCGCACGGCGGCCGCGTCCTGCTCGTCCGCCTCTTCTGCGAGAGCGAGGAGCTTGAGCGCAGGCTCCCGCATCCAGACCGCGCGCGCGTCGGCAAGCTCGCTTCGCTCGATACGCTGCGCGAGGTCACTTCGCGCTACGACATCTTCTCCGCAGTGCCCGGCCGGGAGAGTCTTGAGTTTGACAACACCAATCTCGCGCCCGACGAAGTTGCGCGTCTCATCATCCGCCACTATCATCTGCCCTCGGCCTGAACGGCCGCTGGATACACCTCGGCAAGTTCCGCCCTTCTTCGCGCATGTCCCTAAAGAGTCTGAACATCAAAGGCGTCGAGTGGGAGTACGAGACCGCGGGTCGCGGGCGTGAGGCGATGCTTCTCTTCCACGGCGCGGTCGGCGGCGCGGAGACCATGCGCGCGCTCGCCGAAGGCTTCGCAGACAAGTTCCGGATCATCGCGCCGACCGTCGCGGACGTTGACACTCTCGAAGAGGTCTGCGACGCCGTGAGCGCCATGCTCGACCGCGAGCACGTCGCGCGCGCGCACCTGCTCGGCGGCTCGTTCGGCGGCCTCGTCGCGCAGGCGTTCCTAAAACGTCGCGCGGCGCAGGTCGAGACCCTGACGCTCCTCGGCACAGGCGCGCCCGACCGCAAGACGGGCACGCGCACGGCTCGCATGTCGAAGCTCGTGCGACTCCTCCCCTTCCCCTTAACGCGCGCGCTCCTGAAGATGGAGATGTCGCGACACCTCTCGACGCCCGCCGAAGGTGACGCGGCCGCGCGCGTCGCGGAGTCGCGTCGCAGGCTCGAAGAGTACTTCGACCGAAGGATGACGAAGCGCACGCTTCTCTCGCGCGTCGCGCTCAGCCTCGACTTCAACCTCAACGAGACCTACACGCCCGACGACCACGCCGCGTGGCCCGGCCGCGTGCTGATTATCGAGTCGGACGACGACCCCATGATACCCCCGGCCGAGCGCCAACGCCTGCGCGACACCTACCCGCGCGCGCTCGTCTGCACCTTCACGGGCGCGGGCCACATGATCACGCTCCTCCAACCCGAAGCGCTCACCGAAGTAGTCAAAGCCTTCGTCAAAGACGACTACTCCGCGCCCTCCGACATCGAAGACCACTGCCCCGACGACCATCAACATGAGCACGCCGCGCACGACATCTGATCTCCGCCGCGTCTCGAAAACGCCGCCGCTTCCTTCACACTTTCACGAGACATTCGCGACGGTGTTGAAGATTTGGGCGAATACAAGTAGAGACGGAAGACGCCCTTCAGTGGGCGGTCGAAGCCTGCCATGAATGAGTTTTCCATGTACGCACGCGCCGCGGAGTCTGTGGCGGGCAAGTCCGAAGAGTTGGGCACAGTCCCGCACATCTCGCGGCGCGATTTCAACGAGCGGCAGACGTTCGGCTTTCGCGGGCAGACGCCCTGCCTCGAATACATGAGCCTGCTCATCGAGAACGCGCTGCTACTGCGGACGCACAGGGGCGGGCGCGTCTACGCGGGCTTCCAGAGGCTCTCGCACCTGGAGCCGGTCGTTGACCGTTACATGCGCATCGCGGACATCTCCGAGCGCGTCTACGTCTTCGGCGAGCCCGACTGGGCTCCGCCGCGACACCCGAACATGGCCGTCGTAAAATTGCGCGAGGGCGTGCCGCTCCTGCGCGAGTGGTTCGTCGTCGCCGACTCGCCTTCGCTGCGCGTCGCGCTCATAGGTCTCGCCGAAGACGACTCGACGGCGACCCCGCACGAAGAGCGATACTTCCGCGCGCTCAAGACTCACGACCCCTCGCTCGTGCAGCAACTCGCCTCCGCCGCCGAGAGTCTCATAGACCGCTCGTTCAACTCCTGAGCCCTTCGGCCCGACGGTTTCCCGCGCCCGCGATGCTCGTGATAGATTAAGCGTTCAGCAATCAGCTTGCAGCTTTCAGCCAGACCCTCTTTGCGCTCTTTGCGTTTTCTTAGAGACCTTTGCGGTTAACTCGGAAAGGTCTCTAAGAAGACGCAAAGGCGCGAAGGATTTAAAGCTGGGTGCTGAATGCTGAACGCTGACAGCTAACATCATGTCCATACTCGAACGCATCAGAGAGCGCGCGGCGCGAGACCCGCAGCACATTGTCCTGCCCGAAGGCGAAGACCCGCGCACGGTCGTGGCGGCCTCGATGGTCACGCGCGAACGGCTCGCGCGCGTCACCGTGCTCGGCGACGAGGAGCGTGTGCGCGCGCTCGCTCGCGAGGCGGGCGCCGACATCGGCGGCGTGGAGATTCTCGACTACCTGCGCGCGCCCGACTTCGACAAGACCGCCGCGCTCTACCACGAGCTTCGGCGCTCGAAGGGCTTGATGCCCGACGAGGCGCGCATAGCCGTGCGCGACCCTCTCTACTACGGCAACCTGCTCGTGCGCTCGGGCCGTGCCGACGGCTCGGTCGCGGGCGCGACGAACACCACGGCGCACACAGTCCGCGCCGCGCTCCACTGCATAGGCATGCGCCAGGGGTTCCGCGTCGTGTCGAGCTTCTTCGTGATGGTCTTGCCCGACGCTTCATACGGCGAGGGCGGCGCGCTCATCTACGCGGACTGCGGCGTCGTCATCGAGCCCGGCGCGGCCGAACTCGCAGAGATTGCCATCGCCTCGGCCGACTCCTGCCGCGCTCTACTCGAAGCCGAGCCGCGCGTCGCGATGCTCTCGTTTTCGACGAAGGGCAGCGCCGAGCACAAGCTCGTCGATAAGGTAGTCGAGGCGACACGTACGGTGCGCGCGCGACAGCCCGCGTTAGAGATTGACGGCGAGCTACAGGCAGACGCCGCGCTCGTCCCGCGCGTCGCGGAGTCGAAGGCTCCGGGCTCGACGGTCGCGGGCCGCGCAAACGTTCTAATCTTCCCAGACCTTCAGGCCGGAAACATCGCTTACAAGCTCACCGAGCGCCTCGCGGGCGCGACGGCCATCGGCCCCATACTTCAAGGGCTCGACCGCCCCGCCAACGACCTCTCGCGCGGCTGCAAGGCCGAAGACATCGTTGACGCCGTCGCCATCACGGCCGTGCAGGCGCAGGCGAGGAAGAAAGGATAGGAGCGTTTAGCTCTCGGCGTTCAGCGCTCAGCCAAACCCTCTTCGTGTTCTTTGCGACTACTTCGCGCTCTTTGCGGTTAGAGAATCGAACTTAAACGCAAGGCTCGCGAAGGGGGCGCGAAGGTCGCGAAGGAATTAAAGCTGATAGCTGAAACGCTGAGTGCTGGTAGCTCTTAACTCGTCAGTCAGACAATGACAGAAGACCTGTTCGACAAGCGCAAGCCTCTGGTCGGCGTGATACACGTCGGCGCGCTGCCGGGCACGCCGCGCTCGCGCATGAGCGTCGGCGAGTTGACGGAGTCGGCCGTGCGCGAGGCCGCAGTCTATCGCGACGGCGGCGTGGACGCCCTAATGGTCGAGAACATGCACGACGTGCCGTACCTGCGCGGAGCGGTCGGGCCTGAGATTGTCGCCGCGATGACGGCCGTCGCGCGCGCCGTGAAGTCAGAGTCGAGAATGCCGACGGGCGTTCAGATTCTCGCGGGCGCAAACGTGGAAGCCATCGCGGTCGCGCACGCGGCGGGGCTCGACTACGTGAGGGTCGAGGCTTACACGTTCGCGCACGTCGCCGACGAGGGAATCATCGAGTCTTCGGCCGCCGAGCTTCTACGCTTCCGTCGAAAGATAGGCGCGGACGGCGTGAGAGTCTGGGCCGACGTGAAGAAGAAGCACGCGTCGCACGCGATAACGTCGGACGTAACTCTGGGCGAGACGGCCGCGGCGGTAGAGTTCATGCTCGGCGACGCGGTCATCGTCTCGGGCGACGCGACGGGCGAGCCGCCGCGCGCGTCGGACGTGCGCGAGGCGAAGTCGCACTGCCGTCTGCCCGTGCTGCTCGGCTCGGGCGTGACGGTCGAGAACGTCTCGGAGTTCTACGATACGGCGGACGGCTTCATCGTCGGCTCATACTTCAAAGAGGGCGGGGTCTGGTCGAACACGGTCGAGCGTGCGCGAGTCGAGCGGCTCGCGGGCGCTCTTCGAGACCTGCGCGAGCGCGGCACGGGCGAACGCCGCGACCGGCGGGAAGCATCAGACACTTCGTGCAACAGAATAGAGTCCGCCGAGGAGTTGTAATGTCTCCGCGAAGCATCTCTTCAATCTTCTTCAGCGCCGCCTTCGTCATCCTCTTCGCCGCTGCCGCGCCGCTACGCGCGCAGAGCGGCGTGCACCCGAAGCCGTCGCCGTCGCCGCAGGAGGACGAGGCCGAGCGCATATACACGGAAGAGGTGCGCCTCCCCGTCTTCGCATACGACGAGGCGGGCCATCCAGACCTTCATCTTGAGCGCGACGACGTGCTCATCGTCGAGGACGACGTGCCGCAGGAGGTTCGGAGCGTCCGGCGCGTGGCCGCGAGCGTCGTCATAGTGCTCGGCACGGGATGGGACTTAGACCCAATCGTGCGCGCCAACGACACGCGCGACATAGCGCTCTCGCTCATAGCGGGCCTGAAGGATGGAGACCAGCTCGCGGTCATTCAGTACAACGACCGCATAGACACACTTCAAGTCTGGACTTCGGAGAGGGCCTCGGCCGCGCGCGTGATAAAGTCGAAGCTCGCCTCGGGGTCGGGATCGAACCTCTCGCGTGCGATTAAGCGCGCGACCGAGATGCTCTCGGAGCGGCCCGTCGGCAACCGCCATCTCGTACTCGTCACGGACGGCATAGACACCGCAAGCTCGAAGGAGCGTGAGGACGCGTCCAGGCGTCTCATCGCATCACAGGCGACGCTCCACGTCATAAGCTACACGGCCGTCGCGGGCGAGGCGGTGAAGCAGCCGTGGTGGAAGAACCCTCCCGAGAAGCCCGGCGCGGCGCAGGCGCGCGCAGACCAGGCGACCGTCGGCATCGACCCGACGCGCCCGCCCGGCATGCGCGGCCCCGGCGTCAACCCCGTCAGTGTAAACTCAGGCATCACCTTCGACCCGGCGCTCAGACGCCGACGCAAGGAGGCCGAGCGCGCGATGATGCTCGGCGAGGCGCGTCTAAAGACTCTGACCGAAGAGACGGGCGGGCGGACACTTCTGCCCGAGACCATCGAGGGCATGGTCGCCGAAGGCGCGGGCGTCGCGCGAGACATAGACTCGCAGTACGTCGTCACATACACGCCGAAGCGCCCCCTTCGACGCGCGTCCGCGACCGAGTACAGAAAGATTCACGTCGGCGCGCGACGCGTCGGACTCACCCTGCGCGCGCGCCGCGGCTACGTCGTCGGCTCGATGCGACAGCCGGAAGAGAGGCAGAAGTAAAAAGGCAAAAGTTAAAAGTTAAGACGAAGAAGAAGCGCGACCTTCATCCACGATGGATGAAGGTCGCGCTTCTTCTTGTCAGAACCGACTGCGATGGCGGGCGGGTAGTGGCTCCGAGATACGTTCGTATGTCGGAGCTTGCGACCCGCCCGCCATCGCAGTCGGTTCTGACTTTTACCTTCCGCCTTAATTGACGAGCGCGCCCGCGTTGGGGCCGATGTAGAGCTGCTCCGCGACGCTCTCGATGCGGCGCGCGGTGGCCCTGCGCTCGTGCAGTTCGAGCGAGCGGCGGCGTATGTCGTCCCACTCCGTGCGCGGCACGCGGTGGAACGCCTCGACCACCACCGGGTCAAACTGCCTCCCCGCGTAGTCTTCAAGCTCCACGGCCGCCTCCTCGTAGGTGCGCCCGCGCCTGTAGACGCGGTCGCTCGTGATGGCGTCGAAGGCGTCCGCGACGGCGAAGATGCGCGCGTTCAAGTCGATCTCCTCCGCACACAAGCCGAGAGGGTAGCCCGAGCCGTCCCACTTCTCGTGGTGCTGCGCGACGACGCGCGACGCGCCTTCGAGGAACTCTATCCCGCGCAGGATTCTCTGGCCGTGCAGAGGATGCTCGCGCATACGAACCCACTCGCTCTCGCTGAGAGCGCCGGGCTTGCGCAGTATCGCGTCGGGCACGCCTATCTTTCCTATGTCGTGTAGGAGCGAGCCGAACTCAAGCGAGCGCGTCTGTTCCGCATCGAGCCCCATCTCGCGACCCAGACGCAAAGAGAAGTTGACGACGCGCTCGGAGTGTCCGTGCGTCTCGGAGTCGCGCGCTTCGAGCGCGGCGGTGAGCGCGCGCAAGGTCGTGCGGTAAGCGTCGCCCAGCGAGCGGAGCGCCTTGTCGAGTTCCGCCGTGCGCTGCTCGACCATCTCTTCGAGATAGGTCTCGTAGCGACGCTTCTCGACGCGGAGTATGTGGTGCGTCAGCGCGCGCGCAACGGCCGCCTCGACGTGTTGCAGGTCGAAGGGCTTCATCACGTAGTCGAACGCCCCCGCGCGCAGCGCGTTGATGGCGCTCTCGACCGTCTGCACGCCGCTAATCATTATGACGACCGTGTCGGGCGATATCTTCAGCACGTGCGGGATCATCTCGATGCCGCTCATGCCGCCCATCATGATGTCGCTGATGACGAGGTCGTAGCCGCCCTTGCGAAGACACAGGAGCGCCTCCTCTGCCGAGCCGACCGCCGTACAGTCGTACGAGGGGCTGAGGAGGTCATACAGAACGTCCCGTATCTCCGGCTCGTCGTCGGCGACGAGGACGCGCGCTCTTCTGCTAAGAGTCTCAGACATACACGTCTCCGTTGGTTCCCTTCAACTAAGGTCGGGTGAAACATGAGGCGGGAGAGGCCGCAGTCGGAGCCCGTGTCGGCTAGGTCCGGCTGCGCGAAAGAGGCAGGATTATCTTAGCGCCGAAAGCACGTTTTAGACAAGCCCCAAAACATACAGTTGACGACGAACGCCGGTGCGCCCTATCATTCCAACCCGAGCCCGAGTGGTGAAATCGGTAAACACAGCAGACTCAAAATCTGCCGTCCGCAAGGACTTGTCGGTTCGAGTCCGACCTTGGGCATTCACCTCCCTTATTGCATCCCACGCCCGTAAGCGATTTTCAGACCACATTACCTCCCGTTTAGAGGTTTTGCTTCGGCCCGCCTGCCCGACCTTCGATGTAACGGGCGACGGCGGGCCGAAGCAAAACCTCTAAACGACGGGCTCGTCTTAAGCCGTGGCGAAGTCGGCCGTGCAGTCTTTGCAGCGCGTGGCTTTGAGGGGGATGGTGGAGAGGCAGTAGGGGCAGTCCTTCGTCGTGGGCGCGTCGCCGGCGGCCTGTTTGCTCTTGAGGCGGTTGTAGGCTTTGACGACGAGGAAGATGACGAAGGCGACGATGAGGAAGTTGATTATGTCGTTGAGGAACTGGCCGTAGGCGACGACGGGGATGCCCAACGTCTTGGCTTCCGCCAGTGATTTGGGGACGCCCTTCGACGAGTCGAGCACGTAGAAGAGGCTCGCGAACTCTACCTTGCCGAGTATCAACCCGATGGGCGGCATAACGATGCCCTCGACGAGCGAAGTGATTATCTTGCCGAAGGCCGCGCCGATGACGACCGCGACCGCGAGGTCTATGACGTTGCCGCGCGCGATGAACTCTCTGAACTCTTTGAACATTGTGGTCTCTCTCCGTTCGTCTCTCTGGGGGTCTTGGAAGGAGCGGCATGTTTCTATGACATAAGGGGCCGCAAGTCAATAGCCCTGGCGCATTGTGCTAAGGTCTACGGCCATGGGGATAAGGAACGAGCACAGAGCGCCGTGGGACTGCGTCTACGCGAAGGACGAGGACGAGGGCTGCGAGGCGGGCGAGGCTCCCGGCTCGGATCAGGGCTACTTCGAGGTCTTGAGCCTCTGCCTCATACAGGCCGGGCTCAACTGGGCATCCATTCGCAAGCACTGGCCGCGCTACAGGGAGGGCTTCCTGGGTTTCGACATCGTGAAGCTCTCAAAGGCCGACGCCGACGAGTTGTTAAGTCGCCCCGGCGTCATAAAGAACCGCCGCAAGGCCGAGGCGCTCGTACACAACGCGAAGGAGTTTCGCGCGATAGAGAAGGAGTACGGCTCCTTCGCACGCTTCCTCGAAACACTCCGCACGCTCTCGGAGAAGGAGCGACAGAAGACTCTCTCAAAGCGCTTCAAACAGGTCGGCCCCGAGACGGCAGACTATTTCCTTCATTCGGTCGGCTTCGACGGAGACTGAGCTTAACAGAGCCGCGAGCGGTAGCGAGAGGGTAATTCCACCACCGCAGACACAGAGGCACAGAAGAGTTGAATCTGTATTCTCTGTGTCTGCGGTAGTTATGTTTCTTGCGACCCGCTACCGCTCGCGGCTCTGTTCGTACGATCACTCGGGCAGAGAGAATTTTTCAGCGCCGACGAAGCTCGCGAGACGCGCGAGGGCGCGTTCCAGTTCCTTCCTTCTCCGGCGCGTGACGCGCACGCCCGGCTCCCAGTAGACGCGGCGCACGTTTAAGAGCCCTTCGCGCCTTTCAAACTTCGGGTCGAGGCGCGCGACGAGGCGGTCGCCTTCGAGCACGGGCAGGACGTAGTAGCCGTGTACGCGCTTCGGCCCCGGCACGAAAGCCTCGAAGCGGTAGTCGAACCCGAAGAGGCGTCGCGCACGCGCGCGGTCGCGTAGCACAGGGTCGAAGGGGCTGAGCAGACGCGTGCGCGCGGGCGGCGCGGGCAGCTTCGAGAGTCTACGCTTCCAGTCGTTGACTGCGTACGCCGCGCGCGGCTTCGAGCCGTCGAGCGATTCGACGAGCACGGGCGTTATGCGTTTCGCGCGCGCCGACTCTTCGCACCACAGGCGCGCGCTCGCGATGTCAATCGCGTCCCAGAACTCCGCAAGCTCCTTCGGCGTCGCGACGGCCAATCTTTCCAACGCGGTCGAGCAGGCCCACTCGACGTGCTCGCGCTCGGACGGCCGCGGCGCGGCGTGCAGTTCGGGCAGCACACGCTCCGTCAGGTCGTAGACCTTCTGGAAGGCTTCGCGCCGCACGACCGTCAGCTCGCCCGTCTTCCAGAGGAACTCAAGCGCGGCCTTCTGCGGCTTCCACTCCCACCAGCCTGCCGCGCCGCCGCGCCGCTCGTGCTCGAAGTCCTGCGAGCGCAGAGGGCCTTCGCGCTCTATGCGCTCGCGCACGTGCTTCAGGACGCGGCCGTGGTCGCCGCCCATGCGCTCGCGCCACCACGACGAGTTATTCAGTATGCGCTCGCGCTCCCACTCGAAGCGCGGCTTCCAGTGCGCGAACCACTTAACGGGCACGGCCGACGCGTCGTGCGTCCAGTGCTCGAAGAGCCGACGTTCACGCTCCAACAGGCGCGAGAGGTGCTCGTGCTTATAACCGTCGAGTCGGCTCGCGAGCGTCAGGTGATGCGCGCGCTCGACGACGTTAATCGAGTCGAGCTGCACGAAGCCCATCTGCTCTACGAGGCGGCCGAGCGAGGCGTGCGTCGCCGCGCGCTCGGGGTCTTCAAGTAAGCCTTGCGCGCCCATCAAGAGGAGTCGCGCCTCTACAGCTTTCACTGTGGGAAGGTTCATGTCGTTTCGGGACGGCCGCTTTACTCGCGCGCGTCCGCTGCACTTTAATAGCAGCGGCGCTCCCTGCGCCAGAGGCAAGAGGCTTTTTCCGAACGAGGGACGGTCAATGGCGAATGCGATGTGGTCTGTTCTGGGCGGGCTGCTCTCGGCGGCGGTGCCCTCGAAGGGCGGGAGGCTTGAGACGCGCACGGCGCGCGTCGGCCCGGCCGATGACTACTCTTATCAGGTTCACGTGCCCGCCAAGCTCGGCGACGCGCCGCCCGTTATAGTCTTCCTACACGGCATAGGCCAGAGGGGCGCGGGCGGCTTTCTGCCTCAGTCGGGCGCGTCGAACGTGCTCGTGCGCCGCTACCTTTCCCGCGTCCCCGCAGTCATTCTGCTCCCGCAGTGCCGCGCGGGGAGCTACTGGTCTGACCCACTAATGGACGAGATGGTTATGACCGCACTCGCGCAGACCGAAACGGAGTTCAAGACAGACCCGGCTCGTCTGTATCTAACGGGCGTCTCGATGGGCGGCTACGGCGTATGGAGCCTCGCCGCGCGACACCCCGGACGCTTCGCCGCGCTCGTCTCAATCTGCGGCGGGAGCCCCATCCGCAAGGGCGAGCGCTTCAGACCCATCGCCGAGAAAGTCGGAAAGACTCCCGCGTGGATTTTCCACGGCGCTGACGACCGCATAGTAAACGTCTCGGAGTCGCGGCAGATGGCGGCGGCGCTCGAAGCCGTAGGCGGCGACTTCAAGTACAGCGAATACGCGGGCGTCGGCCACGCCGTCTGGACGCAGGTGCTCGCCGAGCGCGGGCTGATGCCGTGGCTACTCGCGCAACGCCTCACGCCGACACCGTAAGCCCGAGCCGGATGGTAACTCCGCGTGGACACGCGTAGATAGACCTTGACGATGGGAGCCGAACGCGTTCTAATGCGCGGCCATAACGCCCCGAGGAGGCTCCGTCATGGCGATATTCATTTTCGGCACGGAGGCCCAATCGCTCGGCCGTGTGGGCGACCTTCAGTGCTCGGTCTGTAACTCCAAGCGCCCCTTCAACGCGGCCGCGAGATATGCCTACTTTCAGGTCACGATCTTCGGCGTCGCCGGATTCGTCCGATACCTGATCACGTGCGCGGCGTGTCGAACCTCGTGGCCGCTCGACCGCAAGCAGGCGAAGGCGTTCGAGAAGGAGGGGCTGCTCGTGCCGCCCGACATGCCGCCGCTCAGGAGGTTCGGCTTGCTGATATTGGCGCTGGTAATCGTCGCGCTGATTTCGCTGAACAGGTTCGGGCCGCTCATAACCGCCGGCTCGGTCGTCGCCATCGTGATGGTCTTCGCGCTGCCGGGCGTGGTAAGGGGCGTACGGAAGAAAGGGCTCAAGGCTTACACGAAGGAGGCAGTCGCGGCCGACAGGCCCGTCTCGCTCTTCGAGAGCGTCGGCGGGCCTCCCGCGGAGCGCGTGACGAAGCGCCACCTCTTCAGGAAGTGCCCTTCGTGCGGGCTGAACAACGCCCCGGCCGAAAGCCTGTGTGAGCGTTGCGGCGCTGCGCTCGCGTCGCGACCCCACACGTCGGCCCCCGCTTAGTCTGCGTTTCGTCGCGAGCCGTTCGTCTCAAGCCGAACGAACTCGGGAACCTTCCGCCTCACACGGCGTCGCGTACGTCTCCGTTCAAATTTCGCTTTGCAATTCACGGCGTTTCAATTAAGGTTTCGGCGAAGCTCTGTAAAGCATGACGCGCGCGTCGGCCGCGCGGCCGCGAACTAAGGGGTCGCGCGCGCGCACACGACCATTCCCGAAACGGTGACAAGGATGGGAGAGAAAGAGGCGCGCGCGGTCGTAATCATCGGAGGCGGCCCCGCGGGGCTCACGGCGGCCCACGAGCTTTGCAAGGCGGGTCTGCGTCCCGTCGTGCTCGAACGGGGCGAGACGGTCGGCGGGCTCGCGCGCACGGTTACGCACAAGGGCTTCCGCTTCGACATAGGCGGCCACCGCTTCTACACCAAGTCGGAGACGGCCGCTGAAATCTGGCGCGAGATCCTCCCCGCGCGCGACTTCCCTCTGCGTAAGCGGCTCTCGCGCATACACTACAAGGGCCGTTTCTTCCACTATCCACTTCGCGCCTCTTCGATGCTCTTTCACCTCGGCCCCGTCGAAGGCTGCCTCATACTTCTGAGCTACCTGCGCGCGCGCCTGCGCCCCTCGAAGCAGGAGCGAACGTTCGAGCAGTGGGTGACTAACCGCTTCGGCCGACGCCTATATCGCGCCTTCTTCAAGACCTACACGGAGAAGGTCTGGGGCATCCCCTGCGGCGAGATAAACGCGGACTGGGCAGCGCAGCGCATACGCGGGCTCTCGCTCGCCGTCGCGGTGCGCGACATCTTCCGTAGAGAACGGACGGACGCGGGCGGCGCTGTCGTCAAGACGCTCATAAACGAGTTCCGATACCCGCGGCTCGGCCCCGGCATGATGTGGGAGGCGATGGCCGACCGCGTGAAGGAGCGCGGCGGCACGGTTCGGCTCGGCGCGCGCGTCGAGCGCATCCGTCTACGCGATGGTTCGGTCGAGAGCGTAGAGGTCGAGACAAAAGAAGGGCGCACGGAAGTCCTGCGCGGCACGGACTTCATCAGCAGCATGCCCATGCGCGAACTCGTGCGAAAGCTCTCGCCCGCACCGACCGCGCACGTCGCGGCGGCGGCCGAGCGTCTGCGTTACAGGGACTTTCTCACGGTCGTCCTCGTCGTCAACCGCCGAGACCTCTTCCCCGACAACTGGATTTACATACACGACCCCGGCGTGCGACTCGGCCGCGTGCAGAACTTCAAGAACTGGAGCGCAGACATGGTGCCCGACTCCTCGAAGACCTGCCTCGGCCTCGAATATTTCTGCTTCGAGGGCGACGGGCTCTGGGCGATGCGCGACGAGGAGTTGATAGAACTCGGCAAGCGCGAACTCGAACAGGTCGGGCTCGCGCGCGCCGCAGAGGTAGAGGACGGGACTGTGCTCCGCGTGCCGAAGGCGTACCCCGTCTACGATTCGACCTACCGCGAGTCGCTCGAAACCTTACGCGACTTCTTCGCGAGCATCCCGAACCTTCAACTCGTCGGGCGCAACGGCATGCACCGTTATAACAATCAGGATCACTCGATGATGACGGCCGTGCTCGCCGCGCGAAACATTCTCGGCGAGAGCCACGACCTCTGGCAGATAAATACGGACGACGCCTACAACGAAGAGCGCGCCGACGACTCGGCCGCACACGCGCTGAGAGGGCTCGCCGCCGCGCAGCCCGCCGTGCCCGAACGCATACAGGGTTCGATGCGAGCGCCCGCCGTCGAGTATGAGACCTGAAGCGCCGACCCGACACGCCCCGAAGCGTTAAGCGATGCAGCCCGAACGCCTCCCGAGCCTCTCCGTCATCATCCCCGTACACAACGGCGGCGCGCACCTCCCGCGCTGCCTCGACGCCCTGCGCGCTTCCCGCTCGTCGGGTCACGAAGTCATAGTCGTTGACGACTGCTCGGACGACGCGAGCGCGGAGGTCGCGCGCTCGCGCGGCTTTGAAGTCGTGAGGCTCGACGCGCGACGCGGCCCCGCCGCCGCGCGCAACGAGGGCGCGCGACGCGCACGCGGCCGTGTCCTGCTCTTCGTGGACGCGGACGTTTCGGTGCGCGCGGGCACCGTCGCGCGCGTCGAAGCCTTCTTCCGAGAGCACGCGGAGACGGCCGCGCTCTTCGGCTCGTACGACGACGCGCCCGACGCGCGGAGCTTCGTCTCGCAGTACAAGAATCTCGTCCACCACTTCGTTCACCAACGCTCGCGCGCCGAAGCCGAGACCTTCTGGGCGGGCTGCGGCGCGGTGCGGCGCGACGCGTTCGAGCGGGTCGGCGGCTTCGACGGGACGAAGTACACGCGCCCCTCCATCGAAGACATAGAGTTGGGCCGAAGGCTCCGCCGGAGCGGGTTCCGTATTGCGCTCGACCGCGAGCTTCAGGTCAAGCACCTGAAGCGCTGGACGCTCGCGTCGCTCCTTCGCGCGGACATTCGTGACCGCGCGCTGCCGTGGTCGCGCCTGATTCTTGAAGAGGGCTCGATGCCGCGCGACCTGAACCTTCGCGCCGCAGACCGCGTATCGGCCGCGCTCTCGTGCGCCGCCGTCCTGACGCTCGCGTGCGCCGCCGCGTCGCTTCTCTTCCCCACTCTCTTCTCGCCGAACGTCGCACACGCGCCCGCGCTGCTCTTCGGCGCGGCGGCGTTGATGCTGGCAGTGGTCTTGCTCCTGAACCTTCCGCTCCTCGGCTTCCTGCGCGCGCGTCGCGGCAACGGGTTCGCACTCGCGTCATTCCCGATGCTCTCGCTCTACTACTTTTACGGCGCGTGCGCCTTCGCGCTCTGCTACTGCGAGCACGCCCTGAAGTCCGCGCGAACACGCACGCACGCCGGGCGACGCGCGGACGCACGCGGTCGTGTCGAAGATGCATAGCGCCACACGCGAAGAGACCGCGCGCGTCGAAACGCGCGAGCACGCGCGCGCGCCCGTGACGCAAGCTCACGACGCGGCGCAGACGGACGCCGCGGCGCGGACGGACGCCGCGCGCGAGCCCGACGCCGCACGCGCCGCGGACTCAACGCGCCCGCCGCATACGGCTTCGCGCGGCGAGTGGAGAGCGGTGCTCGCGTGGACGCTCGCGGCGTTCGCCGTGCGGCTCGCAGTCCTCTTATGTTTCGAGCACGTCATCTCGCCCGACGGCGTCGAGTACGTCGCGCACGCGCGAAGGCTCGCCGCGGGCGACCTTGCGAACGGGATGAGCACCTACTGGCCGCCGCTCTATCCCGCGCTCGTCGGCCTCGCCTCGCTCGTCTTCCGCGACGCGGAGTTCGCGGGCCGCTTCGTCTCAGTCGTCGCGGGCGCGCTCCTCATCATCCCCGCGCACAGACTCGCGCGACGTTGGTACGGGCGAAGGGTCGCGCTCATATGCGTCGCGCTCGTCGCGCTGCACCCTCTGCTCGTCTACTACTCGACCGCGCTGCTCACGGAGGCGACCTACACGCTCCTCTTCACCTGCGGCGCGCTCGCGGGATGGTCTGCGCTGAATGGGACGAGGAGGCGCACGTACGCGCTCGCGGGCGCACTCTTCGGCGCGTGCTACCTTCTGAAGCCCGAGGCGTGCGGCTTCGTCCTGCTGCTGCTCGTCTCGGTCTTCGTGCGAAGGCTCTTGATGAAGAGAAGCCTTCAGGGAATGAAGGCCCGTCTTCCGTCTTCGTCCGTCGCGGCCGTGCTCGCGCTCGTCGCGGGGTTCGTCGCGGCTGCGTCGCCGCAGCTTCTCTACTTGAGGTGGACGACGGGCGCGTGGCTCCTCAGCGGGAAGACGGCCGGGCACCTCCTGCAAGGCGCACGACTCGCGGGCGGCGACCCATCGCCCGCACCCGTCAACGGCATGACGGATGCCGCGACCGCGCTCGTGCGTCTCGCGAAGGCTCTGCGGTTCGAGTATGAAATCTTCAACCTCATCTTCCCGACCGTCTTCGTGCTGCTCGTCGCGCTCGGCCTCTTCCGTTGGCGTTGGACTCGCGCGCGAACGACGCGCGAGCTATATCTTCTCGCCTTCGTCGCGGCCACGCTCGCGGGCTACGCCGTCACGCTCCCGAACATACGCTTTCTCGCGCCGCTGATTCCCCTGCTGCTCTGCTGGGTCTCGAAGGGCATCTCGGAGTTCGCCGCGTGGACGCGCGGGACGCTCGCGCGCCTGCGCGTCAACGGGACGTTCGTCGCGCGTGTTAAAAGATTCGTCGCGCCGCTCGTCATCGCCGCGCTCGTCGCGTCGCTCGCGCCGCTCTTCGTCTACCTCATGCGCGGCGACAAGTGGGGCGACTATCATGCGCAGAAGCGCGCGGGCGTCTGGATAAGAGAGCGCGAGGCCGCGCGCGGAACCGACGAAGCCGCGCGCGCGCCCGTCGTCATGTCAACCGTGCCGGTCGCGGCCTTCTACGCGGGCGGCCGAAACGTCGCCGTGACCGGCGAAGATAATTACGACTCGCTCGTCTCCCGCGCGCGGCGCGAGGGCGCTGCATACGTCGTCGTCAACGAGCGGGACTTCAAGCGCATGGACTCGCTGCGCACACTCCTCGACGCGCGCGCCGAGCACTATGCTCTGCGCCTCGCTCGGGAGTTCGACGAAGCGCCCGACCAGCGTGTGCTCGTCTATGAAGTGGAGTGAGGCATTGTGACTGAGAACGCTGAGACGGTTCGCGTCGGGTTCGTCGGCTGCGGGCGCGTGACCGAGACGCGCCACCTCGCGGCCTTTCGGCGCGTGCGCGGCGTCGAGGCCGTCGCGCTCTCGGACGTGGACGCGGCGCGGCTCTCAAGTGTCGCCGAACGGTACGGCGTCGCGCGTCGCTACGAAGACTGGCGCGGACTCGTAGACGACAAGAGCGTGGACGCGGTCGCTGTCTGCGTCCCGCCCGCGCTTCACGTGTCGGTCGCTCTGGCCGCGATTGATGCGGGCAAGCACGTCTTCATAGAGAAGCCGCTCGGGCTCGCGCTCGACGACTGCGACTCGCTTGTCGCCGCGGCCTCGCGCGCCGCGAGTCTCAAGGCGGCGGTCGGATTCAACATGCGTTGGCATCGCTTGGTGCGTGAGGCGCGCGCGGTGATCGCGCGCGGAGAGTTGGGGCGCGTCAAGCTCGTGCGGACGGTCTTCGCATCGGCTTCGCGCGCGCAAGCAGAGTATCCAGCGTGGCGCGGGCGTCGCGAGTCGGGCGGCGGCTCAATCTTCGAGTTGGGCACGCACCATTTCGACCTCGTCAGGTTCATGCTCGGGCAGGAGGCGCGCGAGGTCTACGCGTCGTGCGACGACGGGGACGAGACTTCAGTCGTCACTTTGAAGACGGACGAAGGCACGCAGGTCGTCGCGGCCCTCTCGGAGGGTGTGGGCGAGAGCCACGAGCTTGAGTTCCACGGCGAGCGCGGCTGGCTGCGCGTCTCGTGCTATCGCGCCGACGGAATCGAACGCCTCGACGCGGGTCGGTACGCGGGCTCAGCGCGAGCGCGTCTGGACGGCGCGGCGCGCACGCTTCGCGCTCTGCCGCGCGTGCTCGCGCAGGCGCGGCGGGGCGGCGACTACGTCAACACTTACGCGGAAGAGTGGCGACACTTCGCGGACGCCGTGCGAGGCCGCGCGGAGGTCTGGGCGACGCTCGAAGACGGAAGGCGCGCGCTCGAAATCGCGCTCGCCGCCACGGAGTCAACCCGCACGGGCCGCGCCGTGAAGATCGACGAGAGTAAAGCTTTGAAGCAGTTCGTTTGAGTGAGTATGAAGGCTATTAAACACGGAGACACAGAGGCGCGGCTTTACGCCGCGGGGCCAGAGCTTTCGGTCGTCGTCATCACGCCCGACAGCGTTGCGACCGTGCGCAAGACGCTCAGGCATTTGAGGTCGCAGAGCATCCGCGAGCGCATTGAGGTCTTGATCGTCGCGCCCACGCTCGAAGGGCTCGCGTTAGACGAGTCGGAGATGCGCGAGTTCTACGGGTACAAGGTGATTGAGGTCGGGCACATGCGCTCGACCGCGCGCGCGCGCGCGGCGGGAGTGAGAGCGGCGGCGGCGGACGTGGTCGCGTTCGTCGAAGACCACGCGTTCCCCGCGCCGCGTTGGGCCGAGGCTCTCGTCGCGCGGCACGCGGAAGGATGGGCGGCCGTCGGGCCGCAGATGTCGAACGCGAACCCGCGCAGCGCGACGAGTTGGGCGAATCTTCTCATCGAGTACGCGCCGTGGTTGGAGCCGACGGAGGCTGGCGAGCGCGAACATCTGCCGGGCCACAACGGCTCTTACAAGCGCGCGCTGCTCTCCGAATACGGCGAACGGCTCGAAGCGATGCTCGACGCGGAGAGCGTGCTCCACTGGGACTTGCGCTCGCGCGGTCAACGTCTTTACCTGGAGCCGCGCGCGCGCGTCTTCCACCAGAACTTCTCGGCGCAAGTCCCTTCGCTCACGCTGCGTTTCAACGGCGGGCGTCTCTTCGCCTCGGCGCGTGCGCGCGAATGGGGCGCGTGGCGCAGGACGCTCTACGCGTGCGCGTCGCCGCTCATCCCTCTCGTGCGCGCGACGCGAATCGTCGGCGAGCTTCTGAAGCCGGGGAGGCCGCGACGCCTTCTGCCGAAAATTCTGCCCGCGCTCTTCGTCGGGCTCCTGTTTGACGGCGCGGGCGAGACGGCGGGCTACGCCTTCGGCGCCGGACAAGCGATGCGCAAACTCTCCGACATGGAGTTTCACCGCGAGCGATACATGGCCGCGCGCGACCGGCGCGAGACGGCGAAGGAGTTTGCCGAAGTCGGTTGATGAAGGAGACGCTTACAGAAGGCGGACGCGGTCTCACGTCGAGGGGCCGACATCTCTTCGGCGGCGCGGCGCACATCTTCGCGTCGGAGGCTCTGCTCGTCCCCGTCGGACTCTTGACGGCCGCGTACATGAGCCGACGCTTCGGCCCGGAAGGCTACGGGCTTCTGACGCTCGCCTTCGCGCCCGTCGTGCTCGTCGAGTCGAACATCGCGACGGCCCTATCGCGCCCTGCGATAAAGCTCATAGGCGGCGCGTCGGACGGCGAGTTGAAGCACGCGGGGGCGGCAGTGCTTCGGCTCTATCTTTTGACGGGCTGCGCGCTCTGCTGCGCGCTCCTGCTTGCGGCAGCGCCGCTCGCACGGCTTATGTCCGAGCCCTCGCTCGCGGGTTACATGCGCGTGCTCGCGCTCGACGTGCCCGTCTTCTGCGCGGCGCAGGCACACCGGAACATCGTCGTCGGTCTCGGCCGGTTTAGACAACGTGCGCTCGCGAGCGCGGCGCGCTGGACGACGAGGCTCGTGCTGGTCGTCGTCTTCGTATACTTCACTGGCTCGCCCACGGGCGCTCTGTGGGGAACTGTCTGCGCGTCGCTCGTAGAGCTTACGGTCTGCCGCTTCTACGTGCGGCCCGCTCTCTTCACGCGCGCGTCGTATCCGCTTCGACGCCTGTGCGGCTACGCGCTTCCGCTCATCGCGTCGGCGCTCTGCCTGAGCCTTCACGGCAGGCTCGACCTCATCATGCTCAAGTCGCTCGGCGGAACGTCGGCCGCCGCCGGAGTCTACGGCGTCGCGCAGAACCTCTCGCTGCTGCCGACGCTCCTCTCCTACGCCTTCGCGCCCGCGTTGCTCTCGACGCTCGCGCGCGCTCTGCGCGAAGATGACGAACCGGGCGCGCGCGAACTGGCGCGGCTCTCCATGCGCGCCGTCGTCCTGCTCCTGCCCGTCGCGGCGATAACGGCGGGAGCCGCACCCGAGTTGGTCGGGCTCATCTTCGGGCGCGAGTTCGCGGAGTCCGGCGTGCTGCTTCGGCCGCTCATCTTCGGCTCGCTCGCGCTGCTGTTCGTCTCTGTCACGGCGTCGGTGCTGGCGGCGGCGGGGCGCGAGCGCTGGACGCTGCACGTCGCGTGGCCGATGCTCGCGTGCGCCGCTCTCGGGCACGCGCTTCTGATCCCCTCTTCGGGCGCGCGCGGCGGCGCGGCGGTGACGGCGTTGACTGCGTGCGCGGGCGCGTTGGCGTCGCTGACTCTCGTGTGGCGTGCATGGGGCGTCGCGCCTCCCGCAAGGACTTTCGTGAGCAGCGCACTCGTAGCCGCGTGCGCGTATGCTCTGACCGCGCTCGTCCCTTCGGCAGGGCTTCTGCTCGCGCTCAAGCTCGCGTGCGCGTGCCTGTTCGCGTTTGCGACGCTCGCGCTGCTCGGCGAGTTCGGCGCGCGCCGAGTCCTTCGACCCCTTCCCGCATGAGCGAGGGGCTTCCACACTTCTCCGTCGTCGTCCCGACGTACGAGCGGCCCGCGCAGCTCGCAACGTGCGTGCGCGCACTCTCACGTCTCGACTACCCGCGCGAGCGCTTCGAGGTCTTGATAGTTGACGACGCGAGCGCGCGGCCGCCGCTGGATGTCGTCGAACAGTTCCGCGACGCGCTCGACTTAAAGCTCTTAGAGCAGGCGAAGAACGCGGGCCCCGCCGCCGCGCGAAACCTCGGCTCGCGACACGCGCGCGGAGAGTTCCTGGCCTTCACGGACGACGACTGTGAGCCCGAGCGCGACTGGCTGCGCGCCTTCGCTTCGCGCTTCGCGGAGAAGCCCGCGCGCATCGTCGGCGGGCGCACGACGAACGCGCTCGCGGACAATCCTTACTCGGAGACGAGCCAGTTGATAATCGAAGTCGTCTACGCGCACTTCAATCGCGACGCGACGGACGCACGCTTCTTCGCGTCGAACAACTTCGCGGTTCATACAGAGAGCTTCCGCGCCGTCGGAGGTTTCGACGAGAGGTTCAGGACTTCCGAGGACAGAGAGTTCTGCGCGCGCTGGCGCTCGCGGGGCTTGGGCTTGACGTACGAGGCGCGCGCCGTCGTGCGCCATTCGCACCATCTGACGCCCGGCTCGCTCTGGCGTCAACACTTCGGCTACGGGCGCGGCGCGCTCCGCTTCCACCGCGCGCGCGCCGCCGAAGGGGACGGCCCCTTCCGCCCAGACGCAAACTTCTACGCGTCGCTCCTCCGCGCCGCGTTCGCGCGCACGCCGAAGGGTAAGGCCGCGCGGTTGACCGCGCTCCTCCTCTGGTCGCAACTCGCGAACGCCGCCGGGTTCTTCCACGAGAAGTTTCGGAAGGCTTAACGCTCGGCCTTTATCAGGCCGCCTTCGATGATGTAGTCGGCGAGCGCTTCGCCTATCCTTCGGTGGACGGCCGCCGACGGGTGGCGGTCGAAGCGGCTCGCGCGAAACTGCTCGGGCGTGAACTCGCCGCCGAGAGATGAGAGGTCGACGAAGGAGATGCCGTCCGTCTTGAGTCGTTCGACGACGGGACGGAAGCCCGCGCCCATCGAAGGCAGGAGCACGACGCGGCAGTCCACGCCGCTCCGCCCTGCCTCTTCCGAGAACGCTTTGACGAACGTGTAAGCGTCGGGCACGCCGCCCGCGGCTATCACGTCCTCCGCCTTCGTGCTCGTGTCGAGCAGCGGGTAGATAACGTCTCGAAGAAGGTAGAGCGAGTGAAGCTTTCGCAGCACGAGACGCGCGCGCGAGTCGCGCGAGAGGAAGCCGGAGAGCTTGTCGTCGGAGAGGTAGCCGTACGAGTCTATGCCGGGCGTCCGCGTGAGGTTGAAGTCGGCGGGGATGATTGCGAGCAGCACGAGGTTCGGCTCGACCGCGAGCATGCGCCGCCGCAGCGTCGCCTCCATGACGCGCACACTGTAGGCGGACGCGCCGAAGTTGAAGACGCGCACGACGCGCGCGCCCGTCTGCCTACGGTTGAGCAAGCCTTCGAGAATTTTCGCGAACGTGTCGGACGCCTCGCGCACGCCCTCGCCGAACGTTACCGAGTCGCCGACTATCGCCACGCGGTACTCGCCCACCGCGCGGCGCGGCCCGTACGTCTCGCCCGCGACCGTCGAGCGCAGGCCGAGCGAGTCCGTGTTTACGACCGACAGGCCGCGACCGCGCGCGCCCGAAAGGTTCGGCCTGTGTACGTACGGAATCTCCTCTGGCGCGTCGCCGAAGCGCGCATAGATGGGGTCGCACAGATGGTGCTCCGAATATCCCGAGACGCGCACGCCCACTTCGAGCAGCGCGAACGTCGCGCACAGAACGTAGAGCGCGAGCAGGAGTCTCTTCAGCACTCTTCTCATAAAGCCGGACTATAAACGCCGAACGCCGAACCGAAGTCAAACGAAGTTGAAAGTTGAAAGTTCAAAGTTGAAGGCACGTAGCTCTTAACTTTGAACTTTCAACTTGCAACTTGTAACTTGTCTTCTTGACTGCGCAATCGTCTCGTAATTACGATGTAGGCATGAGAACGCGCATAGTGAAAATAGGAAACTCTCAGGGCGTGCGAATCCCGAAGCTGCTTCTGGAGCGCAGCAATCTCGCCGAAGAGGTCGAGCTTGAGGCGGAGGACGACCGCATAATCATCCGCTCGACCAGAGAGCCGCGCCACGGCTGGGAGGACGCGTTCCGGCAGATGGCCGCGCGCGGGGACGACGCTCTGCTCGACGACGGCCCGCCCGCACAGACACGTTGGGACGAGGACGAGTGGCAATGGTAGTCAAGCGCTTCGACGTTTACCTCGTCAACCTCGACCCGACCGTCGGCAGTGAAATTCAGAAGACACGCCCCTGCCTCGTTGTCTCGCCCGACGAGATGAACCGCTTCATCAGAACCGTCATCGTCGCGCCCATGACCACCAAGGGCGCGCAGTATCCGACGAGAGTCCCGTGCAGATTGCAGGGTAAGCAGGGGCAGATTGTGCTAGACCAGATTCGCACGGTGGACAAGGCGCGCCTCGTTAAGAGGCTCGGCAAGGTAGGCGAGCAGACGCGCGCGGAAGTCCTGTCCGTCCTCGGCGAGATGTTCGCCCCGTAGACGGTCGTCCGCGCTTCTCTTTTTTGGAGTATCCTATCGACATGAATAAAACGCGCGCAGATGCGTCCGACGACGGCGGAGAGTTCGACGGGCCGGTGATAGACATTGAGCCGCAAGGCGGAGGCGGAGGCGGGCGGCACAAGGCTCGACGCTGGGTAGCCGTAGCCTTCGTGCTGCTTCTACTCTTCGCGCTGACGCGCGCGGGCTCCGTCTACATCGAGACGCTGTGGTACGGCTCGCTCGGATACTCGTCCGTCTATTGGACTGCCTTTAAGTACGGGTGGGCGGTCTTCGCGGTCTTCGCGCTGGCGACGGCCTTGGTGCTTCGCGTCGCGTTCTCTCTGCTTGAGCGGGGCTTCGCCGTGACGACGCTCGCGCCGCGCCGCGTCGTGCTCAACAACGAGCAGGTATACATTCGGCCCGAGCGCGTGCTGAAGCCCGCCGCGTGGATAGTCTCTCTGCTGCTCGGGCTCGTGTACGGCGCGGGATTGAGCGAGTCCTGGGAGACGTTCGCGCTGTGGCTCAACCGCCCAGGGACTTCGGGCGCGGGAGACCCCGTCTTCGGCAACACGCTCGGCTTCTACCTCTTCACGCTGCCCGCGCTCGACGCGATAACGACGTGGCTGCTCACGCTCGCGTGGGTCGTGCTGATCGGCGCGTTCGTCTACTCGGCGCTCGGGCTTATGCCGACGGGCACGAATCTGCGCGCCGTCACGTCGCGCGGCGCGGGCGCGGAGTCGGGCTCGCGCGCGAAGGCTTACGCGGCCGTCTCGGCGGCGCTCGCGCTGCTGCTCGTGGTGCTCGCGACGCGCGCTTACCTCTCGCGCTACGAGTACCTGTTTGAAGACCACAAGCTGTTCAGCGGCGTCACGTACACGGAAGACCACTGGGTTCTGCCCGGACTCGTCGCCGTCGCAATCGCGCTTGCGGTCGGCGCTGCGCTCGCGCTCGCCAACGCTCTAATCTTCCGACGCCTACGCCCCGCGGTCGCCGCCGTGGCCCTGCCCGTGCTGGTCTACATGGTCGCGGTCGTAGCCATTCCGGGCTATGTGCAGAAGTTCGTCGTCAACCCGAACGAGATTGAGCGCGAGTCCCCTTACATCAAGCACAACATCGAGGCGACGCGGCGCGCCTTCAACCTGGAGCGCGTCGAGGCGCGCGACTTCCCCGCCGACTCGGACGACGCCGCATACGCCTTAGACGCGAACCGCCCGACGCTCGACAACCTTCGCATTTGGGACTATCACGCCTTGCAGGACACGCTCCGGCAGGTTCAGGAGATACGCACCTACTACGACTTCAACGACGTTGACATAGACCGTTACACAATCGGCGGTCAGCCCCGTCAAGTCCTGCTTGCCGCGCGCGAGCTGGACGTGTCGAAGCTGCCCGCCTCTTCGCGCGGCAACTGGATAAACGAGCAGCTCATATACACGCACGGCTACGGCGTGACGATGAACACGGCGAACGGCTTCACGCCCGAGGGCCGCCCGGAGTTTCTACTCTCGAACATGCCCGCCGAGTCCACCGCGCCCGAGATAAAACTCTCGCGCCCGCAAATCTACTTCGGCGAGAAGACCGACACGAACGTCTACGTCGGCACGCGGCAGAAGGAGTTCGACTACCCGCAGGGCGACGCGAACGCCTCCACGACGTACGAGGGCGAGGGCGGCTTCCGCGTCGGCGGCGCGTTGCGTCGGGCCGTCATCGCCTGGGAGCTTGGCGACACCTCGCGCCTTCCGTTCGCGGACGACGTGACGCCCGAGAGCCGCGTCCTCATGCGCCGCAACATACGCGAGCGCGTGCGCACGCTCGCGCCCTTCCTTCTCTACGACGAAGACCCGTACATAGTCCTGCGCGCGGACGGCGGCGTCTCATGGATGATGGACGCCTACGCGACCTCGGCCTCGTACCCGTACGCGCGCCACTACGGCATCGGCGAGACGCGAGTCAACTACGTACGCAACAGCGTGAAGGTCGTCATCGACGCGTACACGGGCGCGGTCTCCTTCTACGTCTTCGACCGGGACGACGCTGTGCTCGCCGCTTACCGCGCGCTCTTCCCCGCGCTCTTCCGCGACGCCGCGTCGATGCCCGCGGACTTGCGCGCGCACGTGCGCTACCCGGAGGCGCTCTTGAAAGCGCAGGCCGAAGTCTACGGGCTCTATCACACGGAGAGCGCGAAGGTCTTCTTCCAGCGCGAGGACGTTTGGAGCCTCGCTCGCGAGTCCGCGCCGAAGCAGGGCGGCGAGGCGCAGGCGCTTGAGCCTTACTACGCGCTGCTGCAACTCCCCGACGAGAGGGGCGCGACGGGCGCGCCCGAGTTCGTTGACGTGGTCGCGTTCACGCCCGCGTCGCGCGACAATCTCATCGGCTGGATGGCGGGCCGAAGCGACGGCGCGGAGTACGGCTCGCTCCTCGTCTACAAGTTCCCGAAGACGAAGCTCGTCAACGGCCCCGCGCAGGTCAACGCGCGCATAGACCAGAACGCGCAGCTTTCGTCGCAGCTCACACTCTGGAACCAGCAGGGCTCGCGCGCACAGCGCGGCAACCTCCTCGTCGTCCCACTCGGCCGTGGGCTCCTCTACGTGCAGGCGATATACCTACAGGCTGAGCGCTCGCCTATGCCCGAGCTTCGCCTCGTCGTGCTCGCCAATCAAGACCGACTCGCATTCGGCACGAGCTTCCCCGACGCGCTCTCGAAACTCTTCGGCCTGCCAGAGCCGGGCGCGCAAACGTCGAAGCAGGGCGCGGCGCAAACGTCGAAGCAGGGCGACGCGGGCGAGTCGCAGCCGCCGCCCGCCGCCGCCACCGCGCGCGAACTGATCGACCGCGCCGCCGCGGAGTTCGCCGACTATCAACGGCTCACGTCCGAAGGCAAGCTCGGCGAGGCCGGTCAGAAGCTCGAAGCATTGAAGCGCACGCTCGAAGAGTTGCAGAAGACGAAGCAGTGAACAAAGGTCAGAACCGCGAGCGGTAGCGAGCGGGTGCGCGTTACGAGAAGGCACGTGCGACGTAACGCACACCCGGTCGCTACCGCTCGCGGTTCTGTTCTCAACACGGAGACGGATGAAGGGATGCCTGACAACAAGACGGATGAAGGTAAGCCTGACAACACACGTACGCGGCGCGACTTCATGAAGGCCGCGGGGGTCGCGACGCTCGGCGCTGTCGTCACGTCGCGCGCCGCGCACGCTCTCTCGGTTAACACAGCCGCGCGCGCGCGCGAGCTACTCGTCTACGTCGGCACATACACGTCGGGCACGAAGAGCGAAGGCATATATCTTTATCGTCTGAGCCTCTCCGACGGCTCGCTCACGCGCGTGGGCGTGACGGGCGGCGTCAATAATCCTTCATACCTCACGCTCGACCGCGCGCGTCGCTTTCTATACGCGGTCGAAGAGACGGAGGAGTTCGAGGGCGCGAAGAGCGGCGCGGTCAGCGCGTTCACGATAGAGCGGACGGACGGAAGCCTCCGCTTCATCAACCGTCAAGCCTCGATGGGCGGCGCGCCCTGCTACGTCAACGCGGACGCCCACGGCCGCTTCGTGCTCGTCGCGAACTACTCGGGCGGAAACGTCGCAGTGCTTCCCGTAAAGAAGGGCGGCGGGCTCGGCAAGGCCACGGACGTTAGACAGGACTCAGGCTCCGGCCCCGTTCACGAGCGGCAGGAGGGGCCGCACGCGCACTCCGTCCTGCTCGACCCGTCGAACCGCCACGCCTACTCGTGCGACCTCGGCGCGGACAAGGTCATGGTCTACGACTTCGACTCGCGACGCGGCACACTGACTCCGAACAGGCAGCCCTTCGTAAGCCTAAAGCCCGGCGCGGGGCCGCGCCACCTGACGTTCGACCGCGCGGGCCGACACGTCTACGTCCTGAACGAACTCGACTCGACCGTCACGGCCTTCGCGCGCGAACGCACGACGGGCGCGCTTCAGGAGTTGAAGACCTACGCGTTGCTGCCCGCGGACTTCCGTGGCGAGAACACGGGCGCGGACATACACCTCACGCCCGACGGGCGCTTCCTATACTGCTCGAACCGGGGCTACGACCATCTCGCGGCCTTCCGCGTGGACGCGCGCGCGGGCACGCTCACGCCCGCCGGCCACACGCCGACCGGAGGCCGCACGCCACGCAACTTCGCCGTTGACCCGACGGGCCGATTCCTTCTCGTCGCGAACCAACGCTCCGACAGCGTCGTCACGTTCCGCATAGAGCCTTCGACGGGCGCGCTCGCGGCCACGGGCCACACGGCCGAGCTTCCCTCGCCCGTCTGCCTGAAGCTGACCGCGCCGTTCTCTTAAAAACCAAGGGGCCGTTGAAGAGGCTTATGATGAAGAGAATGCTTCCGTTGATGAAGAGAGTTCTTCACGTCATTTCGTTGACGCTCGCGCTGCTGTACGTCTGCGGCGCGTCGGCAAGCGCGCAGGCGTCAGGCGCGAGCATCGTAGAGGTCAAGCCTCTCGCGGCGCGTCTCGGCTACCCCACGGACGCGAAGCTCTTAATCGTCCACGCAGACGACATGGGCGTCGCGCACTCGGTCAACGCCGCGACGTTCAAGGCGTTCGAGTCTGGCCTCGTCACGTCGGGCAGCATAATGATTCCCTGCGCTTGGCTCCCCGAAGTCGCGGCCTACGCGCGCACACATACGGACGCAGACCTCGGGCTTCACCTCACGCTCACAAGCGAGTGGGCGACCTATCGTTGGGGCGGCGTGTTGTCGCGTGAGCGCGCGCCGACGCTCTATGCGGCGGACGGCTATCTATATCCGAGCGAGTCGGAGGCGTCGTCGCACGCGGACGTGCGTGAGGCCGAAGCGGAAGTGCGCGCGCAGATAGCAAGGGCACGAGCCTTCGGCATAAGCCCGACGCATCTGGATTCGCACATGCGCACGCTCTACGAGACGCGTCCGCTCTTCGAGATGCTCCTGCGCGTCGGGCGCGAAGAGGGTCTGCCCGTGATGGTCTCGCGCGAGTGGTTCACGGACGCGCCGTTCCTCCCCGCGGCGCTCGGCCCCGAAGGGGTCGCGCTCGACCGCATCGAGACGATCACGCCCGCCGTCAAGCCGGAAGGGTGGGCGCAGTTCTACAGAGACTTCGTTAAGAGCCTGCGGCCCGGCGTCACGGAACTTATAATCCACCTCGCGTACGACGACGAGGAGATGCGCGCCGTTACGCGCGAACATCCGGACTGGGGCTCCGCGTGGCGACAGCGCGACTTCGACTACGCGACGGGCGAAGAGTTCCGGCGACTGCTCAAAGAGAACAACGTCAAGCTCATAACCTGGCGCGAGGTCGGCCGTTTAGTCGCGAAGCCCCGGCCATAGAGACGTATGCCCCTGCCGTTCGCACATGGTCTCGTCGGCGCAAGTGTAGTCGCGGCATTACACCCGCGGCCGTCGCGCCATCGATTCGCGCCGCTCGTCGTCGGCGCTCTCCTCGCGAACTGCGCAGACCTCGACTTCGCGCTCGTCGCGCTCATGCACGACAGGTCTTATCACCGTGGGTTTACACACTCGCTCGCTTTCGCTTTCGCGCTCTGCCTCGTGTCGCTCGCACTCTTCGGCCGCGCGCGAGCGAGGGAGGCGCTCGCGTACGGGCTCGCTTACGCATCACACGCGCTGCTCGACTATTCGACGACGAAGTTCGGCGGGGGTGTCGAGTTGCTCTGGCCCTTCTCCGCGGAGAGGTTCGGCCTCGGGCTTATGGGGCTGTCGGAGCTGCCTTCGAGGATGTCGCCCGCGTACGTGTTGAAGGCCGTGCTGTTGGAGCTTCTGATATTCGCGCCGCTGCTGGCAGCGGTGCTGCTCGCAAGGCGATACTTTCGCGCGCGTCACCATTCAACGCTCGGGGCAAAGTGACCGCCGCGCCGCGCGGCTCCGTTTGAACGCGCGGCCGTGCGGCGTTAACATCCCTCGGTTCTTCCCGAAGTCACAACAACACACACAGAGGCGAATGATGCCGGAACATACCCAACAACCATCCCCCGAACTCTTCTTCCAGACAATCAACTCATACCAGCGCACGGCCGCGTTAAAGGCCGCGATAGAGCTAGACCTGTTCGGCGCAATAGGCGAAGGCAGCTCGACGGCCGCCGAGATAGCCGCGAGCCGCGGCGTGTCTGAGCGCGGCGCGCGCATACTCTGCGACTACCTCGTCATCACGGGGCTGCTGACGAAAGAGGGCGGGCGCTACGGTCTGACGCAGGACTCGGCCATCTTCTTAGACCGACGCTCGCCCGCCTACATGGGCGGCACGATAGAGTTCATACTCGCGCCCTCGATGCTCGCCAACTTCGACGACCTAGCCGTGGCTGTGCGCAACGGCGGAACCGCGAGCCCCGACGGCGGGACGGTCTCGCCCGAGAATCCCATCTGGGTCAAGTTCGCGCGCGCGATGGCTCCGATGATGGCGATGTCCGCGCAGGCAATCGCCGAGATGTCGTCCGACATCGAGGGGCGCAAGGCGAAGGTGCTCGACATAGCCGCAGGCCACGGACTCTTCGGCATAGCCTTCGCGCGCCGTTACGAAGACTCGGAGGTCTTCGCGCTCGACTGGCCCGCCGTGCTCGAAGTCGCGAAGGAGAACGCGCGCGCGGCCGATGTCGCCGAACGCTATCGAACCATCGAGGGCAGCGCCTTCGACGCGGACTTCGGCGAAGGCTACGACCTTGTGCTCCTGACGAACTTCCTGCACCACTTCGACCCGCCGACCTGCGAGACGCTCCTCAGAAAGGTTCGCGCGGCGCTCAAGGACGGCGGTCGCGCACTGACGCTCGAATTCGTGCCCGACGAAGACAGGGTGACGCCGCCCGTCTCCGCCGCCTTCAGCCTCACGATGCTCGCGGGCACGCTCGGCGGCGACGCCTACACCTACGCCGAACTCGAACGCATGTTCGCCAACGCGGGCTTCGCGCGCAGCGAGCTTCGTGACCTGCCCGCGAGCCCTGAGAAGCTCGTCGTCTCACACAAATAAAAGGATGAAGGAGGAAGTAATAAGTTCAAAGTTCCAGGTTGCAGGTTCAAAGTTTGAAGGCGCAAACCTCTTAACTTTGAATCTGCAACCTTGAACTTTGAACTTGAGAAGGCGAGCCTTCGATTCCGCCTTCCGCTTCTCGACGCTTGACAATAGCTGTTATAACAACTATACTGGCTTCGTGGTCAGCGAGACGCAAAAGGAGTCGAAGCCGCCTGTGAGCCGCGAGGAGG
>JBJMGR010000122.1:0-3342 GCA_045807805.1 Pyrinomonadaceae bacterium | reverse complement strand
TTGTTGCGGAAGACGACGTAGCGAACCGAGTCGGCGCCGACGTTGCCCGACGGGCCGTTGCCTATTCGATAGGTCGCGCGCATGCGTTCGCCCGCCTCGGGCGTGCGTCCGTTCTCGCCGTCGCCGAAGCGCAGGTGCGCGTGCCCCTCGTCGTCCATCTCCGCGACGAAGTGGCGCTCGCGCGGGCCGCTCTCAAGGAGGCTGCGTCGAGGCTCCCAACAACTACGCTCGTCGCCGAGGTGCTTGCGCATCTCGTCGTCGTCCGAAGGCACGTGGCAGACGCTTACGGCGGGTAGGGCGGCGCGCGGCTCCTGTCTAATCGCGGCCGACGCGGGGCCGAGCGAGCGTGCGTCCATCAGCTCAAGCTCTTCGGCCGCGACCACCTTGCCGAACAACTCGGCAATCTCTTCCCGCTCGTCGTCAGTCAGCGTGTAGCCGCCGAAGGCGCGGTCGCGAAGACCCTCGACGCGCCGAGCCTTCTTCAACATGTGGTCGTCGAAACGTGCGAGGAGTCGGCCGAGTGACGCGGCCTGCTCCTCCGCACTCTGCTGCTGTTGCTGGCGGCTGTCGCGCGCCGGGGTCATCGTGAATCCGGCGCGCGCGAGCGCCCTGCGTCCGAAGATGGTCAGGACTTCTCGAAGCTCTTCGCGCGTGAGCACGCGCCCCGCTTCGGTCTGTCGCTGAAGTTGTTTGACTCGCCGTGCAACCTTCTTGACGAGGCCGCCGAGGAAGAACGCCTGTGCGCGCGTCACGTCCTGCTCCGTTGGGAAGGGCACGCCGTACGCGACGGGGCCGAGGCGCAGCGTCGGGCGGAAGCGCCCCGCGCCGGGCATGGTCTCGCTCGGCTCGAACGGGCCTTCGCACACGGTGCGTGGGCCGGGCGCGTACGGCACGACGGGCAGGTCTTCCGGCCCGACCGTGCGGCCGTGGTCTGCGAGTACGACGTTGCCGCGCGCGACGCTCACGTTCTCGACGAGTTCACAGCACGGCGGCTCGCCGACCGAGGAGATGCAGAGCGTGAAGGGGAGCGCGTCCGCCGCGTCCCACTCGACGTTGACGACGGGCTGACGGTCGAGCGGGTCGAACGCCTGCTCGACGGAAGTGAGTCGCACGGCATGACGGTGCGACTTGTCCGCGTCGGCTTCGGCGCCGGTCTTCGGCCCGCGCACCTCTTCGAGGATGAGCACGTCGCCGACCTTCAGACGTAGCTTGCGCTCGGCGGGCCCGCGTTCGGGTTGCGGCGGCTCGCGCACGGGAGCACCGCCGTGCTCCGACGGCTCCTGCTCCTTCGACAGGAGGCCGAGGTCATAGTGCGCGCGCTGCGACTGCGGCGACGCGACTCGCGGAGCCGCGGCGTCGCCGCCAGCTTTGACGAGCGCGTCGTTTGTCGTCTGCGTGTTCGCGTCGGGTGTGCGAACGCGCCAGCCGTCGAGAAGCGTCGCCGAGGTCGCGCCGCGCGGCAGACAGCATTCCGTGTCTCGCCACGTGTAGAACCTTATCTCGTTGTGTGATTCATGGAAGTGGTCGGGCTGGCGACGCGGCGGCGCGGGGACGGGCTCGAAGACCTGATAGGACGTGGGCACGACTCCCTTGAGGTCGTCGCCCGTGAGTGGGCGGTCTGTCGGGAGCGAGTGGCCGGGGTCTGTGATGAAGTAGAAGCCGCCGGGCTGGTCTACTGTCACGTCGCTACTCACGTTGATCGAGACCCACGTGCGCGCGTTGCAGCCCTCGTGCATAGGGTAGTCTACGAGCAGCGCGTGGCGGCGCACGGAGACGCGTAGGCGCGCGGTGTCGAGATAGGCTTCGGTCGCCACGGCGTCCTGGTAATAGCTCAGGTAGTCGCCGACGTATGCGAACAGCTCGACGAGCGCGACGCCGAGGTCGGGCACGTGGCGCTCGCGCCAGTCGGGCATGACGAGCGAGAGGCGGTCGTAGATTAACTGTCGGAAGCTCGCGTAGTCCTTCGCGAGATAGTCGATGTCAGGTTCGGCGGCGGGCTCCTTGTAGCAGTCCGAGGCGGGCGCGCAGTCCATCTCCGAGGGGCAGTTGGCCTTAAACGAGAAGTTGACCTGAGAGTAGCGCGGGTCGAAGCCTTCGAGGGGACGGCCATCCGCGCCGACGAGCTTGAGCGTGTAGGTGGAGAAGTCGCCGGGCCTGTCAACCTCGACCTTCATGCAGTCGTCGAGGTCTGGGTCGTCAATCTCGCAGAGCGTTATCTCCGTGACGCGTATGTCGCGTATGCGCGCGCCGCCTTCGATGCGAACGTCGCGCGCGCCGATGTCGCGCGGAGCCTTGTTGAGGAAGTAGACCGTGATGACGCGCTGCGTCTCGTCAACCTCGGCGTAGTCTATGCCGTTCGGCTCGTTCGAGCCGGCGTCGCGCGCACGCTCGCGTATGAGGCGTCGGCGCACTTCACGGTCGCGGCAGTTCTCCTGAGAGTTCATGTCGTTCACACCGTCCGCGCGAAGACCGCGGTCTGATTCTCACCCGTGCCGCGCACGACGTACTTGACGGCGATGCGCAGCTCCGAATCCCTCGACTCGACTTCGAGGTCGAGCACGTCGAGCACGTCGCCGAGCCAGCGCTGCAAGGACGACTGCATGTTGAAGCGAAGCGCCGCCGCAAGCTCCGGGCTGTTGGGCGCGAAGATGAGTTGCAGAAGTCCGCTCCCGAAGTCCGGCCGGTTGACGCGCTCGCCGTGGTTCGTAAACAGCATCTGCTCGATCATGTCTCGGACGTGCTCGTCCGTCGGCACGGAGGCCGTGCGGCCGAGTGAATCGAAGTGGTATGGAAAGTCTATGTTCACGTTCGTTAACCTCCGGCGAACTTCTTCGGGTTAAGTCGCCGTCACCTTCGTCTGCGTGCTCGCGATGACGAGCGGCGTGCCCGTCGGGACGCAGGTCGCCTGACTCGTGTTGAGAAGCACGGGCTGTCCGCCCGAGGTGACGCGCGTCGCGGCCGAGGCCGGTATGAACGTCGCCGTGACGCAAGGGCCGTTGCCCGCGCTCGGCGGCGGCATCGTGCAGCCTGCGATTGAGTACGGCGCGGTCGCGACGACTATCGGCTGACCGCCCACCGTGACCTTCGCGACGACGGCCGTAGGCGTCGCCGTGCCCGCGTGCGAGCACTTAACCTGCGCCCCCTGATGGAGTATGAATCCGGGCTTGTGCGTGTAGCTTTCGTCGTCGCGCGGGCCGCCCTAGTTGACGGTGAGCGCGCTGTTGTTGATGTCGGTGGGCGTGCCCGTGATGGTTATCGCGCCCGTGGCCGTCAGCTTGATGCTCGCGCCCGTGCCGTTGTCGATGGTTATCCCGGTGGCGTTAATCTCAATCTTCGCGCCCG
>JBJMGR010000121.1:0-5283 GCA_045807805.1 Pyrinomonadaceae bacterium | reverse complement strand
CGTCCGCCGGATAGAGCGGCTCGCCCGTCAGCACTACCCACCTCATCGAGCCGAAGTAGCTCTCGCTCAACCCTTGATTGATCAGCGACCGGAAGACTGAGGGGACGCAGTGCAAGACCTCCACCCCTTCAGCGTCCAGCCAATCGGCCAGCCCTTGGGCGTCGAGCACCACGTCTCTACTCTCGGGGGCGCAGACCACTCCGCCCGAGCACAGCGGGACGAAGGCGTCCTTGAGGAACCCGTCGAAAGACGGAGAGGCCAACTGGCTCACCCTCGTCCCGTGCGAGGAGCCGACAGCCCCTATCTCCCATCTCACGAAGTGGTCTATCCCTTTGAGGCGGCCCAGTATCGCCTTGGGTTTGCCCGTCGAGCCTGACGTGAAGTAGACCGAACACGGCGCGTCCGGGTCGCTCTTGATACCGGGCGACTCGGTGCGGTCGTAGCTCTCGTAGTCCCTGAGCACTTCAAAGCCCGCGCCGTTCGACTCGTGCCCTTCGGGCTGCGCCTCTTCGCCGCGCCCCGCGCCGACGCAGATGACCTTCGCGTGAGAAGACACGTCCGCCGCCACGCGCCGAAGCTTCAGAAGGTTGGTCGCCTGAGTGATGAAGAACTCGGGCCGCGCCTGCCCGCTCAGCACCCCCAGCCTGTGCTCGGGGAAGCTCGGGTCCAGAGGCACGAACACCGCCCCCGCCTTCAACACTCCGAGGATGCCCCCTATCACCTGCGCCGGGTCGGCCGTGAAGAGCCCAACCACCGTCCCGCGCACCGCCCCGGCCCCGGCGAGGAAGTTGGCGAGGCGGTTCGACTCCGCCTCCAACTCGGCGTAGGTCAGGCTCCGGCCCCCGCGCTCGATGGCGGGCGCGGCCGGGCACCCGGCCGCGACGCGGCTGAACATCTCCTGCACGCTCTCGTTAGTCATCTCAGTTGTCCGTCATGGCTAAAAGGATTTTGCGCGGCCCTGAGTAGGGCATGCGCCCGTGACAGGCCAGCACGTTGTCTATCATCAGCACGTCGCCCACGCGCCACGAGAAGACCGTGGCCTGAGCGAACATCGTCTCGCGTATGTGCCTGAGGGCTTCGTCGTCTATCGGGCTGCCGTCGCCGAAGAAGGAGGTCTGCGGCAGTTCCTCCTCCTTGCCGCGGAAGGTGTCGAGCAGCGACGCGTAGATGTCCGCGGGGTAGTCCGACGGGTGGAACTGCGGGGCCTGGTTGAACCAGACCTGCTCGCCCGTGCGCGGGTGCGTGATGACACTCACGAAGGTGTGCTGAAGCTTCAGGCCGCCGTCGGGCTTCCACTCGTAGTCGATGAGCATCTCGCGGCAGTACTTCTCGACCGCAGCCTTATCCGTCGTCTGGAAGGCCGCCTGCCAGGAGAGCCCGAAGCCCGACCCGCCGTGTAGATTGCGAAGGTACCTGATCTGCCTGCGCCCGAACTCTTCGACGACGGCCGGGTCGAGCCTCTTCAAGATTTGTCGGTTGTCGGCGATGGGCGTCTGCCCGCCCCGGCCCGGCTCTACGACGCAGCAGAAGAAGAGCCGCGCCGGGTACTTGTGCGAGTAGGCGTACTCGCTGTGCATAGAGAGCTGGTACTCGGCCGGGTACTCGGTCGAGGTGTAGATGCCGCTCGTGATCCTCGTGCGCGGGCCGTTGTCGTCGAGGCAGTCGAGAAGCTCGGGCGCGACAGAGCGCGTCAGGCGCGCGAACACGCCCGGCGTGTTCACGTCGAAGCCGCGGAACAGGATCGCGCCGTGTTCGAGCAGCTTCTCGCCCACGAACTGCCCGTTCTCCTTGTACCAGGAGGCGAGCTGTCCGCGCTCGGACGAGCCGTTGCCGGGGACGCACTCTATCGTGAAAGGCAGGCTGCGCTCTGGATCCAAGAGACCCGTCTTTATCATTTGGCACTCCTGAGTTTCGGCGGGGGCGCGTGCGCCTTCAGGCTTCGAGGTTGGCGGCGAAGTTGGCGCGGAGCTGTTCGTCCTCCGTCTCGCTCGCCAGCGAGACGCCCGAGAGGTTCCTCTCGGGGTCTTCGGCCATGAGGGCGAGCACCCTCAGATAGCCTTCGACCATGCGGGCCGTGGTCTCGGCGGTGAAGAGGTCGTCGTCGTATTCGAGCGTTCCCAAGACCTCGTCCTCCCACTCGCCGAGTCCCAGGGATAGCTCAAACCTCGTCACCTCCTTGCCCTCGATGTAAGGCGTCGCGTCGAGCCCCGGCATGTCGAACTTCTCCTTGCGCTCCTTCTCAAGCTGGAACCACACGTCGAAGAGGCTCTCGCGCTCCTCGCCCCTCTCGCCGAGACCTTCGCGCAGAAGCTCCGGCGGGAGTTGGTAGGTGTAAGCGTCAAGGCAGACTTCGCGCACGCGCCGCAGCACGTCGCGAAAGGTCTCCGCGCCCGACACGTCAACGCGCAGCACCAGCGTGTTGGCGAGTATGCCTATCAACCGCTCCGCCTCGGCACGCTCCCGGTTCGCGTAGGCTGAGCCCACTACAATGTCCTCGTTGTCCGTGTAAAGATTGAGGAGCACGACGAAGGCGGAGAGCATGGTCATGAAGAGCGTCACCCCTTCGCGCTGGCTCAGCTCCCTCAGAGCCTTCGTCAGCTCCGCGTTGACCCTCACCTCGTGCTCCGCGCCTTTGAATCTCTGGACGCGCGCGCGTCCCTTTCTGTGCGGGAGGTTGAGGCGGCGCGGGGCGTCGCCCAACTGCCCCCGCCAGTACCCGAGCCTGCCTTCGAGTTCCTCGCCCCGCAGCCATCCCCTCTGCCACGCCGCATAGTCAGCATACTGAATCTCCAACTCCGAGAGCGGCGACGGCTCGCCTCCGCATAGCGCTCCGTAGAGCCTGCTCATCTCCGCGATGACGACCTCGAAGGACTGCCCGTCCCCGATGATGTGGTGCATCGTGCAGACCACGACGTGCTCCTCTGCCGCGAGCCGTAGCAGGGCCAGACGCAGCAGCGGCCCCCGCCCCAAGTCGAAGCGGCGCAGCGCCTGCCCCTGCGCCGCCCGCGCCGCCACGCCCTCGCGCTCTTCGGACGGCAGGGTGCTCAGGTCTACGACGGGCAGGGAGAATGGCGCGGGTGGGTTGATTACCTGCGCGGGGCTGTCGCCGACCGCGGGGAAGGTCGTGCGCAGGCTCTCATGGCGGCGGATTATCTCGCCGAAGGTCTGCTCAAGCGCGGCGATGTTGAGCCGCCCTTTGAGCCTGAGGTCGAGCACGACGTTGAAGGCGCATGTCCCGCCCGAGAGGTGCTCGAAGAACCACATGCGCCGTTGCGAGTAGGAGAGCGGAAGTTCGCCCTCGCGCGGGACTCTTTCGATGGGCGTGAGGTCTGCGCGGCGACCCTCTGTGAACTTCTCTTCGATCAGTCGCGAGAACTCTTCGACGGTCGGGGCCTCGAAGAGGCTACGCACGGGAAGCTCGACCTCAAGGAACTCCCTGACACGCGCGAGCACCTGCGTGACGAGCAGCGAGTGGCCGCCGAGGTTGAAAAAGTTGCCGTCACGCTTCACCGAAGGCAGCCGCAGCACTTCACGCCAGATGCCCGCCACTATCTCCTCAAGGGGCGAGCGTGCTACTTCCCCCTCGGCCTCCCGCTGCGCCTGCACCTGTTCGAGCGCGGGCAGGGCCTTGCGGTCTATCTTGCCGCCGAGCGTGCGCGGCAGACTCTCCATCTCGACGAACGCCGACGGCACCATCGCCTCCGGCAGCCGCTCCATCAGGTAGCCCCGCAACGCCCCAGCCCCCGCCCCGTTCGACAGCGTCACGTAGGCCACCAGCGCCTTCCCACCCTCCCCATCCTCCCTGTCCACGACCGCCACGTCGGCCACCGCCTCGTGCCCGCGCAGCAGATTCTCCACCTCGCCCAACTCGACCCGCACGCCCCTCACCTTGACCTGCTGGTCTCTGCGGCCGAGGAGTTCCAACTCGCCGCCGGGGAGTAGTCGGCCGAAGTCTCCGGTGCGGTGGACGAGGTCTGAAGGGTCAGACCCAAAGGGGTTGGGGACGAAGACCTCCGCCGTCATCTCCGGCTCCCCGTAGTACCCGTGCGAGCGGTACGGCGTTTTAATATGGACTTCCCCGACGGCCCCGAGACCACACAGACGGCCGCTGGAATTTATGACCATCACCTCAACGCCGTCAATCGGTTTACCGACGGGGATGGAGGGGCGCTCGGCATCCTCTCTCGTCACCTCGTGCGCGAACTTCGACATGCTCGTCTCGGTCGTCCCGTAGATGTTCCACAGCTTTATCCTCTCGCCGAACACCTCCATCCACCGCTTCACGTCCGCCGGGTAGAGAGGCTCGCCCGTCAGCACCACCCATCTCATCGAGCCGAAGTAGCTCTCGCTCAACCCTTGATTGATCAGCGACCGGAAGACTGAGGGGACGCAGTGCAAGACCTCCACCCCTTCAGCGTCCAGCCAGTCTGCGAGACTCCATGAGTCGAGCACTACGTCTCTACTCTCGGGGGCGCAGACCACCCCGCCCGAGCACAGCGGGACGAAGGCGTCCTTGAGGAACCCGTCGAAAGAGGGAGAGGCCAACTGGCTCACCCTCGTCCCGTGCGAGGAGCCCACAGCACCTATCTCCCATCTCACGAAGTGGTCTATCCCTTTGAGGCGGCCCAGTATCGCCTTGGGTTTGCCCGTCGAGCCTGACGTGAAGTAGACCGAGCACGGCGCGTCCGCGTCGCTCGGCAGGCCCGGATGCTCCACGCGATCAAATCCTTCGTAGCTCGTCAGCACTTCTAAAACGCTTGCGTCGAACTCGGCCCCTTCGGCCTGCCCGTCGACGCATATTACCCTCGTGTGCTGGCCCGCCTCGCCGAGCACGCGCCCCAACTTCAGAAGGTGGGTCGCCTGAGTGATGAAGAACTCGGGCCGCGCCTGCCCGCTCAGCACCCCCAGCCTGTGCTCGGGGAAGCTCGGGTCCAGAGGCACGAACACCGCCCCCGCCTTCAGCACTCCGAGGATGCCCGCTATCACCTGCGCCGGGTCGGCCGTGAAGAGCCCTACCACCGTCCCACGCACTGCCCCGGCCCCGGCGAGGAAGTTGGCGAGGCGGTTCGACTCCGCCTCCAACTCGGCGTAGGTCAGGCTCCGGCCCCCGCGCTCGACGGCGGGCGCGGTCGGGCACCCGGCCGCGACGCGGCTGAACATCTCCTGCACGCTCTCATAAGTCATCAAGTACTCCTTGGCGTCCGTCTGCCAGAGCCGCCCCGGCCCCGCGCATGTAAGCGACGATTCAAACTCGCGCTCGCGCTGCTCCGCGCCCGTCGGCGT
>JBJMGR010000120.1:0-22251 GCA_045807805.1 Pyrinomonadaceae bacterium | reverse complement strand
CGACTTCGACGCCGTGGTCACACACGAGATAGGCCACGCGCTCGGCTTCGTCTCCGAATCGGGCGGCGACGACCCGACCGTTCTGAGCGTGTGGGACGTGTTCCGCTTCCGCCCCGGCACGGCGAGCCTCGGCGCGATGGCGACAGCCCCGCGCGTGATGGCTAAGGGCGGCACGCAGGTCTTCTTCGACGCGCAGCCGCACCTCATCTCGAACACGAACACGCAGACGCAGGAACTCGGGCTCTCGACGGGCGGTCCCGACCCAGGCCCGACGGACGGCGACGGCAACCAGTCGAGCCACTGGAAGGACGACAGGCTCGGCGGCTCGGCCCGCCCCTACATAGGCATCATGGACCCGACCATCGGCTCGGGCGTGCGCCGCGTCATCACAGACAACGACACGAACGCGCTCGACGCCTTCGGCTACGCGATAGGCGGCGCGGTCGGCCCGCCGCCCCCCCCTCCGCCCGGCCCCACAAACGACAACTTCTCCGGCGCGATAACGATTCAAGGCTCGGCGGGCAGCGTCTCTGGAACCAATCAGAACGCGACGAAGGAGACGGGCGAGCCCGACCACGCGGACACGGGCGGCGCTTCGGTCTGGTACTTCTGGACTGCGCCCGCCACGGGCAACGTCACCTTCGACACAGTCGGCAGCAACTACGACACGACGCTCGCGGCCTACACGGGCTCGGCCGTCAACGCCCTGACGAAGCTCGCGGAGAACGACGACATCGTCCTCGCGCAGAACATCCAGAGCCGCATCTCGTTCAACGCGGCCGGCGGCGTCACGTACCGCATCGCCATTGACGGCTTCGATGGCTCGACCGGCAACTTCGTCCTCAACTGGAGCGGGGCAAGCGCGACGCCGACGCCGACGCCCGCGGCCTACAGCGTAACGGGCCGCGTCGCAGACCCGGACGGCAGCCCGCTCGCGGGTGTGCGGATCACGCTCGACGGGCCGAACCTGACGAACGGCTTCCCGGCGCTGCCCGCCACGACCGACGCGAACGGCAACTACTCGTTCTCGCTGCTCACGGGCGGCGGCAACTACAGCGTGCGGGGTACCGACTCGCGCTACACTTTCGGCGGAGGCCCGTACGTCTTCAACAGCATCAGCTTTAACCAGACGGGCGTGAACTTCACGGCCAACGCGCCCGCGTCCATCAACGGTACCGCGAGCATTGCGGGGAGCGCCGCGCCTCTACAGGGCGTCTTCGTCGGGGTCTACGGCGTCAACCCGACCCGTCTGCTTCACCAGACGACGACCGACGCCACGGGCCATTGGTCTTTCAGCGGCCTGACCCTCGGCCAGACCTACGTCTGGGCCTTCGTCAAGTCGGGCTACACCTTCGACCCGCCGACTTTCAACGGCGTGCTCAGCTCGACGCCGTACAACATCGGCAACGTCATCGGGACGGCGACTAACCCCATTGACGCCTCCGACTTCTTCGTCACGCAGCACTACCGGGACTTCCTCGGGCGCGACCCGGACGCTTCCGGCCTCGCCTTCTGGACTAACGAGATAGAGTCGTGCGGCGTCAACCTGGGGTGCCGCGAGGCCAAGCGCATCAACGTCAGTGCGGCCTTCTTCCTCTCGATAGAGTTCCAGCAGACGGGCTACCTCGTCGAGCGCATGTACAAGACCGCGTATGGCGACACGACCGAAGTCTCGACGGGACTCGCCGTGCCCATCATCAGGCGTCAGGAGTTCCTCAACGACACGCCGCTCATAAGGGGCACGGTCGTCGTCGGGCTGGGCGACTGGCAGGGGCAGCTCGAAGCGAACAAGACCGCGTACGCGCAAGCCTTCGTGCAGCGGCAGCGCTTCACCGACGCGTTCCCTTCGGCCTTGACGCCCTCGCAGTTCGTCGCGAAGCTCAACCAGAACGCGGGCGGCGTGCTCACGCAGACGCAGGTTGACTCAATCGCCAACGAGATGTCCGCCAACGCGGCCAACGACAGCGCCTCTTCGGCGCGCGCCGTCGCGGTCAGGAGAGTCGCGGAGAGCGCGGAACTCGACAGGGTGGAGAAGAGTCGTGCGTTCGTGCTCATGCAGTACTACGGCTACCTTCGGCGCAACCCGAACGACGCGCCCGAGAACAACCTGAACTTCGCGGGCTGGAACTTCTGGCTCACGAAGCTCCTGCAAGCCAACGGCGACGCCGTACGCGCCGAGATGGTCAAGGCATTCATCGCTTCGACGGAGTACAGGCAACGCTTCGGCAACTGACTTGCGACAAATGTAAGGCCCGCGCGCGCGGGCCTTACGTCTGTTTCGTGCCCTCTTAACCAAAGGAATCGTCAATCATGAAGAGGTCGAAGAAGGGCGGCGTCGAGGGCCGTTCCAAAGCGGGGCGTACGCGCGCCTTCCGCGCGGGAGTTATAGCATTCGTCCTGTTCGGCGCGTGCGCCGCGACGGCGGTTGCGAAGTACGGGTCGCGCGGCAGTGAGGAGCCCGCGCGCGCCGAGCAGCGCAACAACAGTAGCAGCGGCGTCGCTCCCGCACAGCCCGCGCCCGGCTTCGTCACGGTCGAAGTGGGAGGGAAGAGGATAAGCGTGAACGCGAAGACTTTGCAGCAGGGGCCTCTGACGCAGGAGCAGTCGCAGCAGATAGCCGACGCGCTCGAAGGCAACAAGTCCACGGACGGCCTCGTCGAGACGCGGCACGCCGACGGCACGGTCTCGGTGGACTTAGAGGGCCGCTTCCAGAATGTGATGATGGCGCAGAAGAACGACGACGGCAGCGTCTCGACGGCGTGCGTTGACACGCCGGAGGCCGCGCGTTCGTTCCTTCGGCGAGAGGAGGCGACGCCGTCCGCCACGAACGGCGGGTCGGGGGCCGGCAGAAAGGCGGCGGCGAAAGAGTAATGAAAAGAGCGCTCCTCTCGAAAGTGATGCTCGCCGTCTTCGCCCTGACCCTGACGGCGGCCGCCTCGCGCGACGCCTTCGGCGCGGCGACAATCGTCATCATCAACAACGACTCGGCTAACATCGGCTTCAACGACCCGACGCCCGTCAGCCCCGTCGGCAACAACACGGGGACGACGCTCGGCCAACAGCGGCTCAACGCCTTCCAGTTCGCCGCGAACATCTGGGGCGCGACCATCAACAGCAGCGTGCCTATCAGGATACGCGCGAGTTGGGCGTCGCTCTCCTGCACCTCTTCGACCGCGGTGCTCGGTCAGGCGGCCTCAATCGGAACGTTCCGCAACTTCCCCGGCGCGCCCATCTCGAACACCTGGTATTCGGCCGCGCTCGCCAACGCCCTGAGCGGGACAGACCTCGACCCCGGCTCGCCCGAGATAACCGCGCAGTTCAACTTGAACCTAGGCAACACGGGCTGCCTCGACGGCACGCACTTCTATCTCGGCCTCGACGGCGGCCACGGCCCTGACGAAGACCTCGTCGCGGTGCTGCTCCACGAGTTCGCACACGGCCTCGGCTTCCTGACCTTCACCAATACGAGCACGGGCAACTTCATCAGCGGCCTCCCGTCCATCTACGACTGGTTCCTCTTCGACAATACGGCGGGTAAGGGCTGGGTGGACATGACGAGCGGCGAGCGACAGGCTTCGGCCATCAACAACGGCAACCTCGCGTGGGCGGGCGCGGGGGTCAGGAACGACCTGCACGGCGTGCTGGGTACGCCGCGCCTGAGGGTCAACTCGCCCTCGGGCATAGCGGGCAACTACGCGGCAGGCACCGCCGACTTCGGCGCGCGCGTCTCTTCGTCGGGCACGACCGCGAACGTCTCGGAGGCTTCGCCGTCCGACGGCTGCTCGCCGCTCACGAACGCCTCGGCCGTGTCGGGCCGCGTGGCGTTGATCGACCGCGGCACGTGCACCTTCATCACGAAGGTCAAGAACGCGCAGAACGCGGGCGCGTCCGGCGTCATCATGGTGAACAACGCGACGGGCGGCGTGATACAGATGGGCGGCGGCGACCCGACGATAACGATACCGGCGCTCATGGTCTCGCTGACTGATGGCGGCACGCTCAGGAGCCAACTGACCGCGGGCGTGAACGCCACGCTTCTGCTCGACACCAGCGCGCCCGCAGGCGTGGATGCTCAGGGTCGCCCGCTGCTGTTCGCCCCGAACCCCGTTCAGGGCGGCTCTTCGGTCTCGCACTGGGACACGACACTTTCGCCGAATCAGCTTATGGAGTCGGGGCTCTCGGGCGACCTGACGCACAGCGTCGCGATTCCCGCAGACCTGACGGGCTCGCAGTTGCGCGACATCGGCTGGGCGTTCAACCCAATCGGCGACGTGAGCTTCTTCGTGCGCCAGCACTACCTGGACTTCCTCAACCGCGAGCCAGACGCGAGCGGCCAGAGCTTCTGGACGAACAACGTCCTCTCCTGCGGCGTCGATCAGACGTGCGCCGAGGTGCGTCGCATAAACGCCTCGGCCGCCTTCTTCCTCTCCATCGAGTTCCAGCAGACGGGCAACCTCGTCTATAAGATGAACAAGGCGGGCTTCGGCAATCTTCCGGGCAAGCCCGTCGCCGTCCAGCGCGCGGGGTTCATCGCCGACACGCGCCGTATAGGCAGCACGCCCACGCAGATCATCGTCGGCGTCGGCGACTGGCAGGCGCAACTCGAAGCGAACAAGCTGGCGTTCGCGCTCGACTTCGTACAGCGGCCCGCCTTCCAGTCGGCGCACGGCGGGCAGGCTGCGGGCGTCTACGTTGACTCGCTCTTCGCGAACGCGGGCGTGACGCCGACCGTCGCGGAGCGTAACGCGGCGATAAGCGCTTACGGGTCGGGCGGCGTTTCGGGTCAGGCGGCGGCGCTGCGTTCGGCCGCCGACAGCGGCTCGGTCACGTCGAAGACCTTCAACGAGGCGTTCGTGCTCATGCAGTTCTTCGGCTACTTGCAGAGAGACCCTGACGCCGCGCCCGACACGGACTTCGCGGGCTACAACTTCTGGTTGGGTAAGCTCAACCAGTTTGGCGGCAACTACATCGCCGCCGAAATGGTCAAGGCTTTCATCGTCTCGGACGAGTACCGCCACAGGTTCGGACAGTAGAATGGAGGGATGAAGTAGGAAGGCGGAAGGATGAAGTTAAGGCATAAACGCTCTACCTTCCGCCTTCATCCTTCCGCCTTCATCCTTCCGGCCGTCCCCCGGTTGCGCGGGGCTCGTGCTTACGCGTAAAATGCCGTTTCTTTACTCCTGCGGGGCGCAGCCTCTTCGGCGCGCCGACCGTCGCCGCCCGAAAGTCTCCCTTGGGCCTAATTCGTCAGCGGTTTTTATGCTCCATCTCGGAGGGTTTTTCGTGAAGCACGCTTTTCGTCTGTCGCGCGCGGGCTCTTTTGCCGCCGTCGCGCTCTTTCTGCTCTTCGGCGCGCTCGCCGCCGCGCACGCTCAGACGCTAACGCCAACGCCCGACTCGGTCATCTTTCAGGTGACCGCCTCGACCATCCCGGCCGTCCCGACTCCGACGCCGACAGCCACGCCGACGACCACGCCGACGCCCGGACTCCCGGTCAACCGCGAGTCGTTCGCGGGCGACACGAGCGGCGACGGGCGCTTCGTCGTCATAGAGTCTTCGGGCGACATCTCGACCGAGCGCACGAACGCGCGCAACAACGCCGACGGCAATCAGGAGATTTTCCTCTTCGACTACGCGCAGCGCCGCATCTTCCAGATAACGAACACGAAGAACGCGCTCAAGGACACGGCGGCCTCTCCCATCGACCCGGCCAACACGGACGTGCGCGTCGTCAACCTTCGCCCCGTCATAAGTCACGACGGCCGCTTCATAGCCTTCATCTCGAACGCATACAGCAACGCCAACACGGCGCTCACGCCGAAAGACTTCGACGGGCAGGCCAACGCCGCCGCGCTCAAACTCGACGGCAACACCGAAATCTTCGTCTACCAGATTCCGGCCGTCGCCGCCGCAGACCTTTCGAGCGGCGCGGAGGTCACGCCCGTTGACCTGACCGCCGGAGTGATGTCGCGCGTGACGAATACGCCCGCCTCGGCCACGCCGCGCGCGGGCGCGACCAACATCGTGCCCTTCTTCGCGCGCGACAACGACGCCCCGGCGCTCAACGACGATGCCTCAGTCATCGCCTTCACCTCGCAGGCGAAGAGCGGCATCCCCGGCGAGTCGAACGCCGACGGCAACATGGAGGTCTTCGTCGCCGCGCGCACCGAGAGCATGGGCGTGCAGAACTTCGCCTTCACGCAGGTGACGACGACGACCGACGAGCCGCCGACTTCGACGAGCCCGCTCGGCACGCTCGTCTCCAATCGCAACCCATCGCTCTCCGGCTCGGGCGGCGTCATCGCCTACGAGTCGAACGTGGACGCGAACGGCGAGGCCGCCTCCGATCAGGGCAACGGCGAAATCTTCCTCGCGAACTTCTCCGGCGGCGCGGTGACGAACGTGAGGGCGATCACGAAGACGCCGCCCGAGACGCGCATCGGCTTCGAGGGCACGAGCGTCAACGTCTTGAGCCCCGGCCGCCGCCTGAGCCGCGACGGCAATCTTCTCGCCTTCGAGTCAACGGCGGTCTTCAACTCGAACGGCACGCTCAACGGCGCGCTCGCGAACTCGACCGGCATATACGTCTATAACGTCTCGGCGGGCACGTTCACTCTCGTCGTCTCGCGCCCGAACAATGATCAGGCCGACGTGGGGCTGCGCTTCCCGACCTTCTCGGGCGACAGCTCGCGCGTGGTCTTCAGCTCGAACCTGAACTACAACGTTGACGGCACCATCAACACGAGCGCGACCGAGGGCTTGAACCCCCTGCGCAACGTGCAGATATTCACCGCGCCCGTCACGGCCTTCAACCAGCTCTCGCGTCTGACGAATCTGGTGAACAGCGGCTTCATCGCCGTCCAACCCTTTCCGGCCGACACCATCCGACGCATCAGTGTCTCCCTGAGCAGCAATCCCGGCTTCGATAACAGCGACGGCGGCTTTGAAGCCTTCTACCTGCTCGTGCCTACGGCGACGAGCGAGACGCCCGCGCCGAGCCCGACGCCCGCGACGACGGCCGCGCCCGTCTCGTTCTTCACGGGAGCGAGCCTCCGCGCAGTGGTCGCGCCTTCGCCTTCGCCGACGCCGCCCGACGTGACGGGCCTCGCGCCCGGCATGCTCGGCATCGCGCGCTCGACGCTGACGCTCGCGCCCGCCGTCCGTCAGGTCAACACGACGGACGCGAGCGAAAGCCTGCGCCGTCCGCCCCTGCCCGTCGAGCTTAACGGCGTGACCGTCTCCGTCACGGGCGCTGCCGCCGGTCTCTACTTCGTCTCGTCGGGGCAGATAAACTTCGTCGTTCCGCGCGGGATCGCGGCGAGCGCGACGGCCCTGCCCGTCACGATCTTCAACAACGGCGCGGTCATACGCACGTCGCTCGTCCTGAACGCGGCGCAGCCGGACATATTCACCTCGACGAACGGCGCGGGAGGTCGGGCCGCCGCGCTCAACGTGACGAACCCTTGCATCGCGCCGCCGGGCGAGCCGTTCTCCGTGACGACGAGCAGGCCGGTCGGCTCCGCGAGCGGCGACTGCACCTCGGCGCAGACCGAGACGGTCGCGACGCGGCTTCTCATAATGCTCACGGGCGTGCGCGGCGTGACGAGCGCGAGCGGCGTCACGGTGCGCATAGGCACGACCGACATCGTCGGCACGGCCGACGCGGCGAGCCCCGTCACCGTGGCGGCGTCGAACACGCCGGGCTTCGACCAGATAACGGTAACGCTTCCCGCCTCGCTCGCGGGCGCGGGCGACGTGCCCGTCATCATCACGGTCGTGACCAGCGCGGGCACGTTCACGAGCCGCCCGGCCGACACCGCGCCGCACATCACGATTCAGTAGCGGTCAGCATTCAGCACTCAGCACTCAGCCAGAGCTTTGTGTCCTTCGCGCCTGCTTCGTCTCCTTTACGGTTAGAGAATCCGGACTTAACCGCGAAGGTCGCAAAGCAGGCGCGAAGCATGCAGAGGGTTTTATAGCAATTTGCAGTTGGATGTGACCACCACAGAACCGCGAGCGGTAGCGAGCGGGTCGCATGTTACGTCGAGAGCCCGCCTGTCGAAACCTATACCCGCTCGCTACCGCTCGCTGTACTGTTTAGCCGCCTGCGGCGCTGCTCGTATCCATCCGCAAATTGCTGAAAGCTGAGTGCTGAGTGCTGACCGCTCTCTTATGCTCATCGGTCTCGACGCAATCCCGCTCACGGAGCCCCGCGCGGGCGTCGGGCACTACACGTTCGAGTTGGCGCGCGCACTCTCAAACGCCTCCGCGCGCGACGAGTTCGAGCTTCTCTATCCCTCCTCTTACGAACCAGTCCCTTTAGACGAAGAGAGTCTGCCGCGCAACCTCTCGGCCGTGCGCGTGGGCGTCGGCGCGCTCGGACGACGCTGGTGGGCCGTGGGGCTTCCGCGCTACCTTCGGCGGCGTCGCGCGCCGCTCTTCCACGGGACGAACTACGAGGTGCCTCTGTGGGGCGGGGCGGCGCGCGTCGTCACAGTCCACGACCTCTCGCTCTTCCTGCATCCGGAGACGCACGAGGCGAGGCGCGTCAGGCGCGCGCGCGTGCGACAGCCCTTGATGGCGCGCGCGGCCGACGCGGTGATTACGCCGACCGAGAGCGTGCGGCGCGAAGTCTGCGAGCACCTGCGTGTCGCGCCGTCGAAGGTCTTCGCCGTGGCCGAGGCCGCGCGCGAGTGCTTCGCGCCGATGGAGTTTGAAGAGACGGAAGAGGTGAGGCGAAAGTTAGGCATCGGCCCGGAGTTTCTGCTCGCGGTCGGTACCGTTGAGCCGCGCAAGAATTTGCGCGTGACCCTTCGCGCGTTCGAGGAGCTTGTACGGGCTCGTCCCGACGGCGAGCTTCAACTCGTCGTCGCGGGCGGGCGCGGCTGGTTGGAGGGGCCGCTCCTCGAAGCCCTGGAGAGGTCGAGCGCGCGCGGCCGCGTCGTGTTCACAGACTACGTCTCGGACGAAGACCTGCGCGCGCTCTACTCTTCGTGCAGGGCCTTCCTATACCTCTCGCTCTACGAAGGCTTCGGCCTGCCGCCGCTCGAAGCGATGAGCTGCGGCGCGCCCGTCGTCGCGGGCCGAACGTCCGCAATCGCCGAAGTGACCGACGGCGCGGCGCGCTTGGTGAGCCCCAACTGCCCCGAAGAGGCCGCGGCGGCCGTCCTCGAACTGCTCGAAGTCGAAGGCGCGCGCCGCTCGCTCACGGAGGCGGGCCTTCGCCGCGCCTCCCACTTCTCCTGGGCGCGCGCCGCGCGCGAGACGCTTGCGGTCTACGAAGAGGCCCTCCACAAACAGAACCGCGAGCGGTAGCGACCCGGTCTCAAGTCCACAAACAGAACCGGGAGCGGTAGCGACCGGGTCTCAAGTTCCGACATACAGACCCACCTCAAAGGTGCGACCCGGTCGCTACCGCTCCCGGTTCTGTTTTACCAGTCGAACCAGCCTGACTCCACACGCACGCGCGCACGTGCGGTCTTCGAGCCTTTGAGCGCGAACCACGAGACGCCCTCCTGCAACACGTCAACTTCAAGCGTGTATTCGCCCGGCTCTTTCGGCGCGTTGATTGTAAGCCCCATCTCGCGCCGCTCGCCCGCACGCAGGTCTGACGCGAGCGGCGCGCGCCCGTCGTCGTGTGTCACCTCGCGCCCTTCCGAGTCCAGCCAGTGATTGCCTATCCCGACCTGCAACGCGTCAGACCTCCACGCGCGTCCGGGCCACGCGGAGTCGCCCGCGTTCTTAACACTGACGCGCAGCGTCGCGCGCCCGCCCACACGCATCGAGGAGGGCGCGTCGAGCAGAACTATCTCCGCGCGGAACGCACCATCGGGCATCGGCCCGCGCTCGCCGTCGGCCTCGCCCGCGACGTAGACGACGTAGGGCGGCTCTTCCGTCAAGACGCGGCAGCGCGTGCAGATGTCTCTGGTCGTGATGACGGTCGAGCCGACGGGAGGCTCTGCGCCTTCGTCCAGATGCTTGAAGTTCGAGAGCGGTATGCCCTGAAGCGTCGCGTGCCAGTAAGCCTGTATGTAGCCGGGAATTCCCTGCGCGTCCAGAAGGTAGACGGGCCGCGCGGGCAGCGCGAGCGCCACGGGTAGAACACGCGCCGCGTACCCCGAGTCGAAGATGTGCAGCCGCTTCGGCGAAGCGGCCGACACGTCGTAACGCTCGCGTAGGAGCACGCCCTGCGCGAGCGTCAGGAGGAGTAAGACCGCGAGCGCCGCGCCGCGCGCGCGCATCGAACGACGAGTCCGTCCCTCTTCCAGAAGCCACGCGAACGCAGGGATTGTCAGCACGACGAGGAAGACCGGCACGGGCGCGAGGCGCAGCGCGTGCACGTACTCGTTCGTGAGCGAGGCGGGCACGACGGAGGCTGCAAGCCCGTAGAGCACGAACCGCCACCACGCGTCGCGACGAGCGGCGCGCGCTGCGAGCCAGAGGCCCGCGAGCGCGAGCGCGAGCGTCGCGAAGAGGAGGAGCGGCGCGCCGTTGACGCCCACGATGTTGTATTCGTTAGGGTCTCCGTTGACGGCGAATGCCCAAGGGCTCAAGTTCGCCGCGTAGTGCTTCATGAACTCGAACGCGTCGTGCGCGTAGCCGCCCTGCGCGCCGACGTACGTGATGAGCTTGAAGCGTTCTGTGAGCGCGCCGGGGTGCCGGAAGTTGAAGACGAGGAGCGGCGCGAGCGAGAGCGCGTAGAGCGCGAGCGTCTTCAACACGGAGCGCATGCGCACGCGCGTCGTCGCGAACAGAAGCAGCCCGAGCGCGAGCAGAGGCGCGAGGAGACGCCCAATCGAATACGTGTAGGTGAGGAGCGCAAGCGCCGCCGCGACGGCAAGCGCGTCCGCGAGCGGCCACGCGTCTTTGCGTGATGCGCGCCGAAGGCATAAGAGTAGGAGCGCGACCGCGAGCGGATACGCGGCGACCTCTACGACGATTCTGCTCAACTCGAAGAGCCACGGCGTCAGGAGCGCGGTCAGTCCTGCGAGTAGGCCGACGGCCGCGCGCCCCGACATGCGCTCGCCGAGCAGCGCGAGCGCGAGCGCCGTCAACACTCCGAGCGCCGCGCTCAAAAGACGCGCGGCCGCCACGCTCGGCCCCGTCAAACGGAACAGGGCCGCGAGCGTGTAGACGTAGACAGGATTCTTGTAGTCGCCGAACGCGCGGAAGTAGAGAGGGAAGGATTCGCCGTACTCGTCTCGGCCCGACTCGGAGATGGTGTGCGCGTTGTATGCGACGGACGACTCGTCAATGAAGAAGCCGGGCGGGTTCGTCGCCGCGCCGCGCGCGTAGAAGATGAAGCCCGCCGCGAGCAGCAGCGCGGTCAGTACGACGCGCGCCGCGTTGCGGCGACTCAAGAGTCGTGCGTTGCCTCGTACAGTCTCCGGCATCCTTCGCGGGGGGCTTACGATTTCAGAGTCAGTTTCAAATTAACCACCGCGGACACAGAGACACAGAGAATTCAAGTTCAGGATTTCAACGTTCAAATTCTTAAAGCTCTGTGTCGCTGTTCCTGCGGTGGTTAATTCTTAAATTCTCCTCTTAGTATTCGCGGAAGAGGTAGATCGAGCCACCGAAGATTTTCTCGGGCGTGCGGTGCCGGTACTCGTCGAAGGTGTTGACGCGCTCCTCTTCGGTCACGGCGCGGCCGTCGCGCTCGTAGCCCGACACGGTGGAGCCGTTGAGGAAGCTCGCGCCGATGGCCGTGTAGCGCGGGCGCGTCTGCCCTTCCGCGTGCGGTGCGAGCGCATCGTCGTAGCGGACGCCGTAGTGGTGAAGCACGAGGAAGCCTCCGAGGAAGCCGCCGCGCACGCTCGTCTCGCCGCGCTCACGCAGGTACCGGGCGAGGTCGCGTACGTCGTCGCCCCACTCGACGTTCGAGTCCGAAAGGTACCACCAGTGCGGGCGCGCGCTCGCGAACTGATTCATGTAGCTCACGTGGTCGGGGAACGCGCGCACGGCCTCGACGCACATCCAACCCATGAGCGCGACCGCGACGACTAACCCCGCGCGCTTCGCTTTCACACTTCGCGCCATGCGCTCCAACAGCGCGCCGCACGCGACGAAGAGGAACATGTATGCGGGCAGAAGGTAGCGCACGCCTATGTCTATGCGGCTCATCAGGACGAAGGCGGCGTAGACGGCGAAGGGCGCGAGCACGAATAGGAAGCGCCGGTCTCTTCGTCTTAAAAATTCATACGCGCCCCACGCGAGCGCGGCGAGCGAGAGCAGCAGGAAGGGAATCGTCGTCTTCAGAGCGAAGGCGACGGGGAAGTAGTACCACCAGCCCGTTCGGCTGTACATCCCCAGGAGCCCCGCGTTGTGCCCCTCGCCGTTGTGCCAGAGTTGCCAGAAGACGCCGAGCACGAAGTCGGTCGGCAGCAGGTACGAGAGCGCGTCGGCCGTCTTCAGCACGGACTCATAGTTTGACGGGAAAGCGCCCTTCGCCCAGAGCACGTCTTCGGCGTCGAACGCGCGGTGGTCGAAGAAGTATGTGGCGTTTACGAAGAGCACGGCGGCCAGTGCGACGAACCCCGCGTGCGCGAGGACAGTCTTCCGACTTCCGCCGTCAACGCCGCCGCGCCGCGCGCGCCAGAGCAGCACGAGGAAGACCACGCCGACGACGGGCGCGACGAGTAGCATCGAGAACTTCGCCGTGCATGCGACTCCGCCCGCGACGCCCACGAGCAGAGCGCGTCGCGCTGTGGGCGCGCGCAGGTATCTCTGTAGCGTGTGGAAGACGAGAATGTAGCCGAACGACGCGGCCATGTCGGTCTGCACGACGCGGCCGTGTGCGAGCACGGTCGGCTCAAGGCTAAAGAGCGCGACTGCGATGACTGCGGCGCGCGGGCCGAAGAGGTCGCTCGCGAAGAGGAAGAGCAGCACGCCGGTCGCGAACGAGAGCGCAAGCATCGGCAGACGGCCCCAGAACGAGAGCGAGTCGAAGAGGGCGAAGTTCTCCTCCCAGAAGCTCTCCTCGTACCTCCACTTTCCGGCGGGCGAGTCGGGTGCGACGCCGAACTTCTCGGGCTTGGCCTCATTGGGCTGCACGAGCAGGAGCGGAAGCCCCGAGATGAGCTTCGCGAGCGGCGGATGTTCGTGGACGAGTTGGCAGTTGCCAGCGGCCCAATGGTAGTATGCCGCGGGAATCAGGACTATCTCGTCAACAGTTATGCTCTTGCGCGTGACCACCGCGAACATCTGCAAAGTCATCGCGGAGAGTAGCGCCGCGCATGCGAGCGCAGCGGCGTGCGCTCTCGCCCACTTCCGCGCGCGCGCGACCGTCGAGCGCGGCTCGAACGTGAGCACGCGCGGCTCCGACGCCCCCTGATTAAATGACTCGTCCATTCAACCCTCGCGTGAGGATAAAGTCAGACACTCTGGCCGCGCTCTCGGTCGCGCTCGCGCCCGTCCTCTATTTCCTGCCCGCCGTACGGGGCCAAGTCGCGCTCTGCCCCGACGACGGGCTGCTCTTCAACGTGCCGCTTCGCGCGACGGCCGCGCAGATAACTCTCGGCGGGAGCCTCCCGCTCTGGAACCCTTACATCTTCTCGGGGATGCCGCTCTTCGCGTCGGCGCAGGGCGGACTGCTCTTCCCGCTCAACTGGTTCTACCTCGTCTTCAACACAATCGCCGCGACGAACCTCTCGGTCGTCTCGACCTACACAATCGCCGGAGTGGGCGCGTACCTCTTCGCGCGGCGCAACACTTCGTCAATCGCGGGCTCGCTCGTCACCGCGCTCGCGTGGCAGTTCGGCGGCTTCACCGTCGCGCAGCTAGCGCACATAAACATCGCGCAGGTCGCGGCCGTGCTGCCGTGGGTCTTCTGGGCGCTCGAAACTTACGCGCGCGGCCGCGGCCGGAAGTGGGGAGCGCTCGTCTCCGTCTTCGTCGCGCTGCAAGCCTTCGTAGGCCACCAGCAGACGCTCTTCTACTCGCTCGAACTCGTCGCCGCCTACTCGGTCGTGATGGCCTTGACTGAGCGACAGGCGCGCGCGCGTTACCTGAAGTCACTTGCTTTCGTCGCGGCAGGGGTGCTGCTCGCCGCCGTGCAAATCCTACCGACCTTCGAGTTGCTTCGCAACAGCCTGCGCGCCGAAGCGACGTACGAGTTCTTCACTTCGTTCTCGCTGCCGCGTCGCTTCGCGCTGACCTTCTTCGCGCCCTACGTTATGGGCGGCGGCGACGGAAGACTCTTCCGCGCGCCGTACGTCGGGCCGCCCTTCTACGCGGAGTTGGTCGGCTACGTCGGCGCGCTCGGGCTCATGCTCGCGCTCGCGGCGCTGCTGCTACGTCGAGACGCGCGCAACCGCTTCTGGGCCTGCGCGGCGGCCGTAGCCTTCCTGCTCGCGCTCGGCGGCTACGCGCCCTTCGGGCTCTACGAGCTTATCTACCACGTGCCCGTGCTCAACCTCTTCCGCGTCTCCGCGCGGCACCTGCTCGAAGTCGAGTTCGCGCTCGCCGTACTCGCGGGACGCGGCTTGACGGCTCTTCAGACGGCACGTGCGGACGGACGTGCGCTGCGCGCGGCGGTCGTTTCGGGCGCGACAGTCTTTGTGCTGACGTGCCTCGCGGTCACAGTCCTACGACCCGAAGAGTTCAGGCTCGGGCGCGAGGCGGAGTTCGGCTTCATGCGCGCGCCAGAGTTGTTCGTTCCCGTGGTCGTTGCGGCCTTGAGCGCCTGTGCGCTCTACGTCTTCGCGCGCGGGCGGACGCGCGGCGCCGCGGCGCTCGTCGTCTTCGTGCTCGCCGTTGACCTGATTGTGTGGGGGCAGTCGAGCGGCTGGCGTGTGGGCAGCCCCGTCACGGACAGCGAACTATGGCGCGTGCCCGAGACTGTGAAACTGCTTCGCTCAAACGCGCCACAGAACGCGGCCTCTTACAGAATCCTCACAGCGCCGCACACGTTCGACCCTAACGTGCCGCCCGTTCCGCCTTCGGTCTCGCACTCGAAGGACTGGGTCGTCTGGACGCAGCCCGACCTGTACATGGCCCACCGGATACAGAACGCCGCCGGGTACGACGGCTTCGGCCTCGCGCGCTACAGTCGTCTCGCGGGCGACATGAAGGTCTGGGGCGAGTTGACTGATCCAGACAGGACTCTGCGCGGCCCGAGCCGCGAGATGGACATACTCAACGTCCGCTACCTCCTCTCGATGCGAAAGCAGAAGGGGACGGGAAGGGAGACGGATGAAGGCGTCGCTTCATCCGTCGCGGACGCGGGCGCAGGCGTCGCCTTCCCGCCCGCGACGAAGAGACTCGGCGACTTCATGTTCGCGGAGAGCGACCTCGGGCTCACGAACCTCGGCGCGGGCAAGCGGCTCGCGTTCACAGTTCCGCCCGTCGAGTCTGACCGCGTCGCGCTCGTGACGAACCTCTCCTGGTCTGAGAACGTGCCGAGCGGTGCGACGGTGGCGCGAGTCCGACTTCGCGCGCGAGATGGGCGTGAGTTCGACTTCGAGCTGCGCGCGGGCGCGGACACGGCCGAGTGGGCGTACGACCGGCCCGACATACGCTCGCGCGTCAAGCACACGCGCCCGACGGTCGCGACGAGTTACGCGGTGGATGACGCGCAGGGGCGATACGAAGGTCACACATACGTCGCCTCGCTCGCGCTGCCCGAACGCGTCGCGCTCGCGGGCGGCGAGATAACCGTCGAGCCGAACGCGAAGTGGCCCGACCTTCAACTCGGCGTCTTCCGCGTCTCGCTCGTTGACACTACGACGGACGCGGCGCGCCCGCTCACGCGCGACCGCGTGAGTATCGAGACCGTGCCCGCGTCGGACGCAAACTACGCGGGCGGCAGCGATACGATAAAGAACGAAGAGGCGACGAAGGACGCGCGCGACGTGCAGCGTTGGAAGCTCGTCGCGCAGACTCAGTACGTTGACATCTACGAGAACGCGCTCGCGCTGCCGCGCGCGTGGCTCGCGTCCGAAGCACGCGCGTTGGACGAGGGCGCGACGCTCGAAGTTATACGCGGCGGGAATCTCCCCGACGGCTCGCAATGGGAGCCCGCGCGCACGGCGCTCGTCGAGTCCGACCCGCCCGTGGGATCTCCGTCTGGAAAGGGAGGTGGACGCGCCGAGGTGACGCGCTACGAGGCGAACCGCGTTGACGTGAAGACCGACTCTGCCGCGCCTTCGATTCTCGTGCTGGCGGAGAATCACTATCCGGGCTGGCGCGCGTATGTGGACGGCGAGTCGGCGGGCGTGCTGAGGGTTGACTACAATCTGCGCGGCGTCTTAGTGCCCGAAGGGCGACACGAGGTTCGGTTCGTCTACAGGCCGAAGTCGGTGCTGATAGGTCTCGCCGTCTCGCTGCTGACGGCGGCGGCGCTTGCCTTCGCGGCCTTCGCGCCATCGTTGCGACCTTTGCGCTTAGGCAGAGAATCTCTAAACGCCAAGGTCGCTGAGTAGTCGCGAAGAGCATGAAGGGTTATGTGTAAAAGACAGGGGGAGTGATGAGTTCGTCAATAAATTTCGCGGAGCCGCGCCGCGTCGAGAGCATCGAAGAGTGCTTCTTCTATCACACGATTGAGCTTCCGGGCTTCGGGCTCGTGCGCGGGCAGTGGGACTTGCGCGGGAGGTTCGGGGAGTACGTCGGCGGCGTCGATGTCGAGGGCAAGAGCGTGCTCGACGTGGGGACGGCGACGGGCTTCTTGAGCTTCGAGGCCGAGCGTCTAGGCGCTTCGCGCGTCGTCTCTTTCGACATGAGCGACGTGCGGCAGCAGAGCCTGCTTCCCTTCAAGGACAAGCTCTACTTCCAAGACCACGAGCGCTGGGCCGAAGCTTACGGCAAGGAGATGGAGCGCTGGAAGGACGCGTACTGGCTGAGCCACCGCCTGCTCGGCTCGCGCGCCGAAGTGTTCTACGGGAGCGTCTACGAAGTGCCTCCCGAGTTGGGCCGGTTCGACGTAGTCATCGTCGGCGCGGTGCTCGAACACTTGAACGACCAGATAACGGCGCTGGCTTCGATTTCGCGCGTGGCGAAGGAGACGCTCGTCGTCGTCACGCCGCTCCTGCAAACCGAAGAGCGTATCGCGCGCTTCGAGCCGCTGGCGAGCAACCCCGACTACGACTTCACCTGGTGGACTTACTCGGCGGGCGTCTACAGGGAGGTCTTCGCGATGCTCGGCTTCCGAATCGAGAGGATAACGGCGTCGAAATATTTCTACGACTACGGCGGCACGTACGAGGAGCGATTCACAATCGTCGCCGCACGCGAGACGTAAGGTCAGAACCGCGAGCGGTAGCGAGCGGGTCTCGAAGCTCTGAGACACGGGCCTTTGTCGAAGCTTGCGACCCGCTCGCTACCGCTCGCGGTTCTGTTATCGCCCGTCGGCTATCAGGCCATAAAGTAAGAAGGCGCTCAATCAAGAGCGCCTTCTTACTTTATCCAAGACTCTATGTGTTGCTTAGAACCTGGCGCGATACTCGTTCGAGTTGATAAACGCCTTGACCATCTCGGCCTGTATAAAGTTGCCACCGTTGTCGTTGAGCTTCTGTAGCCAGAAGTTGTAGCCGGCGAAGTTCGTGTCCGGCAGGTCGTCCGGGTTGCGCTTCAGGTAGCCGAAGTATTGCAGCAGGACGAAAGCCTTCCTGACCTCGCTCTGATCGAGCGTCGAACTCTCGACTACGGAGCGCAGAGCCTCGCCGCGCCCGTTCGTGCCGCCGCCCGCGTTGTTGAAGGCGTTGACGGCCGCATCGTGCTCGGCGCTCGTCGGCGTGACCCCCGCAGTCGCGAAGAGCGAGTCAACGTAGGCGCTCGCCGAAAGGCTCGTCGGATACTTCGCGACGAAGTCGGCGCGCTGCGCGAAGGCGCGCGCGTACGCGATCTTGTTGTCAAGAAGCTGCTGCTGCCATGTGCCGACGCCGACGACGACGCCGTTGGCTATGCCACGCGTCTCGGGCATGAAATTCTCTCGGCGCACGGGGACGGGCACGCTCGCCGAGATGTTCCCGAAGGCCGCCTTGTAGGTCTTGTAGACGAAGTAGCCGGTCTCGCGAAACTCTATCGAGAGGAAGAACGCGCCCGACGTGTTGACGCGACTCACCTCGACGCAAGCGGGCTTCGGGCTGCAACTATTTATCTGATCCTGCCAGAAGCCGAAGCCCGACTGGTCGGGGAAGCGCGAGAGGAAGTCAACGTACTGCTGCTGTACGAAGAAGTCCGAGTCGTCAATCGTAATCGGGACGTTGGTGCCGGGGCGCAGGCGCAACGGCTTGACCTTCGTGTTGCCGTACATCAAGTCCGAAGGCAGGCGGTTGCCGTCCTCCGAGACGATGCGGAGCGTCGGTGCCTGCTGGCTCTGCGCGAGCGCGGCAAAAGTAGAGAGGCCCACGAAGAGGGCCGCGGCTAGAAACTTACGCATCTTTTTGCTCCAAAATACTTCCGGAAAGCTGCCGTCGAGTCGGCGGCCCGAGGCCCTTTGACGAGGACGCCTTCGTGCCGTTCAAACTCTAGTCGGGAGCGGGGCTGCTCCCGTCACGACCAAACGAAGTTTAGACGCCGCCGGAGATGCTTGTCAACTTTAATAGCCGCGAAGATTTGGCCGCGGAGCGGCACGGCGCGGCGTTTCAGTTCACGCCGTCTTTGACGCCCCAAACTCCGGGAAAGTTGGCGGAAAATAGGCTCGGGGGAGTTTAATTTTCGACAGGGCGGCCGTCATAGTTCATTCGACCGAGAGCCGCGCGCGCAAGACCTTCGAGTCGAGGTCTTCAAACCACGCGAGGTGCTCCGAGACCATGTCGAACTCAAGAAGATACTCGCCCGACGTCTCGGGCGCGCGCAAGGTTATCTCGATTTCGCAGGACTCGCCGGGCGCGATCTCCGTGGGGAGGTAAGCGCCCGCGTGATACCACGACAGCGGCTCTTCGTCGGCCGAGAGGAGGTGTGCGGCGAGATGAACGGCCCCGCGTCCGGTCTCCGGCTCGCCTTCGCGCAGCCAGCGTGCGAGCCCCGCGTTCTCCGCGCGCACGCGGAAAGCTACGACTTCGCCCGCACGACACGCGGCGGGGCCTTCGACGAGCGAGAGCGCGGCGGCCAGGTACGCGATTGCCCGGCTGTCCGGGTATGGCTCAAGCTTGCGGCACGCGAGAATGGCTCGGTCTGTGTGCGTCGCGGGGAAGACCTCTACGGAGTCGAAGCCGACGTTCCGAAGGAGCGCGCGCAGAGACTCGACGCCGGGAAGGAACCAGTTGTAGACGGCCTCCTTCGCGTCCGAAGAGTTCTCGACGTACGCGAGCGGGTGCAGCACCGGGCGCAGGCCGCCCACGTCGTACGCGAAAGAGTTGGGCGCTCTCTTCGGCGGGTAGACGGCCGTCTCAAGGATTAGTAGCTCGCGCGTCACGGCGTAGAGGCGTTCGAGCGCGAGGACGAGGTGCTTGCAGTGGTATATGAGCCCGAGCGCGAGCACCACGTCGAACTGCCCCAACTCGCGCGGGTCAAGGTCGTAGACGGAGGCGCGCCTGTACTCGATCTCCAACCCGAGCACGTCGCGCACGAACGCCGCCTGACGGACGAGGCTTCGCTGCGAGTCTAAGCCGACGACGCGCGACGCGCCCCTGCGCTTCAACTCGACCGCGTAGAAGCCCGCGTTGCAGCCAACGTCCAAGACGCTTCGGCCCGACACGTCCTCCGGAAGAGTGGCCTTGACCTTCTCCCACGTCGGACGCGGGTGCTCGACGGGCTCGCCGACCGCGCTCGCGGTCTTCGTCACAAGCCCTTCGCCCAACTCGATGCAGTGGAACCACGGCCCGAGCTTCTCTATGCGTTCCTGAATCTCTTCTCGCGTCATCATCAATCAACGTCGGCGCGGACTCTGAACGTCACGACGAGCGGCGTCGAGCCGCGCTCCTCGAACCAGCAGACGTGCTGCGCCACGAGGTCGAGCTTGAGCGTGTAGAGGCCCGGCGCGCGCGGCGCAGTCAACTCGAACTGAAGGGCCACGCGCTCGCCCGGCGCGAGCGGGCGCGGGAGCGGCGGCGTGCCGTGTCGCTCCCAGACTACCGCGCCACGTTCGTCGGACAGCCTCGCGCCGAGCATCGTCGAGCCCACGCGCTCGGCCGCGCCCGTGAGCCAGAGCGTGTCGCCCGCGTTCTCCACTTGAAGCGAAGCCTTCAACAAATCTCCAGCCTTCACTTCGTCCGGCCATGACTCAGCGAAACTCAAACGCGCGCGCGGCTCCGAAGGCGCGCGACTGTCGGGCACGGAAGAGGCGCGTCGGCCCTCGTCGCGTACGACCTTCTTGCAGAGAAGGTAGTTGACCTCGGGCGGCTCTACGCGCAGCCGCCCGCCTTCGAGCGAGTCGCGCTCGAAGAGGCCGTTGACGCTGACGTAGTCGCCGACGACCGCGAGCCCTTGCTCGTCCAAAAGCTCGCGCAGATACTCGCGGCTGAAGGGCGACTCAAGCGTCTCGAAGCGACGCATCACTTCGAGCAGCTCCTCTTCGGTCTCCGAGCCCTCCTCGGGGCAATCGCCTTCGAGTATGAAGAGCGCGCCGCCGTAGCGCGTCATCGCGGAGAGGTTCGAGACGACGGCACGCTCGTCCTCGAAATGGTGCAGAGAGTCGTAGCAGACGACGGCGTCGAACTCTTCCGCGAGCGGCGACCCTTCGGCGTCGTGAACCATGAAGCGGCAGCGCAGCGGCGTCTCGTGGTCTGCGCCGTAGGCGACCCGCTCGACGCGCGCGCGCGATATCTCTATGAGGTCGGGGCTTATGTCGATGCCCGTCACGTCGTAGCCGAGGCGGGCGAAGAACTCGCTCAGCCAGCCCGAGCCGCAGCCCACGTCGAGTATCGAAGAGCCGGCGGGCAGCGCGAGCGCGACCGAGATGTTCGCGAAGTCGCAGAAGTGCCGGAAGGTCTCGGCGTCCATGCCGTCGCCCGCGTGCTTCGGGGGCTTGTTCGCAAGATTATAGAAGGGCTTCGTGTAGAGATAATGATGTCGCTCGGCGTCGAGCTTGCGCGGATACTCGACGGCCGCGCGCTTGTAGTCAACGCCCTCTATCTTCCGCAGACGCCCGCCGCCGTCAGCCGCGCCTTCGACTTCGACGGCGGTAGGCGTCGTCGAAGTTTCAACATCGTTCGTCGTCGCCGCTTCGCTCGCCGCCGTACTCGCTTCGGCCGAAGGCTGAGGTTGAGAGAGCCGCGCGCGGCCGTCGCCGTTTGCGCTCGCGTCGCCGTTAGGTTTTACGTCTACGCTCGCCGCGAAGATCCGCGCGGGCGCGAGCGTCGCGACTTCGGAGGCGACCGCGTGCATGAACTCCGCATCGCGTTCGGGCCGGACGCCGAGCGCGGACAACTCTTCGGAGACTCCCGAGACGAAGCGGCGACGCGGACGCACGGCGAGGACTTCACTCACGAGCGAGAGGTAGCCTTCGGCGCTGCGTCGTATGTCGTGCTCGGCGAGCATGTGGCGTCGGGCGTTCACGCCGATACGCTCACGCAGGGGCGCGTCATCCATGAGCCGTTCGAGGTACGCGCGCAGAAGCTCGTCGGCGTGCGTGCCCTGTTCAATCTTGACGACCGCGTCGTCGGGCAGCTCGCCGAACCATCCCACGTCCGAGACGACGGCCGCGACGCCCGCGGCCATGATTCTACAGAGACTTCCGGAAGTCTCGCCCGCCGTGCGCTCGCGAAGATTGAGCGCGATGTCGGTCTCCGCGATGCGCCGCTCGAACTCGTGGAGCGGGACGTGGCCCGTTATCTCTACGCGCCCTTCCAAGCCGCACTCTCGCACGAGCGAGCGCACGTCGAAGTAGTCGTTCGGCTCGCCGACGAGCGCGTACCGGAAGTCGTGCGTATCGCGCAAGGTAGAGAGCGCACGCAGCGCGCGCGCGATGCCCTTGTCCGGCGTGATGAGGCCGAAGGACGCGATACGAACGGGGCCGCCCGACACGCGCGGCGCGCGGTCGAGCCCGGCGGCGGCCTTGCGTGTTATGTGATGGCTCACGCGTCGGAGCGGCACGCCGGGCGCTATCGAAGCGAAGCGCGCGCGGCTCCATTCGGAGTGGACGATTATCCCCTCGGACGCGCGTGCGAGACGGCAGTTGAGAGGGAAGTCTAAAGGGCGCGCGAGCGCGGCGGGCGTTGCGCCTCGCGCGAGAGCTTCGGCGGCCTCGCGCGCGGCACGCTCGCCGTGGCACGCCTCCAACTCGTCGAGATATATGCGTGGGTCACGTCGTTCGCGCGCGAGTCCGAGGAAGAAGTCTTCGAGCGCGAAGTCGTGGAAGACCGTCACGCCCGG
>JBJMGR010000119.1:0-35425 GCA_045807805.1 Pyrinomonadaceae bacterium | reverse complement strand
TCGGCGAGATAAACTCGACGCTCTCGGGCCGAGGCGTCAACATACTCGGCCAGTACCTCAAGACGAGCGACGACATCGGCTACGTCATCCTCGACGTAGACACCGCCGTCTCTCGCGACGCGCTTGAGATGGTCAAGGGCGTGCGCGGGACTATCAAGACTCGCGTCGTCTATTAATACGTACAGAACCGGGAGCGGTAGCGACCGGGTTGCGACTCCGAGAGACATACGCATCTCGGAGCTTGCAACCCGGTCGCTACCGCTCCCGGTTCTGATAGTGGCTCTCTTACGGTTGGACTTTGAGAAGCTTGCGGAGCTTCGTGCGCGCCTTGTGCAGTTGCGACTTTGAGGTTCCGACGGCGCAGCCCAAAAGGCGCGCGACCTCTTCGTGCTCGAAGCCCTCAACGTCGTGCAGGATGAAGGCGGCGCGGTAGCCGGGCGGCAGTCGCGCGAGCGCGTCTTCGAGTGTGATGCGGTCGACCAACTGCGCGGGGCGACCGCCCTCCATGCCTCGCAACGCGCTCGACTCTTCGGGCTCGTCCTCGGACTGCTCCTCCCTCTTCGCCTTCTTCTTGCGGAAGTGCATCAGGACTTGATTGACCGTCATGCGGTGGAGCCACGTCGTGAAGGCCGACTCGGCGCGGTAGTCCCCGGCCTTGTGCAGGAGGACTATGAAGATGTCCTGCGTGATGTCTTCGGCCTCGGCCTCGTTCTGCGTCATGCGCAGGCAGAGCGTGTAGACGCGCCGGTGATGCAGACGGTAAAGCTCCTCGAACGCGTCGGCGTCGCCGCGCGCGGCCCTGCGCGTCAGCGCGTAGTCTCTTGAGCCCGTATGGTCTGCGCTCGGCTTCGCAACCGCGACCGCGTCGAGCGGCAACACCTGCGCGACTTCCATGTTAGTAGACATCACAGTCACACACCTCCGCGACGCGTGGGACGCCGCCCGCGTTGAAGGTCGTCTCCGACGTGCCGCTCGTGAACGAGGCGGGCGAGGTCAGCATGCCGATGAGAAGGCTTCGGGGCCGAAGAGTCCGTTCGTGTAGACGGAAAGGCTCGCCGCGCCCGCGGTCGTCTTAGAAATGTTATCCGTGTAGACGGTCGTGGCGGCCTCCGCGCACGTAGCCGAAGGCCACGGCGGTTAAGGCTTGACCTTCGGCGTCTGCGACTTCGGCTCGTCGGGCACGTCGCCCGGCTCGCCCTCTTCTATGACGCGCACCTTGCCCTGGAAGCGCTTGTAGTCCGTGTAGCGAACCTTCATGCGTATGTGCACGGTCTGCCCGTCGGCGAAGTTCAGCTCGTCGTCCGCGTATGTGTAGGTCGGGAACCAATACTTTCCGTCAATCTGCTCGCGGTAGGTCTCGAAGGTAGGGAAGCGCTGCTTGCCTTCGGGCACGCCCTTGCCCTTGACCTTCACTATCTGTAGGTCGCGGTCGTCAACCCAGACGCGCCCCTGAAAGAAGCGCTCGCTGACCTTCTTCGGCACGACCTTCGGCGACACGTCGAAGACGTATGTGCCTATCTCGTCAACCTTCTCGCGCCCGACGTACGTGAAGTTGTACTGGTCTATCTTCGAGGCTTCGAGCGCGAAGGGCTGGACGCCGCCGAGGTCTTCGAGGTCTTCCTGCGTGAAGCTGATTTCGGTGAGCGTCGGCAGGGGGAAGTATGTGATGCGCTCGAAGCGCTCGCCCGCGTCGTTGAAGGTGAACTGCGACGTGCGGTTGTACTCGCCCGTCACCTGCCCGCCGAAGCCTATGGTCTGCACGACGGCCTCGCGCCTGAAGGTGTAGCCGTTGAGCGCGCGCCGGAACTCCGTCTCCTTGCGCGTGAACGCGCGCACGATTGCGGGCGCGTCCACCGCCTCACCGTCGGCGACAGTCGCCGCGCGCGCCGCCGGGACGGAAGCGAATGAGAGAACCGATAAGACCAGAGCGAAGAATGTTACGAGTCTTTTCATATTTACCGCCGAATCTTAGCCAACCCCTCTTCGCGTTCTTTCGCGTCTTCCCGGCGCTCTTTGCGTTTAAGCCCGCACACTCTAACCGCAAAGGACGCGAAGAGGGCGCGAAGCTCGCAAAGGTTTTAAGCCGAAAGCCAACTGCCTCTTCAACCGCGTACGTTGTGACGCTTTGATGATTTTTTCGGCGTCGGGGGCCGTAAAGATTCAGTCACTATTATGTAAAGTTTTGTAATGACGCGGGGGCGCGAGGGACACACACAAACCCTCGACGCCCCGCGGCGAACGCCGCCTGCTTCACGGCGAAATTCCGAGGAAGGCCGGCCCGTATATCCGGCCTCCCCGCGCAAGACGCCCGCGCCGCGTCGTCGGGAGACGCGTGCCGCGCGGGCGTCTTTGCGGTCGGGACTACTCTCCGCCCTCGCCCGGCGGAGGCCCCGGCCTGTGCTGCTCGAACTGCTGAAGCAGCTCCGCGAGCTTCGCCTTCTGCTCGGCCGTCAGAAGCGCGTAGACCTGCGACATCGCGCGCGCGTGCGCCACCTCCAACTCGACGTGTATGGCCGCGCGAGCCTGCGCGGCCGAGCGGACGGATGCCTCGTCGAAGCCGTCCTTCAGCCCGTCGAAAGGCCCGCCGCCCGTCTTCATTAGCTGCTCTTCGAGCGACTTCGTGCTCTCGCGCGTCGAGTCCTCTATCTGCTTGACCTGCGCCTTCTGCGCGTCGGTCAGATTCAGCGCGTGCGCGAGGTGCTCGACCATGCTTCCGCCGTGCGGCCCGTGCGGCCCGCCGGGGCCTCCCGGCCCGCCCGGCCCGTGATGGCCTTCCTGCCGCGCGAAAGCGACGGCGGCCGTGAGCGCGAGCGCGACGGCCAGCGCCAACGCGAACGCTATAAGCTTCATTCTCTTCAGTCTCATCTTCTTGACCCTCTCCATTAAAGTTTCAGTAAGTCCAACGAGTACCGACCGCGACGACCCTCTTACAAGCATCCGGACTCGCGACGCGCTCGGCCTCCGGCCCACGACCACGCTCGTCTCCCTTTGCTCGGAGGATAGTACGGGAAACGTTTGCGCCCGCGCGTAAAGACTCGGTCAAGCGCGCGTAAAGTTTTGTCAACAACGCCAGACACTTCTTTACGGACGGGCCCGTCGCGCTTGGGATAAACTGTGCCCGCTAACGACCGCCGCCGCGCTTCGACGCCAAAGGAACAGGTTTCGGATGGAGAGACTGCTGATTATTGACGACGACAGGGAGCTTTGCGAGTTGGTCGCGGAGCTGCTCGAAGGCGAGGGCTTCGAGGTGGAGGTGTCGAGCCGTAGCGACGAGGGGCTCGCTCGCGCACTCTCCGACGAGCACTCGCTCGTCGTGCTCGACGTGATGATGCCCGGCATGAACGGCTTCGAGGTGCTCAGACGCCTTCGGGCCGAAGGCTCCGCCGTTCACGTGCTCATGCTCACGGCGCGCGGCGACGACGTTGACCGCATCGTCGGGTTGGAGATAGGCGCCGACGACTATCTGCCGAAGCCCTTCAACCCGCGCGAGCTTGTGGCGCGCATACAGGCAGTGCTTCGACGCGCGCGCACGACGGCTCGCGCGTCCGCGCCGCATGCGGTCGCCGATTCGAGTCCCGAGCGCATCACGGTCGGAGACGTTGAGGTTGAGACGGGCACGCGCCACGTCAGGCGCGCGGGCGAGACCGTAGAGCTTACCAACGTCGAATACGAGATACTCGTCATACTCCTTTCGGCCGCGGGCCGCGTCGTCACGCGCGAAGAGCTTGTGCGCTCTGCCCTTGGGCGCGAAATTTCCGTCTTCGACCGGAGCATCGACATGCACATAAGCCACCTGCGCAAGAAGCTCGGACGACGCGCGGGCGAGGTCGAGAGAATCAAGACCGTGCGCGGCATCGGCTACATCTACGCGCGCCCCGCCGAACGTGGCGACGAGTAAGAGTCGCATTTGAGGGGTAAGAGTTTGCGAAGCCTCTTCTTAAAAGTCTTCCTGTGGTTCTGGCTCGCGATGAGTCTGGTCGTCGGCGTGATTCTGCTCGTGACGCACCTGACGCGACCGCTGCACGAGCCGCGCCCGCCGCAGTTCATCGAGGCCGTCGTCGCCGCATACTCGCAGGGCGCGGCCGACACGTTCGCGCGCGAGGGCGCGACGGGGCTCGACTCCTTCCAGCGCCACGTCGAGCACGAATCGCGCGTGCGCCTGCGCCTCTTCGACGGGGCGGGCGCGGAACTCGCGGGCGCGGAGGCGACCGAAGAGGAGAGGCGTCTCGCCGCGCAGGTCTTCATCTCGGGCGGCACCGCCTCGAAGATGGCGGGCAACCGCGTGCTCGAAGCGCGCGCCGTGAACCTGCATGACGGCGGGCGCTTCGCCTTCGTCTCGACGCTCCCGCTCGGGCCGCCCGCCCCGCCCCCGGACGCGCCGCCCAGACCCTTCCAGCACCTTCTCCCGCCCGGCCCTCTCAACTTTCTCCTCGGCGACACGGCGGACGCGCTCGCGGCGCGCGTCATCGCGGCGCTGCTTACGGCGGGCGTGCTCTGCTATATGCTCGCGCGCTACATCGTCTCGCCCGTCGTCAAGCTGCGCGCGGTGACGCGGCAGTTGACCGAAGGAGACCTCTCGGCGCGCGTCGGCCCGCTGATGGGAAATCGACACGACGAGCTTGGGGACATGGGCCGCGACTTCGACGCGATGGCCGCGCGCATCGAAGCCTTGCTCGGCGCGCAGGCGCGTCTGCTCCGTGACATCTCGCATGAGCTTCGTTCGCCGCTCGCGCGGCTCGGAGTCGCCTTGGACCTTCTGCGAAAGCGCACCGGCCCGGAGGCCGCGACGCACCTCGCGCGCATCGAGCGCGAGGCCGCGCGCCTCAACGAGTTGATAGGTCAACTGCTCTCGCTCTCGCGTTGGGAGACGGGCGCGGACGGCACGCGCGCGCAGCGCGTTGACCTCGCCGCGCTCATACGCGAAGTCGCGGAGGACGCGGAGTTCGAGGCGCGCAGCCAGAACCGCTCGGTCGAAGTTTCGGTGTGCGAAGCGTGCGAGACCTCGGGCACGAGCGCGCTCCTGCGTAGCGCCTTCGAGAACGTCGTGCGAAACGCCGTGCGCCACACGCCCGAGGGCACGTCCGTCAAGGTCTCTCTGAAGTGTCGTAAAGGTGAGACGAACGGCGAAGAGGCCCTTCTGCGCGTCCGAGACGAAGGGCCGGGCGTGCCCGTCGAGGCGCTCAAGGAGATCTTCCGCCCCTTCTACCGCGTGGACGACTCGCGCACGCGCGAGACAGGCGGCGTCGGGCTCGGCCTCGCGATCACGGAGCGCGCCGTGCGCCTGCACGGAGGCGCGGTCAGCGCCTCGAACGTCCACGGCGGCGGCTTCGTCGTGGAGATTCGACTGCCTCTCGTTCAGCCCGCCATCAACCTACCTACTGTTAGAGGCGGTCTGTGATCGCCGTCGCGTCCTTACGTCGCAGCTTGAGGCGGCGGTGATAGACCGCCTCTAAACGGGACTGGATAAACATACCGGAACCTCGTCCTTCCGCCTTCCGCCTTCCGTCTCCGGCCGTCAGTCGCGTCCCTCGACGTTTTCAGTCAGGCGCGTTAGGAGTAGAATGTCGGGCGACAAAGACGTGCCCTAAAATCTTCGGAACTCTTCCCGAGCTTTCCCCATTCTGAACAGCGATGACGAGCAAGCAGGCCAGACGTTTCTATGTCTTCGGCGCCTTCCGTTTGGACGCGGGCGAGCGTGTGCTCTTCGACGAGCGCGGCGTCGTGCCCCTGACGCCAAAAGCCTTCGACACGCTGCTCGCTCTGGTCGAGAACAGCGGCCACCTTCTCGGCAAAGAGGAGTTGATGCGTAAGGTCTGGCCCGACAGCTTCGTCGAGGAGAACAACCTCGCGCAGAACATCTCGATGCTTCGCAAAGCCCTCGACGAAGAGGGCGGCGGGCAGAAGTACATCGAGACCGTGCCGAAGCGCGGCTATCGCTTCGCCGCCGAAGTCAGGGAGGACGCCGAGGCCGAAGACGCGCCCGAAGAGGCCGCGCACGCGCGCTCGACTTCGGGGCTCGAACTCCCGCTCATACACCTCGGCCGCGAGCCTTCGGCCTTCAGGCTCAACCTCGACTGGCAGCCCGAGACGATGTACGCCCGCAGCGGCGAAGTCAACATCGCCTATCAAGTCGTCGGCGACGCGCCGCTCGACCTCGTCTTCGTCATGGGCTGGGTCTCGCACATGGAGTACTTCTGGCGCGAGCCGAGCTTCGCGCGCTTCCTGATGCGGCTCGCCTCATTCTCGCGGCTCATACTCTTCGACAAGCGCGGGACGGGACTCTCAGACCGCGTGCCCATCAACAAGCTCCCGACGCTCGAACAGCGCATGGACGACGTGCGCGCGGTGATGGACGCCGTCGGCTCGGAGCGCGCGGCGCTCTGCGGAGTCTCGGAAGGCGGCCCCATGTGCAGCCTCTTCGCCGCGACCTATCCCGAGAAGACGCTCGCGCTCGTGATGATGGGGACTTACGCCAAGCGCATACGCGACGCCGAGTACCCCTGGGCACCGACGACGGAAGAGCGCGGCCACTTCTTCGAGGAGATACGAAAGCACTGGGGCGGCCCCGTCGGACTAGAAGAGCGCGCGCCGACCGTGGCGCACGACCCGCGCTTCCGCGAGTGGTGGGCGACGTATCTACGCATGGGCGCGAGCCCCGGCGCGGCGCTCGCCTTAACGCAGATGAACGCGGAGATCGACGTGCGGCAGGTGCTACGTTCAATCCACGTCCCGACGCTCGTCATACACCGCACGGACGACCTGTGTCTGAAGGTCGAGGAGGGCCGCTACGTCGCCCGTAGCATTCCGGGCGCGCGCTACGTGGAGCTGCCCGGCCGAGACCACCTGCCCTTCGTCGGCGATCAGGACGCGATACTCGACGAGGTCGAAGAGTTTCTGACCGGCGCGTGCCACGCGCCTGAACCGGACAGTGTTCTCGCCACGGTTCTCTTCACGCGCATCGTCGACCCGAAGGAGGGCGCGGCGCGCGTGGGCGCGGGGCGATGGGAGGGGCTCGTGCAGGGATTGCGCGCGTACGTGCGCAAAGAGATCGAGTGGTTCCGCGGCCGCGAGATAGATATGGTGGGCGACCGACCGCTCGCGATATTCGACGGCCCCGCGCGAGCCGTGCGCTGCGCCTACGCGATAGTCGAGTATGCCTCGCGCCTCGGCGTCGAGATGCGCGCGGGCCTGCACACGGGCGAGTGCGACATGATTGAAGGAAAGGTGAGCGGAGTCGCGCCGGAGATAGGCGTGCGCGTCGCGAACAAGGCTGCGGCGGGCGAGGTGCTCGTCTCGAACACGGTCAAGGATTTGGTCGCGGGCTCAGGCATCAGGTTCGTTGACCGCGGCGCGCACACGCTCGGGCGCGTCCTCGGCGAATGGCGTCTGTTCGGCGTACGGCAGGTCGGGCGGGCCTGATCTACACCAAACGCGCGTTGCTCCTTTTTATGCATGCCTTTTTTTATTCCCGCGCCCCAAAAATTTTGATCCCTTCCCGACTGCAATCGCGCGTTAGCTCACAGGGCTGCAAGATTGCGTTGCTCCGGCGTTCAAATCTCTGCGCGGATGCTCTTTCAAACTTCTTTCATAACAAATTCAGGAAGCTCTAAAGATTTCCTCGCACTTCCGCTGTATCTTCCCGTCTGCCGTCGGGGATCGGTTTGACCTTGACGGCGAAGGGGCTTCTGGGGAGAATTACGCGCTACACGCGCTTGCCCCCTTGAAACCCTCCCACCCAACACACCCTTTGAACCCGGCAGAAGGAGTTTTTCAATGAGGATTGTACGCTTTACCCTAACGGCGGCGCTGCTCTTGTGTGGTCTCGCGGCGACGGCGCTTACAACCCGCGCGCAGACCGCCAGCGGCACCTACCAGTTTACGCTGGTAGACGGCTACAAGAAGTATGTAGAGTTCAACGCACAAAAGCTCGCGGACGGAAGCACCTCCGGCTCCATGTTCTTCACCGACGATGCAACAATCGTCTATCAGGACGTGGACGGCGTGGGCGACCCGCAGGAGAAGTACGCGGGCGTCTACATCAAGGCGGATTTGGACGGCCTCGTCGTGAACGGCAACCAGGCCGTCATGAGCGGCACCGTCCGAGACTCCAGCATCACCTACCTCGTCGGGCTGCGCGTGCTGCTCACCGTCGAAGACAACGGCGACAACACGAGAGTACCGGACAAGCTGACGTGGGGCGCATACAAGTTCATTAAGAAGGATTGGGTGCCCTCCGACGCCGAGTGGGATAAAGACCCCGGCGTAGGGCTCAAGTGGTGGGCGACGGACTACGACTACAGGGGCGACAAGGGCTATCAGATGCCCCTGCCGGACGTGCCCGCCGATACACAGTCATTCCCCGTCGTCAGCTACTCGTTCGTTGACACTTCGGACGGCGTCGGCGACATAAGCGTCAAGCCGTAAGGCCCCGCCATGCCCGACACTAGCCGCTCCCCTCGGGCGGCCCACTTCAACACACACATTTCTGTAAGGAGAAGAATAATGAGAACCCCGTCTACAACCGTTAAGGCCCTGACTTGCGCACTCTTCATACTCGCTCTCTCTTCGCTCGCACACGCGCAGACTCGCACATGGGTTTCAGGCGTCGGCGACGACCTCAACCCGTGCAGCCGCACCGCGCCCTGTAAGACCTTCGCGGGTGCCATCTCGAAGACCTCCGCCAACGGCGAGATCGACTGCCTCGATCCGGGCGGCTTCGGCACCGTCACCATAACTAAGAACATCACGATTGACGGCACTACGGGCGCGGGCTTCGGCTCCATCCTCGCGTCCGGCACCAACGGCGTCAACGTCAACGACTCGGCGACGGCCACGCCCAACACCATCTTCGTCACCCTTCGCAACCTCTCCATCAACGGTGCGAACACGGGCTTCGACGGCATACGCTTCGTCGCCGGCAAGGCGCTGCACGTGGAGAACTGCATCATCTTCGGCTTCCGCGGCAACGGCGCGAGCAGCGACGGCATCGACGTTTCGCTGACGGCGGCGGCGGTGGGCGGTCAGAACCTGAAGGTGAAGAACACGCAGATCACGAACAACACGGGCAACGGCATCCGCGCGTCGAACACGGCGGTCGGCGGGGTGATACTCGTCACGGTGGACGGCTCGCATCTGGACTCAAGCGCCAACGGCTTCCTCTCCTCGACGGGGTGCAGCGCGCAGATATCGAACACCTACTTCACCTTCAACACGACCGCGGGTCTGAACGTCGCGACCGGCACGACGGGCGTGGACATTAACACCTGCGCCTTCGAGTCGAACGCCGACGGCATCCTCTCGGCGGCATCGACGACGAGGCTAGGGAACAGCCGCATCTCCGGCAACAACAACGGCATCCACTTCACAGGCGGCGCGGTTCAATCCTTCGGCGACAACAGTGTGAAGGGCAACTTCACACTCGACCAGTCGGGCGGAGCCGTGGTACCCGTGGCCGCGCCCGTCAAGATATAAGAGAGGGCCGCGGCAACCGAGCACAGTCAACGCGCCGCATAAAGAAGACCTCGCCCGCACGATACGCCGTGCGGGCGAGGTCTTCTTTTATCTACACGCGCTCCGTCCGGGCCGCGCGTTTAAGTCTTAACCTTCGTCCTCTTCTACGTCTTCGTCGGCGAGGTTATGCAGGACGAGCGCGGCGGTCGTGCCCCAGACGACGTGCGAAGCTATCATCAAGGCGTTGCGTCTCGGCGGGTGCTCGGTCGCCGGAGTCAGAATCCTCGCGGCGGGCAGCCAGCCTAGATAGCTCCCCGCCCACACCGCCACGCCGAAGCCCGCGCCCGAGAGCGCAGCGTGTCGCCCGAGCCCACGGCTCAACGCCCCGTAGAGCGCGCCGCACGCCGCGCCGTACGCGATGTGCGAAGCCCACGTCGCCGCCACGCGGTCGTCTTCGTCCATCCGCTCGTTAATGCCCGCGGCCTCCGCCAGCCCTTCTGTCACCTGACGCGGCGGCAGCGGGTACTTCTCCTCGGGCGGGAGCTGTTCGCGCATGAGCTTCATCGCGAGGCTCATCGGCACGGTGGCGGCGAGTCCGGCGAGCGCGCCGAGAAGGATTCTGTTCATAAGTCCCTCCGAAGAACTCTTTTGAACTCTATTTTGCGTCGGCGTCAATCATACCGCGACGGCCCGGCCCTTGTCCGTACGGGCGTGAACCCACAGCGCCCTTCCTGTTAGACTCACACACACATGAGCGAACAAAGCAGCGGGGCGCGTGCCGTACTCTGGGACGTTGACGGCACTCTCATAGACTCGCGCGAGTATCACTGGCTCTCCTGGCACGGAGCGCTCGCGGCCGAGGACTTTCACATCACGCGCGAGCAGTTCGAGCGCACCTTCGGCCGCCGCAACGAAGAGATACTCGGCGCGTACTTCCCCTCTTACGACGCGCCGGAGATAGCGCGCGTGGGCGAGGCGAAGGAGACGGCGTACCGCGAACTCGTGCGCGCGGGCGGCATAGAGCTTCTGCCCGGCGTGCGCGGCTGGCTCGAACGTCTGCGCGAAGAGGGCTGGCTACAGGCGCTCGCCTCCTCCGCGCCGCGCCTTAACCTCGACGCGATTCTCGCGGCGCTCGACCTCGAAGACTTCTTCTCGGCGGTGGCTTCGGCCGAAGACGTGACCGAAGGCAAGCCCTCGCCGCAGGTCTTCCTCGCGGCGGCCTCGAAGCTCGGCGTCGAGCCCACGGCCTGCGTCGTCGTCGAAGACGCGCCCGCTGGCACTGAGGCCGCGCGCCGCGCGGGGATGCGCTCGATAGGCGTCCTCTCCTCTCACGGCGAACTCACCGCCGACATCGTCGTACGCACGCTCGAAGAGTTACCCGAAGACGCGTTCGACAGACTGCTCGAAGCAAGGCGGTAGCAACGGAACCGCGAGCGGTAGCCTCGCGGGTCTCAAGCTCCGACGAAGGCAAGCCTAATGAAACTCTACCCACTCGCTACCGCTCGCGGTTCTGTTTTTGCCTTTTGCCTTCCCCATTGATAGATTCTCACCTGAACACAAAACCAAGAACACCGAGGAGCGAGAGAGGCTATGAGTCTGATCGATTCCGTCCACGCGCGCGAGATTCTGGACTCGCGCGGCAACCCGACCCTTGAGGCCGAAGTCTATCTCGCGACCGGCGAGACGGGGCGCGCCGCAGTCCCCTCGGGCGCGTCGACCGGCGAGCACGAGGCCGTCGAGCTTCGCGACGGCGACCGCAAGCGCTACGGCGGGAAGGGCGTGACGCGCGCCGTGCGCAACGTCAACGAGATAATCGCGCGCGAGGTCGAAGGCATGGACGCGCTCGACCAGGCGGAGTTGGACGCCGCGCTCATCGAGCTGGACGGCACGCCCAACAAGTCGAAGCTCGGAGCGAACGCACTCCTCGCCGTCTCACTCGCGGCGGCGCGCGCGGCCGCGTCGTTCCTTGAGCTTCCGCTCTACCGATACCTCGGCGGCGTGAACGCTCGCACGCTCCCGCTCCCGATGATGAACATACTCAACGGCGGCGCGCACGCCGACAACAACGTGGACTTTCAGGAGTTCATGGTGATGCCCGTCGGGGCCGAGAGCTTCGCCGAAGCCTTGCGGATGGGCGCTGAGATTTTCCACTCGCTCAAAGGCGTCTTGAAGAAGCGCGGCTACGCGACGGGCGTCGGCGACGAGGGCGGCTTCGCGCCGAACCTCAAGTCGAACGAAGAGGCCGTCGAGACCATCCTCGAAGCCGTCACGCAGGCGGGCTACAACGCGGGCGTCAACGTCCTGCTCGCCTTAGACCCGGCCGCGTCCGAGTTCTACGAAGGCGGCGCTTACGTCTTCAAGAAGTCGGACGGCCGCCGGCTCTCGAACGCGGAGATGGTCGCCTACTGGAAGAGTTGGGTCGAGCAGTACCCGATAATCTCAATCGAGGACGGCATGGCCGAGAACGACTGGGAGGGTTGGAAGATGCTGACCGACGAAGTGGGCCGTCGCGTCCAACTCGTCGGCGACGACCTCTTCGTCACGAACACGGAGTTCCTGCGCCGCGGCATAGAGCTTGGCGTCGCCAACTCGATTCTGATTAAGGTCAACCAGATCGGCACGCTCACGGAGACTCTGGACGCGATAGAGCTTGCGCGCACACACGGCCGCACCGCCGTCATCTCTCACCGCTCGGGCGAGACCGAGGACACCTTCATCGCAGACCTGGCGGTTGCGACCAACGCGGGCCAGATAAAGACCGGCTCGCTCTCGCGCACAGACCGCATAGCGAAGTACAACCAACTCCTTCGCATCGAGGAAGACCTGCGCGACGCGGCGCGCTTCCCCGGCCTCTCGGCCCTCTACCAACTGAAGCAGCCATCGCAGACGGTCGGCAGAAGTGGTGGCGCAAAGAAGACTAAGGCGACTAAGGAAGCAAAGCCACTCGATCTCGCGGTCGAGATTACCGATTGCCCATTCTGTGGAGCAAAGAAGGGTAAGAACTGCTTCGGGCCTAAGAAAGAAGGAGAAGCAGAGCGTAAAGTTGTTGATATCCCACACGCTGCACGCCGAACTAAGGCGGCGAGCGCGGCGAAGGGCGCAGCCGGTAAGTAGAGGGTCGTCGGGATTCGTCCGAAGGCATTCATTAAGGAGAGAAAGGTTTGCTCAAACAGAAAGGGCCGCTCGCGCTCATCATCCTCGACGGCTTCGGCTACAGCCCCGTGCGCGAAGGCAACGCGGTTGCGCTCGCCGAGATGCCCTTCTACGACGAGCTTCGCGAACGTTACCCGCACACGCTAATCGAAGCCTCGGGCACGTGCGTGGGGCTACCGGGCCGCATCATGGGAAACAGCGAGGTCGGCCACCTCAACATGGGCGCGGGGCGGGTCATCATGACGGACATACGCCGCATAGACTACGCGGTCGAGACCGGCGAGTTCTTCTCGAACGAGGCGTTTGTGAACGCGCTCGACAACGCGCGCGCGCGCGGCGGCGCGGTACACTTCATGGGCCTGCTCTCCGACGGCCTCGTTCATTCGTCGCAGGAGCACCTCTACGCACTGCTTCGCATGGCGAAGGAGCGCGGCCTCTCTCGCGCGTACGTCCATCCCTTCCTCGACGGGCGCGACACGCCGCCCTCTTCGGCGCATCTCTACGTCAAGGCTCTGCAAACGAAGATTGACGAGATAGGTTTCGGCGAGATAGCGACGCTCTGCGGCCGTTACTACGCGATGGACAGGGACAAGCGTTGGGAGCGAACCGAGCGCGCATACCGCTGCCTCGTCGAAGCACAGGGCGAGCGCGCACGAGACGCGGTCGCCGCCGTTAAGCGTTCTTACGAGCGCGGCGTCACGGACGAGTTCGTCGAGCCTGTTGTTATGACACGCGAGGACGGCTCGCCCATCGCGACGATAAAGGACGGCGACGCGGTCATCTTCTTCAACTTCCGCGCAGACCGCGCGCGGCAGATTACACGCGCGCTCGCCGTTCCCGGCTTTGAAGAGTTCCCGACGCCCGCGCGCCCCGCTGTTGACTACGTCTGCTTCACTCTCTACGACAAGACGTTTCCTCTGCCGATAGCCTTCGCGCAGCTACAGCACAAGAACATCCTCGCCGAAGTCTTCGCCGCCACGGGCGTTCGCAACTACCGTCTCGCCGAGACGGAGAAGTACGCACACGTCACATACTTCTTCAACGGCGGCACGGAGCGCGAGTTCCCTTCCGAGCGCAGGCTCTTAGTCCCCTCACCAAAGGTCGCGACCTACGACATGATGCCCGAGATGGCGGCCTTCAAAGTCACGGACAAAATCCTCCGCGCCATCGAAGAGAGGGAGACCGATGTCTTCATCGTCAACTTCGCAAACCCCGACATGGTCGGCCACACAGGGAATCTTCAGAAGACCATCGAAGCCGTCCAATACGTAGACACCTGTTTGGGATGGATAACCAAGGCTCTAAAAACCGCGAAGGGCCGCTGCCTCATCACCGCCGACCACGGCAACTGCGAGCAGATGATAGACCCCACCACCGGCCAACCCCACACAGCCCACACAAGCAACCCCGTCCCCTTCCACCTCATTGACCCCGACTCCCTCGGCGTGAAGTTGCGAACCGACGGAGCCCTCGAAGACGTAGCCCCCACGATGCTCGCCCTCCTCGGCCTCGACAAACCCTCTGACATGACCGGCCGCGACCTACGCGAGCCATAACTTCCGCCTCACAGGCGGGAACTTCGACCTCCGAGGCTCAACGTTCCGCCTCGGAGGCCCGAGTTTCCACCTCCGAGGCGGAACTTTCAGCCTTTTTGGCGGACAATCGAGCCTCCGAGGCGGAACGTTCAGCCTCAAAGGTAGAAGTTTGGGCTTCGGAGGTGGAACGTTGAGCCTTTTTGGCGGAAAGTCGAGCCTCAAAGGTGGAAAGTTCCGTCTCGGAAGCGGAACGACGGGCCTCGGAGGTGGAAAGTTGAGCCTTTTACATGGAACGTCGGAGTTCCGAGGCGGAATGTTGAGTCTTTGAGACTGACCGTTGGGTCTTTGAGAGGGAAAGTTGGGTCTCGGAGATGGAAAGTCGAGTCTCTGAGAGATCGTCGAAGGCGAAGAGAAGTCTTCGCTTCCGCCCTTGATGCGGGGAAAGTGTACGCGGACTTTCGGCGGGATGATTTATACTTCCCCTCGCTCTTCGACCTTATACTGACGCTCTACGGAATCCCCTTCGAGCATCCGGCCGTCGCAGACTTGAGGGACTCCATGCGTGGACGCTTACAGATGGCATGAACAGAAACAGGCTCACCTTCGTCGCAGGCGTAGCGGCGATATGCATCTTCATTCTGCTGAGCGTAGTTGTGCTGCGCTACGTCCGCCCGCCCGAGGCCGGCCCCGTGGGCGGGCCGACCACTGCTGCGCCAACAGCGGGGCGCGCGCCCTTGAGCCCGAACGTCGCGCTCGGCGAACCGAGCGGTGCTTCCGCGGACGCGTCGAATAAGAACAACTATCTTCTCGTCAAGCCGCAGTACGTACTCTCTTACAACAACGAGCGCGGCGGGCCGAACTGGGTGAGTTGGAGGCTCGTCGCATCGGACATAGGCGACGTGGAGAGGCAGAACAACTTCCACCCGGAGGCGTCGCTCCCCTCGAGCTTCAAGCGCGTCACGCCCGACGACTACACGGGCACGGGCTTCGACCGCGGCCACGTCTGCAACTCGAAGGACAGGACTGCGACCGAGGCCGACAACTCCGAGACTTTCAGCATGGCGAACATGCTGCCGCAGACGCCAGACCTCAACCGACAGGTCTGGGAGTCGCTCGAATCCTACTCGCGCACGCTCGCGCAGAAGGGCAACCAGCTATTCATCGTCGCGGGCGGCTACGGCTCCGCGAAAGTTATAGGCAAGTCGAACAAGGTGACGGTGCCGACCAACTGCTGGAAGATAATCCTCGTGCTGCCTTCGGGCCGCGACGCGTCGCAGGCGGACAAGACGGCGCGCGTCATCGCCGTGGACATGCCGAACACCTCCGGCATCGCGCAAGACCCCTGGACGAAGTACACGACGACCGTCCGCGACATCGAGCAGAAGACCGGCTATCACTTCTTCACGCAGCTTTCGCAGGACGTGCAGGACGCGCTCAAGTCGAAGAAGGACTCGGGGAAGTAGAGAAGGCAGAGGGCAGTAGGCAGTAGGCAGTAGGCAGTAGGCAGTAGGCAGTAGGCAGAAAGCAGTCGGAGCCGCAAGGACGCGGCCCGCGTTGAATTAAAGAAGGCAGTCGGAAAGCTCAACGCTCACCGGCTGCCTTCTGCCTTCTGCTTTCTGCCTTCTTGAACTTTACGTCTCGACGATCTTCGTCTTGACGCCAGCGAAGTCGCCCGACGCGGTCTTACCGACGATGTACACGTCGGCCTCCACGTCGCCGACCCTGTAGACCTTTATCTCTTTGAGGCTCTCTTTGAGAAACGCGACGAGCGCCTGAAACTTTTTGGCGACGGCGCGCTCCTCTTCGCCCCACCAATCCTGCTCGTCCGTGTAGTTGCCGAAGAAGGAGTCGAAGTTCAGCTCGCGCACGGCCGCGTCATCTCCTTCTCTTCCTTTGGCGAACTCTTCGGCGGAGGGTGCGCCGTCGCCCGCCCCACGCACGTAAGGCTCTACGGGGTAGTCCGACTCGCTCTGGTACGACAAACCTTCGGTGAGGCTCTTCAGCCTGCCCGTCAAAGACGCGCCGTCATCCTTCTTCGCGGCGGCCTTCTTCGCGACGCCTCTCTTCGCAGCGACCGCGGTCTTCTTCGCGCCTTGCTTCTTCATGGGAGACTCCTTATTAACGTCAGCCGTGTGAGCGTGGAAGGGGCTCGGCCTCATGTTAACATAACCTCGCGCGTGCGCCCGGACTGCCGTCGGCGACGGAACACGGACTCGGACGCGCGTCGTAAAGTTCACCCGATGAGTTTCGATCCGCGCAACATACTCGTCATAGACTTCGGCCAGTTGGGCGACGTTGTCCTGAGCTTGCCCGCGCTCGCGGCCGTGCGTCAACGCTTTCCACGCGCGCGCATAACGGTCGCGGTCGGGGGCGCGGCCGCGCCCGTCGTCGAGATGGCGGGCGTCGCGGACGAGGCGCTCGCCGTTGACCGCGTGGCATTGCGCGACGGGCCGAAGCACATCTCAGTCTGGCGCATCGGCCAGTTGGTCTTCGAGGTCAGGAAGAAGAAGTTCGACTTCGTCATAGACCTGCACAGCCTGTCGGAGACGAACCTGCTCGGCTACCTCTCGGGCGCTGGCAAGCGACTGTACGCGCGTCGGCCGGGCCGCTCGCTCGACTACATGGCGAACTTCCGCCCCGCCCCTCCCGTCGAAGACCGCAAGAAGCACGCGACCGAACGTTACCTCGACGTGCTCGCGCCGCTCGGCGTAGGTGAAGTGTCGCGCGTGCCCCGCCTGCCCGTGCGCGAAGAGGATGCGCGCGCCGTCGCCGAGATGCTCCGCAAGGCGAAGGCCGAAAGCTCGGGGCCGTCCGTAGGCATCTTCCCCGGCGCGGGCCACCCGAGCCGCCGCTGGCCAATTGAGCGCTTCGCGCAGCTCGCGTGGATGTTCGAGCGAAACGACTCCGTGCGTACGCTCCTCTTCGCGGGGCCTGAAGAGCGCGCGCTCGTGCGCGAAGCGCGAAAGCAGTTCCCTCCCTCCACGGTCGTGCTCGACAAGTTGACGGTGCAGCAACTCGCCGCAGCGGCCGCGCCGCTCTCGGTCTTCGTCTCGAACGACACGGGGCCGATGCACGTCGCCGCGGCCGTCGGCACGCCCGTCGTCATACTCATGCAGCACCACCCCATGTTCAACTGCTACATCCCCGTCGGCGACCGCCACCGCGTCGTCGCCGCCAACACAATCGAAGCCATCACGGTCGAAGCCGCATACGCAGCCGCACGCTCCGCCTTCAGCACAGAGCGCGCCACCTCGCTCTTCTCATGATGAAGGGTCTCCCCACCGGCGCACCACTGCAAAATTTTTGACGACGGTTAAAGCAGCGGAAGGGGTTTTGGGTGCCGGTTAAGACTAAAACCCAGAACCCGGAACCCAAAACCTTCTTACCTTCAGCCCTTCATTGTGGGCTTTCTTACATCGCGTCTGAGGGTTGGCAAATGTTTGTTATGGACAAACTGTGTTGAGTATGTATAATTATCAGGCCGCCTGTGGTATTTGCGGGCGGTGAGCGTCTCGTGGGTGCTCCTCTCGAAGGAGTCCTTTCGCGTGAAGGCCGAAGGGGACTTAAACGTAAGCCTTCCGCGATTTACAACGCTGGCCCGACTCTCACCCGAAGGCCGGAAGCGCGCACCGCGCGCGTCTCGGACTTCCGCCTGCCACGCAGGATTTCGGAAGCGCGTCCGCGCCTTGAGCCTCCCGCCTTTCAACTGGGCCGACCTTTCGGCCAGAGGCCGGGGCCGAAACGGCCCTAGCTTTTAAGCGCCAGCCCGCCGTCGCCGCTTGCCCGCCACCTGACCGCTCGAATCTTTGCTCGCCGCAGACTTCAGGAGTGAACTTATGCTGAAACGAACGAGCCTGGCCCTTCTCTCCGCCGTGTTCGTCTACGCCGCATCGGCCCATGCGCTCGCCGCGGCTCCCGTGCCTCTGCTCGTCGCGCGACGCGCGCACGCGTCCGCGACAAGCGACCGCGAACAGGACGGCCTCGCGGGCCCCGTGCGCCGCGTGAAGACCGAGACGGCCAAGATTGCGGTCAAGAACGGCAAGCCCGTCGAGGGCGCGCGCGCCGTACTCGAAACGACCACCTACGACCAGAAGGGCAACCGCGTAGACAACGCATACTTCCTCGAAGCGGGCGGCACGCTCACCGGCAAAGAGGTCTATAAGTACGACGACAAGGGCAACATCGTCGAGATGACTCTGCACAACGAGGACGGCTCGCTCCTCGCGAAAGAGGTCTATGGCTACGAGTTCGACGCCGTCGGCAACTGGGTGAAGATGACGACCTCGGTCGCCATCATCGAAGGCGGCAAGGTCACGTTCGAGCCCTCCGAAGTCACATACAGAACCATCTCGTACTTCCTCGACGAGGGGATGCTGGCGAAGATGTCGCAGCCCGCGTCGAACGCATCCGTGCAGCCCGCGCCCGCACAGCCGCAGCCCGCCGCGTCGAACGCGTCTGCGCCTTCGGGCGTCGCGTCGGCTCAGCCGAAGCCTTCGCCCGTTGCGTCTTCGCCCGCGGCCAGACCGACGCAGCAGGCCGCGAGTCAACAGCAGGTCGTGAGTCAGCAGCAGCAGCAGTCCGCCGCGAAGACGCCCGACAAGCCTTCCGCGAACAAGGCCGCGCCGGTCATGCTCGCCTCGGTGGACAAGAGTCTGACGGCAGCGCCGAACGCGGCCGTGCCCGTCTCGAACGCCGCAGCGGAGTCGGGCGGCCCCATAGTTAAGACGGAAGCGGAAGCGCCCGCCGCGCCGCCCGTCCGCACGGGCCCGCTCAAGCCCGTCTCCGGCGGCATACTCAACGGCAAGGCCATAAGCCTCCCCGCGCCCACCTACCCGGAGATGGCGAAGCGCGCGCGCGCGGCAGGCGTCGTCGAGGTCGAGGTCGTGATAGACATCACGGGCAAGGTCATCTCCGCGAAGGCGACGAAGGGACAAGCGCTCCTGCTTTCGGCGGCGGAGCAGGCCGCCAAGCTGGCACGATTTACGCCGACGCTGCTCTCGGGCCAGCCCGTCAGGATAATGGGCGTCATCACGTACAACTTCACGCTTACGCAATAGCTGGTGCGGACGGCCGCGCCCCGCGCTTCCGGCGCGTGAAACCCCACACCGAAACGAGGGAATCATCCATGGCACTGACCGGACAGTTGAGCGACATGTCGCTGGCCGAGTTGATAGAGTTCTTCTGTAACCAGCGCAAGACGGGCCGACTCAAGATAGACTACCAGCGCGGCCACAGCGTCTTCTTCATACGCGAAGGCGAGTTGGTTGACGCGAAGGTCGGCGCGCTCTCGGGCGTCGAGGCTGTCTACTTCTCGCTGACGCTCCCGAACGCCGCGTTCGACTTCAGCCCGGACGTGCAGGCGTCGCGCCGCACGATTAACGAGAAGTGGACGCAGGTCGTGCTCGAAGGCTTGCGACGACTCGACGAGGGACTGTCGCCGACGGAGGCCGACGCCTTCGGCGGCTGGTCGCCGACCGACGCAGACCTCGCGCAGATGTTGGATCAGGTCGAACACCTCGACTCCTCCTCGAAGTCGCAGAACGGCTCAGGCTCGAAGGCAAAGAGAGCTGAAGCGAAGAGTTCGGGCGCGAAGAGTCGGGCCGCCGAGGCCGATGCTGATGAAGGCGTGCCTTCATCGAACCCCGCCCCGTCCGCCGAGCCCTTCTCGATGATGATGGAGAGCGCGAGCGGCGGCGGCGGCGGCTCTAAGAAGAAGCTCGTGTTCGCGGCCGTCGCGGCGGCAGTCCTGCTCGCGTGCGTGGCAGTGGCCGTGCCCTTGATGAAGAACTCCGTTGGAGCCAACGCAGCGCCCGCGGCCGCAATCGCCCCGCAGCCCGTCGCGCCCGCAGCGCCCGAGCCCTCAGCGGACTCGCCCGCCGAAGCTGCGAACGCCGACGCGACAGAGGCGTCTAACGCCGGAGCAGAGGCCGCGAACGCAGACGCCGCGCGCCGCGAAGCAATCGACCGCGAGCGGCGCGAGCGCGAACGCAAGCGTAAAGAGGAGGCCGCGAAGAAGGACGATGCGGCCAATGACTCGGCCGGTGACTCGGCGGCGTCCAAGCCCTTAGCCCCCACGCCCGCGGCGGGACCCAAGGCCGTACGCGTCTCCGTCAACTACGACGAGGCGGGCCGCGTCACGCAGGCATCGGTCGCGGGCACGACTCCCGGCGCGGAAGCCTACGGCTCGACGGCCGTACGCATCGCGCGCGGGCGACGCTTCCCCACGGGCAAAGCGGGCTCGACCGTCGTCACCATCCCGGTCAACTGAGCTAAGTCAAAGAACAGAACCGCGAGCGGTAGCGAGCGGGTAGCGGCTCCGAGAAACATATTTATCTCGAAGCCGCTACCCGCTCGCGACCGCTCGCGGTTCTGATTCTTAACTTTCGACTTACGTGAGTCCGACCGTGCCGAGCGCGAGGACGAGCGCGCGCTTGAGGCCGAGGTCGCGGCCCGCGGGGTCGTACCACTCTTCGAGCGTGTGCGTGCTGCCGGAAGTGCCGCCCGCGCCGATTGTGACGGCGGGGATGCCGCCCGAGATTGCGATGTTCGAGTCGGTCGAGGAGCAGTCGAGGAAGGGCTTCGAGCCGACGGCGCGCGTGGCCTCGGCGGCGAGGCGTACGAGCGCGTGCTCGGGCGGAGTCTCGCCTCCGGGACGGTCGCCGATGAGTTTCACTTCGAGTTCGAGCGGCGGTGCGCCCGGCCTGCGCGCGGCGGTTTCGTCTTCGGCGGCCTCGCGGGCGGCGCGTCGGAAGAAGGCGTCGAGCCGCCCGAGTTCCGCGCCCGACTCCGAGCGCAGGTCAACATCCATGTGCGCCTCGCGCGGGATGACGTTGACGCCCGAGCCTCCCTCTATGCGGCCGACGTTGAAGGTCGTGCGCGGCCTACGGGGCGCGGGGTAGGCCGCGAGACGCGCGACCGCTCGGCCGAGCGCGTGGACGGGATTCGGCACGCCGAAGTCACCCCACGAATGCCCGCCCGCGCCGCGGCACGTCACACGATAACGACGCGACGCGAGTGCCGCGTGCGTTATGCGTTCGAGCCCAGGGCCGTCGATGCTTATGAAGGCGTCGGCGCGCCCGGCCCACTCGCCCGAGGTCAACAGATGCCGTACGCCGCGCAGGTCGCCCTCGCCCTCCTCGCCAACGGTCGCGACGAAGAGAAGCGACCCTTCCGTCTCAATCCCGCACTCGTCGAGCGCGCGCGCCAGAGCGACCAGCGCCGCGAGACCGCAGCCGTCGTCCGCGACGCCGGGCGCGCGCATACGCCCCGCCGCGTCGCGGCTCACGGTGCAGTCCGTGCCCGCGGGGAAGACCGTATCCAGATGCGCGCTCAAGACGAGCAGCGGGCGTTCGTTGTGCCCGCGCCTGAGTGCGACGCAGTTCCCTTCCGCGTCAATCGCCGCGCCTTCGAGCCCGCACGCCGCGAGCCTCGCGCGCATGAACTCCGCGCGCGCCGATTCGCCGAAGGGCGGCGCGGGCACCTCGCAAAGCGCCGTGTGCTCCTCGTCGAACTCGCGCCCGCGCTCCTCGAAGAAGCGGAACGCGCGCCGCACGCTCTCCGACCCGAGCAGGCCGCGCACGACCTCCTCCGGCGCTAAGGACTTTGCCGTGGTTACGGGCATAAACGCAGAGTGCGGAGTGTGAGAGTGCGAGAGTGATGAATGAGAAGCACGCTCTTTAATTCATCGCTCCGCACTCTGCATTCCGCACTTAAACTAACTGCCTTACCTCTTCCTCGCTGAGAACGCCGCGTGCGCTCTTGGCGTGGTCGTAGATGCGCTGGACGCGTTCGTCGGTGGCTTCGAGGCCGCGCGATTCGAGCCAGTAGACGACGTTCGACTTGCCGCTCATCGGCCCGACCTCTATCTGCTGGCTCATGCCGAAGAGACCGGCGGGGACGCCTGAGTAGATGAGGTCGGCCAACTCCGTGTCGCCCTTTCGGAAGCTCTTGATGACGGCCGCAGCGTGGACGCCCGTCGCCGTGCGGAATGCGTCGCGGCCGAAGACGGGATAGTTTAGAGGTATAGTCCAGCCGCAACTCTCTGCGGCCTTCTCGCAGTACTCGCGCAGGCGCGAGAGGTCGTTCTCAATCCAGCCCATGAGCTTGAGGTTGACGAGAAGCTGATCCATCGGCGTGTTGCCGACGCGCTCGCCGACGCCCAGGGCAGAGCCGTGAACCTGATCGGCCCCGCCCTCGATTGCGGCAATCGAGTTGATGACTCCGAGGCCGCGGTCCTGGTGTCCGTGCCAGTCGAGTCGAACACTCTCGCCCTGCTCTTCGATAATCTTCTTGACGAAGCGCACGACGGAGCGCGCGCCGTCGGGCGTGGCGTGGCCGACCGTGTCGCAGACGCAGACGGCGCGCGCGCCCGCGCGTATCGCCGTCGTGTAGAGCGCGCGGATGGTTTCGGGCTCGGCGCGCGTCGTGTCTTCGGTGACGAACATGACGGGCAGGCCCTCGCCCACGGCGAAGGTGACGGCCTCTTCCGTGAGCTTGAGCAGTTTGTCGAGCGTCCACTCTTCCGCGAAGAAGCGTATGAAGGACGAGCCGAGGAAGGTGCAGGCTTCGATTGCAATGCCTGCGCGCTGCGAGATTTCCGCGATGGGGCGTATGTCGTTCTGGTGCGTGCGCGCGGCGCAGTTCGGGCGAATCCGAAGCTTCCGCTCGACTATCTCGCGCGCGAGCGCATAGACGCCCTCCGCGTGCGTGCCGCCCGCGCCCGGCAGACCTATGTCGGCCGTGTCGATGCCGAGCGCGTCCATCATGTGGAGTAGCTCAAGCTTTCGCTCGACGGACGGCTCGCAGACCGATGGCGATTGAAGCCCGTCGCGCAGCGTCTCGTCGTCGAAGCTTATGCGACGGCCCGGACGGTCGTAGCTCGGCTTCACGTGGTTCCAGTCGTAGATTAATTCACTCACGGGCACTTGCGTTCGACCTCCGTCGCCTCGGTGCGACTCTACTACTCCCTTCGGCCTGTTTCGAGGAGAGGTTGATTACAACAAGCGGCGCGCGCGCGTGTCAAGCAAGGCCAACCGGGAGGCTACTTCGCCTTGAACTTGTCGAAAGGAGTCCAGACGGAACTCTTCGACGGGTCGCACTTCGAGAGCGTCGTGAACTTGCATACGTCCACGGCGTAGACGGGATGAATCTCCCAGACCGAGATGCGTACGGGGCTTCCCGAAGAGGGCTTACCCGCGGTGCAGGGCTTGTGCTCTGCGTCGAAGGTGAGCGCGCCCGTGATGCGCAGCGGGAACTTTTTGAAGACGGCGTTGCTCGACGCGGCGGCCAGCTTCTGCCATGCGGCGGGGCGGAAGTGCGGGCTGACCTCCGCGCTGACCGAGTTGCAGCGCGGGTCGGTTGCGCCCGCGGGGCGTTTGAGGATGAGGCCCGGCGTCGTGCGGAGCGTCATGTGTATGTCGTTGTTCGGGTCGCCGCTCTGGTCGCAGTTAACGTCCTCGCCCTGGCTCTTGTCGGCGAACTCGTAGGCCATCACGAAGCCCGCGAAGGAGACCTTCGAGCCCTCGCCGATGGTGAGGCTGTGCGGGCCGTCCTTGATACTCAGGTTTTTCAGCACGCCGCGGTCGGACGGCAGCTTCTCGCCGGAGCCCCAAGTCAGGCCGGTAATCTTTTTGACGGCCGTTTGCAGCGCGACGAAGGCGTTGTAGCTGATGGGCACGGGGTCGCCGTCCACGCAGAAGTTGTTCTTGGCGAGGTTTTGCAGGACGTGCGGCTGGCTGCCGTTGTTGAGCGCGGACTTGCCGCCCATCGGGCACTTGCCGTCAATCGCCTGCTCGACCTTTATGGCGTCGAAGGGCAGCGTGCAGCCCGGCTGGAAAGAGTCGTCCGGCCGCGCTGCGTCCGAGAGGGCCTGTCGAGCGCCACGCGTGGCGGGCACCGACAGCGCGAGGCAAAGGACTGCGAACGCGAACATGGCATGTGTTTTCATCGCTCGAACCTCCATTGTATGAGCCTACGTGGGAAAGCCTTTGTGAGACTCGGGGAGCGACCCCGGCTTCCTTTCTAAGGGAGCACGATTACAGCAACCCGCGCGCGTGTCAAGAGCACGCCCTTGAGTTGTAGGGGCGCGCTTTGAACTTCGCGCGCGGCGGAGGGCGAGCGCGGGCGGCGTAAGAGAAAGTTGAGAGGATTTCGTGAGCGCGCCGGAACGCGCGCGCGTGTATACTCGCCGGGCAATCAAGACTCACGCGGGCCGGAGGGTTTAAGGTCATGGCGGAAGGCAGAGAGGTCATCGTCATAGACGGCGCGAACGTCGCTTACGAGGAGCGGAGCGCGGGCGGAAAGCCGAAGCTCTCGAACCTGCTCAAGGTTCGGAGCGAGCTTGAGGAGCGCGGCTTCGAGGCCGTCATACTCGTAGACGCGAGCCTCAAGTACGACATAGATGACCAGTCGCATTTGGAGACGTTGATACAGTCGCAGCAGGTAAGACAGGTGCCCGCCGGGACGGACGCGGACTACTTCATCATACAACTCTCCGAGCAGTTCAACGCGCGCGTCCTCTCCAACGACCGCTACAAAGACTACCTCGAACAGTACCCTTGGATAACCGACCGACGCCTCCCATACATGATAGTCAAAGGCGAAGTCGTCCTCTACGACGAACAGGAATAAGTCAAAAGGCAAAAGTTAAGAGGGAGGACGAGGGCAAGCCTTCCTCTCAGCGTTCTTCATCTCAAACAGAGCAGCCTTCATCAATCAACGATGAAGGTCGGGCTCCTTTCCATCGCCTTCACTTTTGCCCTTTGCCTTTTTACTTTGCCTTCCCTTTGTTGTAGCCTCGACGCACTCCGCGCCCTACCGGCCGAATACTCCCCGGCCCCACTCGGCGGCGAAGGTTAAACCGATGGTCATCGCTCTCGGCTCCGCACGCTCGGCCAAGATCATGGCGTTGCGCGCGGCGTGCGCGCGCGTCGCCGAGGCCGACCCGCGCTGGAGGCACGCGGAGCTTATCGCACGCCCCGTTGAGTCGGGCGTATCCGCGATGCCGCTCTCAGACATGCAGCTCATGCGCGGCGCACGCGGCCGTGCCGAAGCAGTGCGGGAGCTGCTCGCGTCGGAAGGCGCGCGCGCAGACCTCTACGTCGGGCTCGAAGGCGGCTTCCACTCGATAACCTTCGACGGCGTGCGTCAGACGTTTCTGCACGGTTGGGCCTACGCCTCCGACGGCGCGCGCGGCTACTTCGGACACGCGCCCGCCATCACAGTCCCGCCTTCGATAGTCGCGCGCGTCGAGCGCACGGGGCGCGAGTTGGGCGACGTGATGGACGAGGTCGCGGGGCAGACCGACGTGCGCAGCCGTCAGGGCGCGTGGGGCGTGCTCTCAAAGGGCCTGCTCACGCGCGCTATGAGCTTCGAGACGGCGCTCGTCGCGGCGTTCGCGCCCTTCTACAACGCGCGCCTCTACGTTTGAGATTTCGAGAGACGAAGTTGGAAAGGTCGTTTAAGAAGGATGGTTGAAAGACTGATGGCGGAAGGAAACGACGAGCATCTCGTCAAGGCCGGGCACGCCGGCTCGGGCTGGATAGAGGTCATCGCGGGCTCGATGTTCTCGGGCAAGTCCGAGGAGCTAATCCGGCGTCTGCGCCGCGCGAGGATAGCGCGCCTCAAGGTGCAGGTCTTCAAGCCCGAGATTGACGTGCGCTACTCGCGCGACCACATCGTCTCTCACTCCGAGATGCGCCACGAGTCGAACGCCGTACGCACCGCCGCGGAGATTCTCGAACTCGTCGAGCCGACGACCGACGTGGTCGGGATTGACGAGGGCCAGTTCTTCGACAACGACCTCGTGCAGGTCGTGAACACGCTCGCGGGCCGGGGCGTACGCGTCATCGTCGCCGGGCTCGATCAGGACTACACGGGCCGCCCCTTCGAGCCGATGCCGCAGCTACTCGCCGTCGCCGAGTACATAACGAAGACGCACGCCATCTGCGTGCGCTGCGGCCAGCCCGCCAACTACTCGCAGCGCATCGTCGAGGTCGAAGGCCAGGTCGTCGTCGGCGCGTCCGACGCCTACGAAGCACGCTGCCGCAACTGCTTCGTCCCACACGCCGACGCCCCCACGCGCTACGTCGAAGAGTAACTGACATATAACGTCGAAGAGGTCGGGCGACTGATACGGTCGCCCGACCTCTTTTTTATCGTCGTAGTCTCTCTTACGACCGCGGCGGCTCAAGCTCTTCGGCGAGGCGCGTCCAGACTTGGGCGAACTTCTCTACGTCGGTGCGCGTGCGTTCGAGTGTGCGGCGGCTGTCCATGTATGCGGCCCAGTGCGGGGTGTTGACGAGAGCCTCCTGCGTATCCTCGCCGAGGACTTGCGCCATGAGGGCGACGAGGTCTTGCGTGACGCGCGTGTGTTCGAGGAGCGCCTGTATGATCGTGTATGCGAGCCGCGCCTGCTCGTACGCGAGCCCGCCCGAAGGCGAGTCGGCCGCGCCTTCACTCGAAGAAGATTCGTTCAAAGAAGGCTTGCCTTCGTCACTCATCCCGCCGACTCCCCCGACGCGCTCGCGTACCAACTTCCGCGCACGAGCGGAAGCTCCGCGACGTGCGCGGCGCACAACTCGTCATCGCCGGAGAAGACCTTCAACTCCGTGCCCGGCGCGAGCGAGTCGTAGCGTATGACCGCGAGCGCGATTTGACGACGCAGTCGCGGCGAGAAGACCGTCGAGGTGATGCGCCCGACCTCTCGCCCGTCGGTGCAAGTCCTGACGGCGGAGTCGGCGGGCGGTTCCGCCTCGCGGTCGAAGACGATTCCGGCGAGCTTTTTGGCGACGTGGCCGCGCCAGTGTATGCGCGCGATTATCTCCTGCCCCGCGTAACAGCCCTTCGTGTAGCTGACGGCCTCCGACTCTTCCACGACTTCGAGCACGACGTTCGCCTCCGAAGCGTCAACGCCGTAACGCGGAAGCCCTGCCTCTACGCGCAGCACTTCGAGCGCGTCTAAGCCCGCTGGCGTAGCGCCCGCCTCGATGAGCGCGCGCCAGATTTCGCCAGCATCAGAAGCACGGACGAATATGTCGAAGCCGTCTTCGGCCGTGTGCGTCGCGCGAATGATAAAAGGCACGCTTTCGTCGCCGTAATCTCCTGAGTAGGTTATGCGGTCGCGCGCCAAGCCATGAACCTCTTCACCGAGTGCCGCTGCTATGAACTCCGCCGAGCGCGCGCCCTGCACGGTGAGCAGCGCGGTCTCGCCCGTCAGGTCGCGCACGCGGAAATCGCCCGCGAGCGTGTAGCGTTCAAGGTGCTTGAGGACGCGTTCGTAAGTGGCGGCCTCAGTGTCGAAGAGGAACGAGTCGCCGCGACGCAGCACGCGCGCGGAGGCGATGAGACGGCCCTGCGGATTCGGGAACGCCGCCTGCATCCACGCGCCCTCTTCGAGCCGCGCAACGTCGTTCGTCAGCATGCCGTTTAAGAACTGCACGGCCTCGCCGCCCGAGACTTCGATGCGCCCGCGCGACGAAAGATCGAAGACGCCCGCGCCGCCGCCCCCGCGCACGGCCTCGTACTCCGCGAGCGTGTCGCCGTAGTGCGCCGCCTGTCTTTCTAACGCTTCTGCCATGTTTACTGACAAGTTCAAAGTTCCAAGTTGCAAGTTCAAAGTTTAGGAAGGCATGTTCTTAAACTTTGAACTTGCAACTTGGAACTTTGAACTACGGACTTAGTTCACTTCAGCTTCTCAAGCTCGCCGCGCAGCGCGTCGTAGTCCTTCTTGTCGCCCGCCTTGAAGGCTAGGTTGACGTAGCGCACGACGCCTTCCTTGTCTATCAGGTAGACGGTTCGCTTGTTGAAGCCGACGCCGTCCATGAAGCTGTCGTACATCTTCGCGACCGCGTGGTCATGGTCGGAGAGGAGCGGGAACTGAAGGTTGTGATGCTTCGCCCACTCCTGATGCGAGAAGACGTAGTCGCCGCTGACGGCGAGCACCGTCGCGTTGAGCTTCGAGAGTTCGGCGAAGGTGTCGCGCAGCGTGCAGACCTCCGTCGTGCAGCCGCCCGACCAGTCCGCGGGGTAGAAGGCGAGTATGACGTTCTTGCCGCGCTGCGAAGCGAGCGACATCTGCTCCTCGGGCTTCATGTGTATGGCCTCCTGCGTCGCGTACGGAAGCTTGAAGTCGGGCGCGGCCTGCCCGACCTTCGGCGCGGCGACGACTTTGACGGTCGCGCTCGCGGTCATGTGCGCGTCGGCGGGCTTGCCGTAGTGAGCGTCGTCACTGCTTGGCTTCGACGCCGTTTGCGCGAAGACCGCGGCGAAGGCCGACAGTAAAAGCACGCACGCGGCGGCGGCGTTAAGAGTTCTCTTTGACATTGCTTTTAAACCTCTTCAAGTGGAGCGGGTGCGCGCTGCGAGTCGGAGGGCGCGCGCGACCGACTTGTAATCCGCGAGCTGCGCGGCCTCGCGTCTGTGCGAGGCGAGCACCTGCGGGCTCGGGTGGTAGAGCGGAACGAGCAAGCGCCCGCCCCACACGTGAACCTCTCCGACGTTCTCCTTGAGCGTGAGTTGATGATACTCGACCGACCTGAGGGCGGCAAGCGACACGGCCCCGAGCGTGACGATGACGCGAGGGCCTATCGTTTCAATCTGTCGGCGCAGAAACTCCGTGCAGTTCGAGACCTCTACGCGCGTCGGTTTTCTGTTCGCGCCCGTCTCGGTGCGGGGGTTACAGAGCGCCGCGTTCGTGATGAAAACTTCATCGCGCGTGAGCCCGACCGACGCGAGATAGCGCGAGAAGTTTCGGCCCGACTGGTCGCCCGAAAACGGCACGCGCGTTCGGTCTCCGCCCTGACGGCCCGGTGCCTCGCCCACGAACATTACACGCGCACCCACGCGCCCGTTCTGCTCGCTCAGCACGGCGCTGCGCCCGCACATCGCCGCGCACCTTCGGCACGCCGCTGCATCCGCGACCAACGCGTCGAACTCTTCCTGCATACTCATCCGCGGCCGATTGTACAACGGCGCGGCCCTTCGGACTGAGTGAGGCTTCAGGCGGAGGCTGCGCGTATGTCGGAGACTGTGAGGACGCGGAACTCTTCGGCGGGCTCTTCGACAGCGCGCACGAGCGCGTCGGTCATCTGCGCGTGCGTGACGAAGCCGAGACGCAGCGCCGTCTCGCGCGTCGAGGGGAGTCGCTCGCAGACGTAATAGAAAGGCTTGAGCAGGTAGGGCCAGCGGTGGCCGGGGCCGAGCACGTACCAGGGGCGCAAAACGGTCGCGGGCACGCCTGACTCGCGCAAGCCTGCCTCTACTTCGGCGCGCACTTGCCAGTAAGCCTTCATCACGGGCGCGGGCTGCGCGACACTCACGTAGACAAAGTGTTTGATGCCCGCCGCGCGCGCCGCCGCGACGGACGCGCGCCCCGAGACGAGGTCGATCTCCCGGAACTGACGCGCCTTCGCGGGCGAAGGGCGCGGCACGCCGACGAGCTGCACGAACGTGTCGGAAGGCGAGACCCGTCCGGCGAAGCTCTCGCCGTCGAGCGGGTCGCCGTGAACGGCCTCGCACCCACGCGGCAGCTTCGACTCGGAGCCATTCCGCACGAGCGCGCGCACCTCGTGGCCGCGTTCGAGGAGTCTTGAGGCGAGCGTGCGCCCGAGGTAGCCTGTGCCGCCCGTGATGAAAACTTTTCGCGTCGCCATACTCGCCTCCCTAACGCCTCGTGCGTCTCGCCGCACATCCGATGCCGTACAGTACGATGCGCGCGCGGGCCGCGGATTGCGGCCGGGGCTCTAAGGCGTCGGCTTGCCGGATTCAATAGTTTTTTTCGCCCCGATAAAGAATCTTTATTTTGGACTTGACGCGGCGTGCCCCGGCGTGCGATAAGTTGCTCCCCCACAGACCTGTTAGGTCAGCCCCAAAACAGTTGTTTTAAGTTCGGTCTCATACAAAGTCCGTTCGGCCAGGAACAAGGGTGCGGTCTTCTGCCTTAGTCCGTCTCTTCATCTGGTGTCAACGACAACTTAATTCGCCGGAAGCTATTTTTCGCCGGGGCCTTTCCGTGCCCTAAGGGAAGGTCTGCTCCGCAAGCCCGCTCGCACACCTATGTGTGAGCGAGCGGCCCCGCGCCTCATACGCGGGCCGTACAACCTCGACGAGGAGACACGAATGAAGAGAGTTCTGAGCATTTCCCTTGCGGTTATTGCCGCAGTCTGCCTGTTCCGCGCCTCGAACCTGCTTAACACCGCCCACGCCCAGAATGGCAACGGCCAGGCCAAGGGTCACGTCCACCACATCAACGACGACGGCGCCGACGCTGAAGACAAGGGCGACGACAACAGTAAGGACTCCACCGCCGCCCCCGAGCTTAACCCCTACGGGCTGCCCGCGAACGGCCGCGCGCTGACGACCGGCGGCACCGGCACCGTCTCGCCCAAGATCACGAACCACGGCGGCCCCGTCATCGGCACGCCGAAGATTTACATCATCTGGTACGGCAACTGGAACCAGTCGAACGGGTCGGACACGCCCGCAGGCCAGCAAATCATACGCGACTGGGGCCACAGCATCGGCGGCTCGCCCTACTACCTGCTCAACACGAGCTACCCCGGCGTCAGCGGCAACGTCACGTGGGGCGGCGAGTCCACCGACACGGGGACGAGCACGCGCCTCTCCGACACCGCCATCTTCACCGTCGTGAAGAACGCCATCAACTCGGGCCGTCTGCCCTACGACGCGAGCGGCGTCTACTTCGTCGTCACCTCGTCTAACGTCACGGCCTCCTCGGGCTTCTGCACGCAGTACTGCGGCTGGCACACGGCGGGCAACAACACGAACGGCGCGCGCATACGCTACTCGTTCGTCGGCAACGCGAACCGCTGCCTCTCGTCCTGCGCCGCGCAGACCACGAGCCCTAACGGCAACGCGGGCATAGACGCAGCCATCTCCGTGCTCTCGCACGAGCTTGAAGAGGCGAACACAGACCCCGACCTTAACGCGTGGTTCGACAGCGGCGGCGCGGAGAACGCCGACAAGTGCGCGTGGACATTCGGCCACTTCCAGTACACGGTCGCCAACGGCTCGTGGGCGAACATGCACCTCGGCACGCGCGACTATCTCATCCAGCGCAACCTACAGCAGATTTCGAGCGGCGACCTCTGCAAGGTTGACTCCACGCACAACTAAAGTCGCCTCGCGCGACTGACGAAGGCCGAGCGCCGCCCCGCGCGCGTGCGCGCACGCCTCTTAAAAAGAATCGGCACGACGGAGACTCTCATGCTCCGCCGTGCCGATTCTTTTAATCAGATATGACCTAGGAAGAGTTCACCAACGCGGACACAGAGGCACCGCTAAAGGCATCCGGCAGTGCCTCTGTGTCCGCGTTGGTGAATTTGACTCCATACCTACTTCAAATGAGAGATGCTTTAGAGTATGCGTCCGCCGGGTTTGACTATCACAGCGCGCGGCGCGACGGGCACGCGCGGGGCCGCGAAGACGTGCGGCGCGATGACGAGCGGCGGATTGATGAAGTCAGGGTCTTTGAGCGTGTACGGCGCGCGGATGATGTTAGGCGCGACGTAGGCGCGCGGCGTCATGGAGAGTCGCGGCGCGATTGCCGCGACTGGCGGGGCGATGCGGAATGCGCCCGGAGTCGTGAAGAACTGCTGCGGCGTCTGCCTGCGCTCGGGCGTGACGCGCACGGTGCGGTGCTTCTTCTCACGCACGACCGTCAGCGTCACTTCGCCCTCCTCCTTCGCGCCGAGCGCGCGCGCGAGGTCTGAGGCGTCTTCAATCTGCTTGCCCTCAACCTCGGTCACAACGTCCCCCGCACGCAGTCCGGCCTTATCCGCGGGGCTCCCCTGCTCGACAGAGTTGACGAGCACGCCGCGCGAGACGCCGAAGTAGTCGGCGAGCTGCTTGCCGAGCGTCGTGGTCGTCACTCCTATTCGGCGCGAAGAGCCTAAGGCGAAGACTCCCGAGCCGTCGCGACCCAACTCTTTGAACCCCTTGCTCTCGCGCTTCCACTCCTCCGAGTTCTTCGCCCACTCCTCTCCGAAGCGCTGCGCCTCCGCGAGGTCTACGCCGCCGAAGAGTTGCTCCGCGACGGCGGGGGCCATACGCTCGCGCCGCGAGAGCGTGGCCGACACCTCCTGCTCGGAGCCGCCCCGTAGCACGCCGATGCGCGCCGTGTGGTCAGGCGAGGACTCGGTTATCAAACGCGTGAGCTTGCGCACGCTCGCCACGGCCTCGCCGTCGAAGCGTACGATTACGTCGCGCTCGCGCAGGCCCGCGCGCTCGGCGGGACTGCCCTTCAAGACCTGCTTGACGCCGATGCCGCGCGGCTCGCCCGAGAGCCCGTACTCCTTCGCGTTCTCGCGCGTCAACTCCTCGACGCGCACGCCGAGGTAGTTGCCTTCGTCGGGTAACAACTCGGCGAATCCGATCTGCGGCTCAAGGGTATCCGCTGGTTCGGCGGGCGCGGGAGGTGCGGTCTGCCGCGACTGCGCCGGCGCGACATCCGATGCTTGTGGCGCGGGCGCGACGACTGCGATTGCGGGCCGCGCGGGCGCGATGTCCGCGGACGGTTGCGCGGGCGCGGCGACTACCGAAGGGGCGGCGGGCGGGGCGTCCTGTGCGAGCGCGTTCGCGGAAGCGACTGACAGAAGCGCCGCGGCGACGGCGGCGAACAGTGCTTTGCGTTTCATATACACGTTGACCTCCTGAGAGATTTGCTTGCACGCTTCACACGCCCCGCGCGCCGCGCCGGTTCCGAAAATTCTACGGCGCGCCGAGGCGTCCGACGTTTCGGATTTAATGCAATGGCTTTCGGCTTTACTGCGCGGCGCGACTGCTGACACAATGGCTCCCAACGTTCAAGCTCGATTGATTCAGAGACCGCAACAGTGATGGCTTAGAATGACTTTTCATGACACGGCGGCCGTCGTCGTCGCACATCCCGGTCACGAAGTACGCATACACGGCTGGCTCGAACGCGAGCGCCCGACGGTCTTCGTGCTGACCGACGGCTCCGGACGCGCGGGCACGCCGCGCATCGCCGCGACCGCGGAGTACCTGAAGAGGTTCGGGATAAGGCAGGGCCGCGTCTTCGCGCGCTTTACCGACGCGGAAGTTTACCGCCTCATTCTCGCGCGCGACTTTGATCTGTTCCTGAGACTGAGCGAAGAGTTGGCCGAGGCTTTCGTCGAGGCGGGGGTCGGGCGCGTCGTGGGCGATGCGAGCGAGGGCTACAACACCACGCACGACCTCGCGCGACTCGTCACGAACGCCGCCGTCGAGATGGCGAGCCGCGCTTCGGGCCGCCGTGCGGCAAACTATGACTTCACGCTCGTCAAGAGGCCCGACCACTGCCCGGAGCCTCTACGCGCCGACGCCGTCTGGCTCCGCCTCGACGACGAGACGTTCGCGCGAAAGCTCGCGTCGGCCTTCGAGTTCTACCCCGAGCTTGCCGCCGAGACCAGAGACGCGCTACGCGGGGAGGGCGACAGAGCGGTCGTTGATTACTTCAAACTCGACGAGCACGCCGCCACAGACCTCTCGGGGCTAGACATATTCCGCGTCGAATGCCTGCGGCCCGTCAATCGACGCGACTGTCCGTTCGACTTCGAGAAGCCCTACTACGAGCGGCGCGGCGAGGAGAGGGTCGCGGAAGGGCTCTACGAGCGCGTGATACGCTACCGCGAACACATGCTCCCGCTCGCGGCGGCGCTCGCGGAGGCCGTCGAGAGGAACCATTGATGCGCCCCTTGCGCGTCCTCATCACCAATCACGAGATAGGGAACCGCACGGGCACGGAGTTGTTCGTGCGTGAGTTGGCGACGGCGCTGCTCGCGCGCGGCCACACGCCCGTCGTCTACACAACGCTAGTCGGCCCGCTCGCAAAGAGTCTGCGCGCCGCGACGATACCCATCGTCGAAGACCTCGACATGTTGACCACCGCGCCGCCCGACGTGATACACGGCCAGCATCACGTCGAGACGATGACGGCGCTGCTGCACTTCTCCGACGCGCCCGCGCTCTTCTACTGCCACGGCTGGCTCCCCTGGGAGGAGCGTCCGCCGCGCCACCCGCGCATCTATCGCTACGTGGCCGTCGACGACACGTGCCGCGACCGCCTGCTCTGGGAGGGGGGCGTGCCCGAAGAGCGCGTGCGCGTCGTGCTCAACTCGGTAGACCTCGAACGCTTCGCGCCGCGTCCGCCGCTTCCCACGCGGCCACGGCGCGCGCTCGTCTTCAGCAACAACTCGCTCAAGCATTCGGATGTGGTGCGCGAGGCTTGCGAGCGCTTCGGCGTGAAGCTGGACGTGGCCGGGAAGGACGCGGGGCGCGTGCTGGAAGAGCCGGAGAAGGAGTTGAGCCTCTACGATCTGGTCTTCGCGAAGGGGCGCTCGGCGCTTGAGGCTCTGGCGGTCGGTTGCGCCGTAGTCCTCTGCGATGCGGTGGGCTCCGGGCCTCTGGTCACTTCGGCCGAGGCCGCGCGGCTCCGCCGTCTAAACTTCGGCGTCCGCGCGCTGCAAGGCGACCTGAGCGCGGATGCGCTGGCGCGCGAAATCTCACGCTACGATGCGGAGGACGCCGCCTCTGTCTCGCGCCTCGTGCGCGAAGGGGCCGACCGCGTGCGCTCCTTCGACGAGGTCGTCTCAATCTACGAAGAGGTCATCGCCGAGCACGGCTCGGCCGAGCGCGACGCGGCCGAGGAGGGGCGCGCCGCCGCGCGCTACGTGCGATGGGCCATGTCGGGCGTGATGAACGAGCGCGACGAGTTCTTCAACTCGGCGGCGGGACGCCTGCGGCAGTGGGTCGTCGAAGCACCCCTGCTCGGCCCCTTGATGCGCGGCGTGGGCAGGCGCATGCGTGGGGAGAAGAACGGTAGAAGAGAATGAGGAGCACGCGCGGGCGCGTCCATGCTGAAAGGTGACGCGCCGGGCGACGGGTGCTATAAGTCGGTTCGCATGAAGATACTCGACATCGGGTGCGGCAGGCACAAGACGCAGGGCGCAATCGGCATGGACAGCAACCCGCGCTCGGACGCCGACGTGATTCACGACCTGGACGACGTGCCCTATCCGTTCGCCGACGACGAGTTCGACCTCATCGTCGGCAATCAGGTGATAGAGCACGTTGACGACGTGCTCGCCGTCGTCGCGGAGCTATACCGCGTCGCGCGGCCCGGCGCGCTGATAAGGCTCGACACGCCGCACTACTCGGACGTGGCCTCGTACACAGACCCCACGCACCGACGCCACATGACGACGGAGTCCTTCGCATACTTCACGGGCGACCGCCCCGACTTCGACTTCTACAGCCACGTGCGCCTGCGG